>METF01000085.1:16488-21150 GCA_001771235.1 Candidatus Zhuqueibacterota bacterium RBG_16_48_16
ATGAAACATTTCGCAAAAAATTCCTATTGGAAACTGGAGAATCGCCCGGGCAATTTTGCCGCCATCTAAGAATCGAGCTCGCAAAGACTCTCTTGATCAGGACCGACTGGAAATGTTTCAAAATTGCAATAGAATGCGGCTACACATCAGCAAGGGTGAATTAAAATGAATAACAGATTTATTTACTGCTTTTGCAGTATGATTATTTTTATTATGGCTTCACAAGGTACAAGTTTTTCAAAGATGCCATTTGGAATCAAAATCGGCTTAAATACTATTTGCGTTGATAAGCCATCATATCGAGTGTACACAGGAGCACAAATAACTGTTGAGAAATTATATTCAATCAAGATCTGACGACTAACAACAACAAATACAGTTGATCTTTTAGGATCGCGTGAACTTGGATGGCTTACTCGAAATAGATCACCACGATTCAAATTTATACCTGATAATCTAAAACATCCCGGGCTTCTCGATTGAGGAAATCTGAATTTTCGTTAATAATTCTTAAATCTAACTTATTTTTTTCCTGACGAATAAGGTAATTCAAATAAGTCCATAGAGCATTCTCTATAAAATCGGATCGACTTTTATGGCCAGCCGATTTCTTATCGATAACTGAAATGAGCTCTTTTGATAATGTAAGTGATGTTTTTATTTTCATACCACAAAAATACTGCCATTTTGAAATAAGTCAAATATTATGGAGCATTTTTTATTATTTGAAACGAGAAGTCTAACAAACTCCGAGTATATTTTAGTAATACGCCATGAATGTATATCATGAATCATATAAAATCAAGGCGTTTCTAGCCTTTATAATTCACAAAAAGTGACAATGTGCGACGCACTTTTTGTAATGACTGAAGTTATGCCTATTTATCGCTTCACTGCAGGAAAACCAAGTGCGTCGTACATTCGGTCAATTTATGAATTATGCAGGCTGGGAGTTAAGGTAAAAAATTGCCAAGTAGATTTTGTAAATTGTTCTACCCGTAATCCGTCCATAAAAACTTTACTGACAATGACAGAACCCCGTGATCGGTTACTTCATTGCCCCCATTTGATTGCCAGCTCTCTGATGCCATCGTTCCTCTCAACGCTGGCAAGCAAGGCATCATATTTTTCATCCATGGTCGCTCTGCGCTCGTTGATAAATATACCCGTGTAAATGGGTTCTTTCGAGCTGCCGTATTCCAATGCCTTTATTCTGTTATCCGGGCGATAATCATCCGGCAGAGAGCGAGTATGCTTTTGATAGAGATCAAAAGTATCGTAGAAGGTACTGCAGGGACTGAGGGCGTGAATGAAAGCAAAGCCCTTGTATTCGAAGGCCCTGGGAAGGATTTGCCGCATCTCTTTCATGTTGCCGGCAAAAATCCTGGCGACAAAGCCCGCTCCCGCCGCTATGGCGATAGCCACCGGATCGAGGGGCGTTTCATCCAGGCCAAAAGGATTGGTGGCGGTCTTGTGGTCGATAGGGGTCGTGGGGGAGCTTTGCCCTTTGGTCAATCCGTAAACGGAATTATCCAGGACGACGTAGAGCATATCCACGTTGCGGCGGATGGCGTGGGGGAAATGTCCCATGCCGATGGCGAAAGCATCCCCGTCGCCAGTGACGCCGATGACCTTTAATGCCGGGTTCGCCAGCTTGATGCCCATGGCGATTGGCAGCAATCGGCCATGCGCGCCGTGAAAGCCATAAGTCTTGATGAACGCCGGTGTACGGCCGGCGCAGCCAATGCCCGATACGACCACCGTCTCATGAGGCTTGATCTGCAGCTCTTCGAACGTTTTATACAGCGCCGACAAAAAGCCAAAGTCGCCGCAGCGCGGGCACCATATCGGCTTGACATCCGATTTATAATCTTTGGCTAGCAGATTTGCTGACATCTCTCTATCCTGATTCATCCGTTTTCACACCGCTTCATGATATGCCGGAACGAGCCGAATATGCTTCTGGATAAAATCGACCAGCTCGGAGGGGTTGAACGGCAATCCTGTCACCTTGTTGAGCCGGATCACCGGTTTGGCGGTGAGCGCCTCGATCATCCCCGCCAGTTGGCCGAGATAATTATGCTCCGGTATAACGATCTTTTCCACCGACTCGATAAACCGGAAAAGCGCCTGACGCGGCAAAGGATTCAAAAGCTTGAGCTGCATGAGCGGAATGTTTATATTTTCCCTCCTCAACGATTCCAACGCCTCGCGCAAAGGCCCTTCCGTCGATCCCCAACTGATGACGCCGATCTCAAACGATTCGTCTTCGTCCGACTTGAATATCTCGAATCCTTTATGAACCTCAAAAGCCAGGCCGAGCTTTTTGTGTCTTTTTTCAGTCATTTTTTGGTGCATGTCCGGCGAATAGTTCGGATGGCCGTGTTCATCGTGCTCCAGGCCTGTCGGCACGTACATGCCGTCTGGCTGACCTGGCAGAGCCATGGGATTGACGCCTGTCTCGGTTATGCTATATGGCATCGAGTCGCCATCAATTTGTTCGCCCAGTATTTCTCGATCAATGGCCTGCACGTTTTCAAACAGCGTCAGCGGCAGGCTGGCCATCCTTTGCGCCAGGGCCAGGTCTGTCAATAAAATGACCGGTGTGCGTGTCTTTTCGGCAATGTTAAAAGCAGCGACCGTGAGGGAAAAACATTCCTCGACCGTGCCAGGCGCCATGACGACGCGCGGCCCTTCGCCATGCGAGCCATGCAGCGCCATCAGCAGATCGCCCTGCTCCATTTTTGTCGGCATGCCCGTGCTCGGCCCGGCCCGCTGCGCGTCCACGATGACCACAGGGATTTCCGTCATACTGGCCAGCCCGATCATCTCCTGCATCAGCGAAAACCCCGGTCCGGAAGTCGCGGTCATGGCTTTTTCGCCGGCGTAGGAAGCCCCGATCACCGCGCCGATGGCCGCCATTTCGTCCTCGGTCTGTATGCCCAGGCCACCAAACCGGGGCAGCTCGCGGATCATCGTTTCCATGATGGAAGAAGCCGGGGTAATGGGGTAGCCGGCATAGAAGCGGCACCCTGCGGCTAACGCCCCCAGCACCAATGCCTGGTTCCCGGATAGCAACACCGTCTGTTCGTCAGCCTGTTCCTCCGGGATGCCGGAGTGTTCATAAAAATAATTGTCCTGCACATACGACCAGCCCGTATGCAACGCCCGGCTGTTGGCCTGGACAATGCTCTCTCCCTTTTTTGCAAAGCGTTTTGCCACCAGGTTTTCGACCTGATCCAGCTCCAGGCTCAACAGGTGCGAAAGCGCGCCCAGGGCGATCATATTTTTTGTTTGTATATTGCCGATATCGTTCATGGCAATCGAGTCAAAGGGAATGCCAATGGATAGCAGCGAATTTGTGCTTTCAGGGGCCGTATCGTCGCTGTTGTAGATGAGTATTCCCGATTCTTTTGCCATGCCGTGCTCGAAATAGCTCTTTTCATCGAAACATATCAGAATCTCCGGATTTTCTCCCGGCGTATGCAAAGACCGTTGCGAAAACCTGAGCTGGAACAGGCACTGCCCGCCCTTTATTTCGGCAGGATAGGTGCGGAACGTCATCAGCCGTTGTCCCATGTCCTGCAGGATTCTGCTCAGGATTTCACCGGTCGATACGATCCCCTCACCCGATTCACCGACGATTCGTATGGTGATTTTTTTGTCGTTTGCCAAAAGCTTTCTCCGTAAAGTTGAATAGAATAACGATAATTCAACAGGTGCTATTCCCAAGTTAAGCCTTGCATTTCTGGCCAAACAATTATATCTTTACTCGCTTTTTTGCAGAAAAGGGATCGAATCCGGCTGTCGCGATGGCGGATTTCATCTATTAACCCATCCGGGTTTTATCTTTCAAAGTCTTTGACACATTTTTCTCAAGTAGAACGATCTTATGCAAAATGAGCTGATCCGACAATTTCGCCAAAGCGTTTACAGCGCCTTGAAAGTATTTTGACATAAACTGATGACTTAACCTTGAGAGATCATAACTATGGGAAAAAAAGATTTTGAAAAGCGATTGGATAAATTGTTCAAAAAGCATAAAAAGCTGTTATCGAGAAAAAACAAAAAGGCCAAAAGTGGCAATGGCGTTTTTGACAGGTACAAATATCCTGTTTTGACAAACAAGCACACACCGGTTTTTTGGCGCTACGATCTCGATTACGGCTCCAATCCGTTTTTGATGGAGCGGCTGGGAATTAACTGTGTGTTTAACGCCGGCGCCATCGAATTCAAAAACAAGATTTGCCTGATGGCGCGTGTCGAAGGCGCCGACCGCAAATCGTTCTTTGCCATTGCCGAAAGCCCCAATGGCATTGATCATTTTCGCTTTTGGGATTATCCAGTGATTATGCCGGAAACGGAAAACCCGGATGTGAATGTCTATGACGTGCGGCTCACCCGTCACGAAGACGGCTGGATTTACGGGGTGTTTTGCACCGAACGAAAAGATGCGAGCGTGCCGCGCGAGGATACCTCTTCGGCTATTGCACAGTGCGGCATTGCCCGCACCAAAGACCTGAAAACATGGCAGCGGCTGGACGATTTGAAAACGCCTTCCCCGCAAGAACGCAACTGCGTCCTTCATCCCGAATTCGTCGGCGGCAAATACGCATTTTATACCCGGCCACAGGACGGCTTCATAAGCGCCGGCTCGGGCGG
>METF01000085.1:21218-25054 GCA_001771235.1 Candidatus Zhuqueibacterota bacterium RBG_16_48_16
ACCGCATCTATCACACGATCAAAGAAGTGAAAAACGGGCAGGGGCCGGCGCCGATCAAAGCCAAACAGGGCTGGCTGCACCTGGCGCATGGTGTTCGCAATACCGCTGCCGGGCTGCGCTACGTGCTGTATCTCTTTATGACCTCGCTCGAAGAACCGTATAGAATAACCCATCAGCCGGGCGGGTTTTTCATTGCGCCGACGGGCAAGGAGCGGGTGGGCGACGTCTCGAACGTGACTTTTTCCAACGGATGGGTTGCGCGGAAAAACGGCCAGATTTTTATCTATTACGGATCGTCCGATACGCGAATGCACGTGGCAACGACGACCCTTGACAAACTGATCGATTACGTGACCCATACGCCGGAAGACCCGCTGCGATCCTACGCCTGCGTTCAGCAGAGGATCGAGCTGATCGATAAAAATCTGAAAATTTTGAAAAAACGTTCAGAAAAATAATTTTGTTTGTTTCGTGTGTTTCGTGGGCTGAGTAGATACGAAATTTTGACAAGATCGCTGTATAGAAAATTAAGATAGCATGACCGATCTCGAAAAATCTCTTTTTACCAAAATCGACAAAATCCCCATCATCGATCCGCACAGCCACATCGATCCGCATAAACCGGCGGCGCGGTCGTTGTGGGACATTCTCTCTTATCCTTATTACACCTCCTTGTCCCATTCATCGGGCATGGACCCGGATCGTATCAAGTACACCGTCCCCGATGATGCGCGCGCCAGGGCCATTTTGCAATACATGCCCGGCTTCGCCTCGACCGCCCAGTTCCGCTGGTTCGCCGACATGCTGACAGACTTTTTTGACCTGCCTGCCGACATCTCTGCCGACTGGAATGTCGATGCCATTATTGACCACTGTGAATCGCGTCTGCAATCCGCGGACTGGAGCGCGCATATAAAAAACGTATCCAATATCAAAGCCGTTTTTACAAGCCATCCTCTCAAGGACGATCTTGACGGCATCGACCTGAATTTCTACATCCCCTCCCTGAGAGTGGATGACCTGGTTCTCAGCTTTGAATCAAAAGAGGTGCGGGCGCGGCTGATCGAAACAACGGATATACAGGTGACCAATGCCAACAGTCTCCGATTGGCGCTGCATAAAGTTTTTGACCGCCTGACCCGCTATAACCTGGCGGCCTGCACCACCAGTCTTCCGCCCGATTTATCGCTGTCGTTTGCGTCGGAAACGAAAATCGACGGCCTGGTTGCCAAAGCGACGCGCGGTGATTTTTTTACCCCGGAAGAACGAAACCAGATGGCCACATTTACGTTGTTCGAGCTGGCCCAGCGCTGCCAGGAGCACCAGGTGCCGATGCACATTCTTTTTGGCGTCATTCGCGATGTCTACGATCACGGGGTGATAAACGGAACCGACCTGTTCGACCAGCGCTGCAGTCTCGTCGAGCTGCACAAGCTGTTCAATGCCTTCCCCAACGTGAAATTCCCGGTCAGCGTCATCAGCCATGCGCAAAATCACGAGCTCATCGCCTACGCCTGGATTTACCACAATGTCTACGCCCAGGGGCATTGGTGGTACAGTAATCTGCCTGCCTTTATTTTCGACGATCTCTGTGCGCGGATGCACTCTTTGCCTGCTAATAAAATGATCGGCTATTTCAGCGATGCCCATAGCCTGGAATTCGTGCTGCCGAAATTTCGCATGTACAAAAAAGAGCTGGCAAAAATATTGGCCCGGGAATATGTCACCGGCTTGAATTGGAGCGAAGAGAGAGCCATCGAATTAGCATACGATATTCTTTACAACAATGTTGTCGAGCTTTATGGACTTCGCTTTGAAGGGTAGCAAAGCTTCCTCACTGATTACGGGTGCTCAAATTGCTCAGCCATTATAAAAAAAGTCAAAATAATTAAAGGCAAAATCATTAAGAATCTTCTAATAGAGTGATTTGACTGATGAAAGCTCGGCTATTTTAGATAGTGCCTTGAGTGCCTGGAGTAATTAGAGTGCCTTGAGTGAGTGTAACTCAAGCCACTCCTAACTCAAGCTACTTTATTTTGATCCTGCTTCTTAAGAGTCTGTTAAAAATCCCCGGATTGCCCTATGATCACAAAGCTTTACCCACAATCCGATTATAATAAGCGATCTTGCAGAACTGATATGGAATATGGTATCCGGTATCTGGTTTCTGGCATCTGCCATCCGGCATAATCATCCAATCATCCAAACTCACAACAGGCGGTCATAACAATGGGGCAAGAGTATTCGCAAAAAATTCCCGACTGGCCTAAAGATGAGCGGCCACGGGAAAAGCTGCTGCAACACGGCGCGGATGTTCTGTCCGATGCCGAGTTGCTGGCCATCATCCTGAGAACCGGCAGCGGCAGAAACACCTCGGTCGATCTGGCGCGATTTCTCATCAGCCACTTTGGCGGCATACGCGGCCTGGACAGTCAGCCCGCCGACGAGCTGTGCAAAATCAATGGCATCGGCAGCGCCAAAGCCGCACAAATCAAAGCGGCCCTGGAGCTGGCCAAAAGGTTGGCGCAGCAAAAATGGCGCGTCATGGACAGGGTGAGCTCTTCCGAGGATATTTATAAGCTTACTCACCTGCGCATGCGCGATCTGGGCCGCGAGCAATTCCGCGTGCTTTTTTTGACCGCTCGCAACGACATCCTGAGCGAAAGAGTGTTATTCGAAGGCAGCCTCAACGAAAGCGTGGTATCACCACGCGAGATCATCATCGCCGCGGTTCAGCTTTCGGCCGCCGCCATTATCCTGCTGCACAACCATCCCAGCGGCGATCCGACCCCTTCGGATCAGGACAAGCTTGTCACGCAAAAAATTGTCCAGGCCTGCCGTTATGTGGATTTGTCGGTTTTGGATCATATTATCATCGGCAAAGACAACTATTACAGTTTTGCGGATCATGGCTTGATAGGCACAAGCTTTTTTACCGAGGAATAACAAAAATTGTAACTGTTCATGTATCTGCCACAAAGCC
This sequence comes from Candidatus Zhuqueibacterota bacterium RBG_16_48_16, assembly GCA_001771235.1. Lineage (GTDB taxonomy): Bacteria > Zhuqueibacterota > Zhuqueibacteria > Residuimicrobiales > Sediminimicrobiaceae > Sediminimicrobium. Next base: position 24,202 of record METF01000085.1, read on the forward strand.
CCAAAGACACAAAGGTTCACAAAGAATTTTTGTCCGCGGCGGATAAAAAATTGCCTTGAAGACCGGCATCCATGCTCAATAGGATTTTCCTAAATAAATTCTTTGTGTTCCTTCGTGGCTTCGCGACTTTGTGGCTGTATGTAGCTACTAAAAATTGAACATTCGGGCAATAAACACAAAAACCATTGACGCAAATTTCCCTCTCGACAGGTATTCATACAAAACCAGCGGAACAATGAACCGGACGACGATGTCTATATTCTAAAATGTCTGCATGCAAATGTATGATCCCATCACTTAAAAAAATCTTTCTGCTTGTCATTCTATGCGCTCCAATGGCGCTTTACGGGCAAAAACAGCTCATCAGGGTTTACCTGAAAAATAGCGAACAGGCGCGCCTGCTGATGCAGCAGCAGCTTGATTTTGCCCAGCCCTGGATCGACCGCTATGCGGATATCGTCGCCGATGATGACGATGTGGCGCGGCTGGAATCGCTGGGCTTGCCGGTTGAGGTTCTCGACCGCGACCTGGATCTCTCTCTTGCCAGGCAGCTTCAGGCAACGGACGACATGGGAGCCTTTCATACCGTCGCGGAAATGGCTGACGAGTTGTTCTCCGTTGCGGCGGCGCACCCGGATATTACCCTGGTCAAATCCATTGGCACCTCCATCGAGCAAAGGAATATTTGGGCTATCAAGGTCTCGGACAATCCCGGCATGGATGAGCCCGGCGAGCCGGAAGTGCTCTATATCGCCAATATCCACGCGCGGGAGATCATCACCCCGGAAATCGTCCTCCACTTTCTCAACCATCTGGTCAACAACTACGGTGTGGAGCCGGACATCACCGCTAT
>METF01000085.1:25273-26309 GCA_001771235.1 Candidatus Zhuqueibacterota bacterium RBG_16_48_16
CAAGCGCTTCGCGATTTTGTCGCGCAGCACCACTTTGTCGCAGCCCTTTCATACCACAGCTACGGCAACTTGTGGCTTTTCCCCTGGGATTACCAGTTTGCCGACACGCCGCATCACCCGGTGTTTGTCGAGCTGGCCAAAGAGATGACGAAAGAAAATCACTACGTCTATGGTAATCCCAACATGGGAACGATCTATATTACCAACGGCGGATCGGACGACTATTTCTATACCCGCGATGAAGAACAGCCGATATTTGCTTTTACTCCCGAAGTGGGGACGTTAGAGCAGGGACATTTTCTCCCACCCGAGACCCTGATCCCGACACTGGTTCAGGAAAACCTGGGCGCCAACCTTTACCTGGCCGATATTGCCGGAGTTTTACAGGACGATCCCTGGCGCGTGTTGCCGCCAAAAGCTCCGGCCATGCTTGCTTCATCCTCTCATGACGATGACGGCGTCTTTGTTATTCATTGGCAAAGCGCGCCGGATTCGGTCAACGAGCCAGTCGGCTATGATGTTGAAGAAGTGCTCCGTTATGCGATTGGCGAGGATGGCGCTGAGACCGGCAGCAGTCCCTGGTTTTTGGATGGGTTTGAGATCACTACAGGAAAAAATTTTCAGGGGGCTAACAGCTACTATTCCGGTTCGAGGGACAGGTATCAAGCGACCATGACCGCCGCCGTCGATTTCACCCCGACCGATGGCGATTCCCTCACCTTTCGAACATGGTACGATCTGGAGCGGCATTACGATTACGCCTATGTACAAGTCAGCGAAGACAATGGCGGCACTTTTCACACGCTTGCCGGCAATATCACCACCGAACAAAATCCCAACGACAAAAACGAGGGCAACGGCATCACCGGCTCATCGCCGGGGTGGGTGCAAGCCACGTTCAGCCTGGATCAATATGCCGGGAAGAATATCATCCTTCGTCTTCGCTATGTCACCGATGCTTACAATCACGGAGAAGGCATTTATTTCGATGATATTCGACCGGTGCCGACGGCGGATGGATTTCTTGAAATTGCCG
>METF01000086.1:0-3207 GCA_001771235.1 Candidatus Zhuqueibacterota bacterium RBG_16_48_16
AGCAACTCTTCAATTATTTGGAGACAGGATAACGGGATTGCACGGATCAACAGGATGATATTTTTATTTTAAGAATCGGGACATGAATCTTGTTGATCCAGTCAAATCCTGGCAATCCTGTCAAAGATTTATTATCATGGTTTGAAAAACTGTAACTCAAAATTTTAGTTTTTTGTTTGATAAAAAATTTATTTCCGAAGAATCCGGCCTGGTCAGGGCATAGAGGTGTTTGCGCGCCTCGTCGGCATAAGGGTCATCCGGCCCTTTTTTGAGACGAATACGAATTCTGTATTCCTCGATGGCCAGGTCCTTTTTGCCCTGGCTTAAATAAATATGGCCCAGGTACAAATGGGAATCGACGTGGTTGCCGAGCTGAACGGCTCTGTTGAAAAACCTTTCGGCTGTGTCGATCTGTCCCAAATTGAAATAATAAACGCCCAGGTTGTAATGAGCGATTTCATTGGCCGGATCGATCTCGAGAATCCGGTTATAGATTCGTATGACATTATGAATATCGTTTTCAGCGACGGCCATCTTGCCGAGAAAAAGCAGGGCATCGACAAGAGACGGATTAATGCTCAACAATTCATCCAACACCTTTTCGGCTCTTTCCGGCAGCTTGCTAAAATAAAGTAAATCGGCCAGTCGCAGGTAAGCTTCGACATAACAAGGATTCAAAAAAAGCGCATGGCGCATAACCTGTTCCTCTGTTTTGAATCCGATATTTTTCATTCGGGAACGGTGCAGGTTGGCATAGGTCAGGTACGCCTCGACGTTGTTGGCATCCGCATCAATCGCCTTTTTCAAATAGCTTTCCGCTTTGCCCCACATCTTTTTTAGCAGAAAGTACTTGCCGACGATTTCAAAGGTGGCGGAATTCGCCATGCCGGGAACGCGGATCGTTCTTTCGCATATTTTTACAGCCAATAGCCGGTGAAGGGAACCCGGCTTACCCTTGTGCTCCAGCTCGACGCTATAGTCCAGATTGGCCCTGGCGAGCAAATTTCTGATGTGAACATTCGCAGAGTCAAGAGCAAAGCCCGCCTCGGCGCTCTTGATGGCATCCGCAAAGCGCCTCTCCGCCAGCAACTGTTCCGTTTCGGCGATGGCCCGGTCAAGCCGGGGCGATGAGGATGGTGAAGTATGCGACGCGGCAACCTGTCGATTGAAAAACCGGAGTATGTTGCCGGCAATTAAATGGCTGCCTGCTGAAATATCGCCCTGTGAAAAAGGCAAGCTAAAAGATGAGATTTTTATGCTGTTTTTGAGATCGATCAGATGAACCTGGCATGAATCGTCAGAGGCGGTCAATTTTAGTGAAGAAAATGCCACATAATCGAGAGCGATTCGGCGAGAGTATTTTAAAAGATACTCGACATCGTAAACGGAGTCGCGATCACTCGTCTGCCATGTCCACGACAAAGGATAGACGAGCGTATCGGCGGAGAAACGTTCGATCAGGCAGCGGTTAGCCTGCTCGGACAAAGCCCACAACTGCCACTGGTTATTTTCATCAATATCGAATGTATAAAGCGGAATTACGGCGATTCGGCACTTTTTAGCCTCGGGGCGCTCGAGCAGAAATGACAAGATGGAAACACAAAAATAGGCGGACAGAATAACAAACAGTGCGGTTTTAAAAACTTTTTTATGAAGGTAAACAGAAGTGAATCTGAGATAGATGAGAAGAAAAAGAATGAATAAAAATACTATCGTGCTATAAGTAAAGCTGATTGGGACATAGTTGGTGGACACATTTATTAAACTCCATTTAACCAGGCTTTGGCTAGTTATCCTTCCTGCTCGACAGCATTCTCCTGCGCTTTTTTCGACGACCGTTTATGGTTGCCCCCCTGGCCTTTTTTCACCGGAGGCAAATTTTCACCATTCATCAATTTATCAATTTCTTCGCCATCCAGGCTTTCACGTTCCAGCAAAGCATCCGCGAGCTTGTGTAATTTTTCGATATTTTTTTGGATCAGATCTTCCGTTTCAACGACCGCATCGTTAATGAGATTTTTCACTTCTTTATCGATCAATCGGGCTGTTTCTTCGCTAAAGTCACGGTGCTGGGCGATCTCGCGACCGAGGAAAATCTCCTCCTGCTTTTCGCCAAACGTTATCGGCCCGAAAGTGTCGCTCATGCCCCATTCGCACACCATTTTGCGCGCCAGCTCAGTGATCTTCTTGATGTCGTCGCCCGCACCTGTCGTCAATTGATTGAAAACGATCTTTTCAGCAGAACGGCCGCCCAATAGCTGCCTCATCACGGCAAGGCAGTAAGATCTGCTATAATTATGCTTTTCGTCTATCGGCAATGTCGTTGTCGCGCCGAGCGCCCGGCCACGAGGGATGATGGTCACCTTGTGAACCGGATCCGCATAAGGCGTCAGCTTGGCAACGATGACGTGGCCCGCCTCGTGATAGGCGGTCGTCTTTTTTTCCTCTTCGCTGATCAGAAGGCTCTTTCGCTCGGTGCCCATGAGCACTTTGTCTTTGGCTTCTTCCAGGTCGACCATCTCGACGACTTTTTTATTCTTGCGGGCGGCCAACAGCGCCGCCTCGTTGACCATATTGGCCAGATCGGCTCCGGAAAAACCGGGCGTGCCTTTTGCCAGAATGGAAAGGTCCACGCTTTTATTCAGCGAAATTTTACGGGTATGCACCCGCAAAATACCTTCACGGCCACGCACATCGGGCCGGTCAACGACAATCTGCCGATCAAACCGCCCCGGCCTCAGCAATGCGGAATCCAGAACGTCAGGCCTGTTGGTGGCGGCCAGCAAAATAACGCCTTCATTGAACTCAAAACCATCCATTTCCACCAGCAGTTGGTTCAGGGTTTGCTCGCGCTCGTCGTGGCCTCCGCCCAAACCGGCGCCCCGGTGCCTGCCAACGGCATCCAGCTCGTCTATAAAAATTATGCAGGGGGCGTTCTTTTTCCCCTGTTCAAAAAGATCCCTCACCCGCGAAGCACCGACGCCGACAAACATTTCCACAAAATCAGCGCCGGACATGCTGAAAAACGGCACGCCCGCTTCACCGGCCACCGCCTTGGCAAGCAGAGTCTTACCGGTCCCCGGCGGTCCCAGTAAAAGCGCACCCTTGGGGATCTTGCCGCCCAAACGCTGAAATTTCTCCGGTTCTTTCAGAAATTCAATGATTTCCAGAAGCTCGGTTTTTGCCTCATCGGCCCCGGCCACATCA
>METF01000086.1:3293-5660 GCA_001771235.1 Candidatus Zhuqueibacterota bacterium RBG_16_48_16
CATCCGGCGAATAAGGTAGACCCAAAAGCCGATGAGCAACAGCCACGGCAGGGCCGTCATAAAATAGCCCCATAAGCTGGGGGTATTTTGCCTGAATTCCAATTCTACCCCATATTGCGAACGCCATTTATCAATAGTCGCAAAATCAGGCGCAGACGGCAAAAACACCCGGAATTCTTTGGTGGTCGTCACGGCCTTATCTTGCTCGTTCGAGACCGGGCGAAATTTGCCCTTAAGCAACGAATTTTGCACCAGCGCGGATTTGACTTTTCCTTCTTCAAGCAGCCTGACAAAATCATCATATTTAATCAGCTCCTCACGCTGGCGGTGATTTGTCAACTGTTGAGAAACCAAAAGAGCAATCACGATCATGGCGATCCAGAACAGCAGCGGGCGCGAGGCCTTGCGCCATTGCGGACCTTCCTTCTTCTGGCCCGAATCCCGTTTGTTATCTCCCGGGCCGCCACGCCTGAACTTGGGCGCTTTGAACGGTTTGTTGCTGTTCATGTTTTTTCTATGATTATTTTCAAACATATTTTTTTCGAGCCAGGTTTAAGCCTTGCAGGTTGCGATGAAGCCACGCATTTCAATCCATTACATAAATCGATGGCAAGTTTCGTAAAATTTGTTTGTGATCCAATCCATACCCTACAACATACTCATTAGGGATGTCAAATCCGAGGTATTTTATGTGATAGTCTACCCTGGCGTTATCCTTTTTTTGCAGCAATGAAACAAACTCCAAAGAAGCGGGCTCGAACTTGCCAAACTTTTTTGTTAAAAACTGAAAAGACAGGCCGGTGTCGACGATATCTTCAACCACCAGAATATGCCTGTTGCGGATTTCAGCGTTGATATCTTTTAACATTTTTACGCTGCCGGAGGTAGTGGTCGCATCGCCGTAGCTGGAAATCTTGATAAAATCGACTTCCAGATCGATTTCAATATAACGAACGAGATCGGCCATAAAGATAAAGCCGCCGTTCAAAACACCGATCATGATCGGATTCTTGGTCCGATAGTCCCGCGATATTTCCTTTCCGAGTTCTCTGATGCGCGCGTCGATCTGCTCTTCCGACAAAAGAATACGGAATTTTCCATCGTATAGGACTCTTTCAAACTCGGAACGATTATCCAGCATTTTTTCGCAGTTCACATCTCAGGATGTTCTTGGTTTTGGCTGTGACTTTGAATCGATTATCCAGCCTGTAACCTGCGACCCACACAATGCCTGACGGGCACTCTAAAATCGGTATGCGCTTTTTCAGGTAAAACGGCACTTTTAAATCGATAAAAAAATCGGATAATTTCTTACTGCCGGCAAAATTGATCGGCTGAAAACGGTCGCCTCGCCGCCAGGTTCTTACTTTCACAGGTTGATGGATTAGATCCGCATCGACAGAGGCATCGGACTCTGAGCCGTTGAGAAGCATCTGCTCTAACGGTTTGCTCTCACTATTTATTTCAAGAATCCAGCCATCCCACAGCTCATGAAGGCCCGCAACCGGATCGAGGATGATCTCCTCGCTGCCCTGGCGAAAGCAGCCAACTACCAATTCGCTGGCCGCAACAGTGACCGCCACCTGCTCGGTCAATGGCACCTTTTTCCCCGCTGCGCGCTTTTTAATGAGAGTGTTGATGCGTTCAACGAGATCGAAATCAATCAGGCGTTCGTCCTGGCTCAATTCTTTAAGCGAATGTGCCAGTATATACCGTTGAAGAGCAGGAAAATACAGCAAATAGCTTTCAATATCAAGAATTATTTTCTCCGCATCTTTTGCGATCAGACAGGAGTTATAGGCTTCTTTGGCCTGATTTTGCATAAACACGTCTGCGTTTCCCAAAATGGCCGCGGTCTTGTTCAACGACGAGATGATGCGGGGATTGTATTTCTCCAGCAAAGGCAAAAGCTCGTGGCGGATTCGGTTCCGCTTGTAAGAAACGTCCGTGTTGGTGCTGTCGATGCGGAAGGCAAGGCCGTTTTGCCGGGCGTAAAGCTCGATATCCTTTCGTGTGGCGAAAAGCAAGGGCCTGATAAAGTCTTCTCTCACCGGCTCCATGCCGCCCAATCCGGCGAGACCGGCGCCCCTTGTCAAATGGTCGAGAAAAGTCTCCGCCTGGTCATTGGCATTATGGGCCAAGGCGATGAGGTGCGAATCCGTCCGGCGGGCTGTTTCTTTGAGAAAAGCATATCGCACTTCCCGCGCCGCTTCTTCCGTGCTCATTTTTCTCTCACGACCGTAGGTCCTTACATCTTTTTTATCGACAAAGCACGGAACATTTTGAGAAGAACACAAACTTTCCACGAACACCTGATCCGAATCGGCTTCCTCTCCCCTGAGCTGATGGTTCAGGTGCGCCGCACAA
>METF01000086.1:5715-8101 GCA_001771235.1 Candidatus Zhuqueibacterota bacterium RBG_16_48_16
AGTCAATCCCGCCGGACAAAGCGATGCAAATTTTTTGTCCTGCGGAAAAGAGCTTGTGCTCCGCATTAAATTGCAGGAAGCGCTCTAAAAGATTGCTGTTTTTTTGCGACATTTGCCAATACGTTGGGAAAATCGACTGTTATTTTGTTTAATATAAAAAAATCCGCACGCATTCACAACGGCTAATTCGGCCCAGTTTTTCCGCTGTGAAAGCATGTATCTGATCACAGGGTAAAATCGAGGAGAAAATACCCCGACACAGAACAATCGGAGTAATCACGGAGCTGATTTTTCTAATTGGCAGAATAATTGATCGGCAGAATGATTCTTTGAGGAGGTGCCATTTCCTTCGAAACTAAGAAAGGAGATAATTATTCTGCCGAAGAATCATTCTGCCATTTCTCTTTGTGCAAAAATGGATCCCGTGATCGGATACAAAAGCGTTTGCACAAATCGCCGTTTCTTTTTACTTTTAGCGTGTCGTATCCAGGCTTTTTCAATCAAACCGTATTCAATGAAAAGAACATCGATGTAGTGTTTTTTCACTTTTCACGTTTGACGTTTCACATGCACTTTAGCACATTTGCTTTTAAACAGGAGCTAAAATACCTTGACATCCGAAATGCATTCAAAAAAAATCGTCCATATTGATGAGCTGGAAAAAATCGTTAAAAAAGCCAAATCGCAGGGAAAACGCATTGTCTGGACAAACGGCTGCTTCGACCTGTTGCACGCCGGACACGTCATCTATCTTGAAAAAGCGCGCGCCCTGGGAGACATGCTCATCGTCGGCCTGAACAGCGACGCATCTGTGAAGAAATGGAAAAGTCCGGACCGGCCCCTGGTGAAGCAGCTCTACCGGGCAAGGGTCATGGCCGCATTGGCGTGCGTGGACTATATTGTGATTTTTGACGACGGCTCGCCGGTAAAACTGCTGGAAAGACTCCAGCCGGATTTTTTCACAAAAGGTGACGATTACAGCGTGGAAACAATGGATCAGGCTGAAAGGCGGGCTGTTGAAGGCTACGGCGGGGAATTTCGTTTTCTATCCGGTGTCCCTGGAATGTCGACGAGCACCCTGCTCGCCAGGATCAGGGGGGATAAAAAGTAGTAAGTGTTAAGGTAAATGGAGAAAGTCAAAGCATAGGAATAACGAATGATGAATGCAGCTCGAAATTCGATATTTTTCATTCGATATTCGTTATTCAAACAGGGAAATTCCTGCATAATGTCCGAACGAAAACTACTTGTTTAAAAATTTGATGTCATTGCGAGGCGTTTCCTTCGACAAGCTCAGGACAAGTTTTGCCGAAGCAATCTCCTGAAAAGTAAGGGGATTGCTTCGCTCCAACATAGCAAATTGAACAGGAAATGACTCATTTCCTCCGCTCGCAATGACAGGTCTCTTTCATTTCGCTGGTTTTCTGTCAGACATAAGAACAGGCCACTTGAGAAGAGAAGGTACTTTAGCAAAAATCCTCCGCCCCGAAACTCGTGCCAACTGCCCTCGCCGCTTCTATCCATGATGAATTCAGCGGCACTCTTTTTATCCTGCCTCCCACCTTAGCGATTGGCACGGCAACAATTTCGTTACCCTGCAAAGCCACCATTTTATTGAATTCCCCTTTTTCCACCAGCGAAGCGGCGGCCACGCCATAGCGCGTCGCCAGCACGCGGTCGAAGGCGGTGGGCGGGCCGCCCCGTTGAAGGTGGCCCAATATAGTGGCCCTGGCTTCGAGTCCCGTGCATTCCTCAATTTCGGACATCAGCTTCATGCCGATGCCGCCAAGCCGCGGTTGCGCTGTCGCGGATTGAGTTGCAGGTTGATAAATGAGCTGTCCACCCACGGGCTTTGCACCTTCGGCGGCGGCGACAATGCTGAACCTCTTTCCTCTTTTGCTTCTTTCAAATACTTTGCGGCTGATGACATCCATATCGTAATCGATCTCAGGGATCAGAATGATATCCGCGCCGCCGGCCAGGCCCGCCCCCAGCGCCAGCCAGCCGGCATTTCGCCCCATAATCTCGACGATCATGATGCGATGATGGGAAGAAGCGGTCGTATGGATCCGGTCGATGGCCTCGGCAGCCACCGCCATGGCCGTGTCATAACCGAATGTTATATCTGTTTCGACCAGATCGTTGTCGATGGTCTTGGGCACGCCAATGATCTTTAACCCTTTTTCAACCAGTTTTTGGGCGATGGTCATCGTGCCGTCGCCGCCGATACAGACAATGGCATCGAGATCAAGATCGGCAGCATTTTGTACGGTTTGATCGGAATAATCTACGTATTGAATTTTTCCATCCATCGTCACCGGGTGAGAAAACGGATTGGCGGTGTTGGACGTTCCTAGGATCGTCCCGCCGCGCTGCAATATATCCG
>METF01000086.1:8148-8600 GCA_001771235.1 Candidatus Zhuqueibacterota bacterium RBG_16_48_16
AAAAAGCCGTCTTCGATGCCGATGACGTTTATGTGGCAACAATGGATCAGGGATTTCGTCACTGCGCGAATGACGGCGTTGAGACCGGGGCAATCGCCGCCGCCGGTCAACAGGCCGATTCTTTTTGGTTTGTTCGTTTTCATCTCCTATACCATCGAATTAAGCAGGATATTTCTGATACCAATAATTTTCCCGTTGTTAAGATAAACCCTCGGCAACCTCTTGCCGAATTTACACATCACATCGTAAGAGACCGACTGGATCCAACTGCCGATATCATGGGGTGAAATCTCCTCATCACCATCCCGCCCCATCAGGGTGACAAGGTCACCGATCTGTACCTCAGGCACATCTGTCACTTTGATGAAACAGGCGTCCATGCACAAGCCGCCAACGATGGGCACTTTTTGTCCCCGAACGATGACCTGGCCAACGTTGCGCAGACGCCTTTC
>METF01000086.1:8654-8734 GCA_001771235.1 Candidatus Zhuqueibacterota bacterium RBG_16_48_16
CATAAACCGGCGTCCATAGCCGACCGTATCGCCACGCCGGATCGTCCGCAGCGAGACAATTTTCGTCTTGACCTGCATGG
>METF01000086.1:8848-9304 GCA_001771235.1 Candidatus Zhuqueibacterota bacterium RBG_16_48_16
CGCCGCCGCTGTTGCAGATATGCCAAACCGGGATTTCGATGCCTTGCTCTGCAAAACTCTTGCGCAGCTCTTTCATGCGGTGAATCTGCAGCAGGGCAAAGCTCTTATCGACGGCATCGGACATGGGGAAATGGCTCATGGCGCCGACAAAGCGCAAGCCCGGCAATTGCAGCCGGCGGAATTCACCCAGGGCATTTTCCCAGTGAACGCCGTAGCGGCTCATTCCCGTATCGACTTTCAGGTGCACCTGAGCCGGTTTGTCTTTTTTCATGGCGACATTGGAGAGTGCCACAGCCACATCCCCGGTAAATACGATTTGCTCCAGATCATATTCAAGGACGTATTCTGCCTGTGACGGCGAGATGGGCCCCATATTGAGTATGGGCGTCTTTATCCCGGCCTTGCGAAGCTCGATAGCCTCCTCCAGCATGACGACACCCAGCATATCGGCACCGT
>METF01000087.1:0-5134 GCA_001771235.1 Candidatus Zhuqueibacterota bacterium RBG_16_48_16
AGATGTTTCAGCATAACGAAATCCCACTAGGATGAATAAAAGCATGGTCAGCATTTTAGACATGAATGTGTGTAGTGGCTTCAAGGTCATGTTTATCTGCTTTCCTTTCTTTATAAAGCCGTGAGACACTCCAATAGCCCAGCAAAATGCTGGCCCACCACAATAAACCATAAGGGAAGACATATTGTCGAGCCAAATGATGATAATCTCTCTTGTGTTGCTCCATGTTCTCATGGGCGTGGTTTTGTTGATGTGCCGGGTGAGCCGCCGACATCGCCTCGCCAAGGCAGCAATTATCGTCATCGACTTTAAACGGAAAAAAAACGACAAAGCCGATAATGCTGACACCCAACACGATATAGAGTTTTAATTTCGTCACAACAATCATCTTCCTGGTTCTTCGTTTCATTTTCTCCTGCTGATGGCAATCGCTGTGCCAGCCATTTTATCGAAAAGCCAAACGGCAAAATACCAACAAGTTAAGCTGATGTCGTAGGGATGAAAATAACGGGGCGAGATAAAGGAATAGGAGAATATTCTACAGTGACTGTAGAATATTCTTCATGGCAACAAATTCTCAAATCGAAAACCAGTAATTGAGCTTAAAAAGATAGACATTCTCCGGCTGGCTGCCAAAAAGCGTGTTCAAGCCACGTCCGATGGCAAGGTCTCCTGGTGAGGAGTAAATGGAGCGGCCGTGCGTCCACACCAAATAGAAGGTCGAGCCGGGGGAAAATTCCCAGCGCAGCACAAAATTGGAGCGAAACTCCCGGAAGGTAAAGTCATTGTTTGAAAAGGCATAATCACAGACGCCATCACGGTTTTCATCGACGCCGTATTCATTTGTTGCTTCTTGATAGCATAGCTCATCCCCAGTAAAAGTGTGATATAATTGCTCTGAATGTTTTGCACGCGGATCGACCACCTTTTTGGCGTGCGAATAGTCTCCGATAGAGACATAAGGATTTCCGTAATACTGCAGCGTCAGCTCGGGTGTAATCGCATATTTGAGCCTCAGGGTCATACTGAGGGTTTTCCGGTTGAGCTGGCCCAAGATATATCGGTTTCCTTGCAAGGCATTGATAGTTGTCATGTATTCGAGCGACTCGACGCTTTGGCTGAAATCGGCATCCGAGGACAGTTGAAACTTGCTGCTGATTTTATAATTACTCCAAAAAGAAAGCGTCTTTGCCTTACCCAGGCCATCGTCAGAGAATGACATATTTGTGCCAAATCCCAGACCAAGCTTTCTGGCAAAATCGGACGACATGCGCAGCTCTGCGTCCCAGTTGCCGGGCAATCGAACGAGTGGCCCGCCGCGCAGATGGCGCATATCCAAATGAGAATTGTTCCTGTTCACATGTAAATCAAAATGCCAGCGGTTATTAAAAGCAGTCCGGCAGTTAAAAAACATCCGGGAGCCCATAAAGGTGTGTGCGAAATTCCAGTCGCTTTCCGCGCCCAGAAACAGGGAATATTCGCGAAAGATCCATTTCGGCCTGTTTTCAACATAACCGATCTCACCGCCCAGCTCGATCTCGTCGGCTCGTTGCTGATAGCCGAGGTCATTGATTTCCAGGCCCGGCGAGCGCCAATTGAGAACAGTCTCGAAACGCAGATTGCCGTTGCCGCCGCGACCGAATTCAAAGTAGCCGCCATGACCTGTTAAATGCGTCCGCGAGGAATCCACCTCGACGTAATCGGCATCCGTTCTCTGGTAATAGCGGACCGAGGATAATTGCGCATCCAGAATCGCCTCGGCCTCGCCGCTTAGTGCGCTGAACAGCGTCTTGGCATCCAGGTAATAGGTCTTGTCATGCCAATAATGGCGGAGATCGAAGCCACAGGTGTATGCCGAGCGGTTGAGAAAATGGAGGTGCTCTTTGTCAATACGCCGGTTGATCGCGGTAAAAATACCGCCGATGATCGTGTTGCTGGAATTGATGTCCTGTTGCAGGCGGCCGACAAAATAACTCGACAGCGGCTCGGCAATACGGTCGACTCGCCCCCTGTCAGTTTGAATTTCGCTATTCTCCTGTGCAGTGACGCTTTCCAGGATACCGACGGAGAGTCCCTTATTTGACTTGCCGGATATTTTAGTTGCGCCGAGAATGGAGGTGTTGTCCGGAATATCAGCGTACTCATTATCATTCAAATCCGCATCATAAGAGGGGCGATGGCCGATGCGCCGGGAGTAAAAGACCAGCTCGTGATCAAATTCAAAATCAAAGATATTTTTGCCTTCGACAAAAAAAGGCCGTTTCTCTTCGTAAAAGGTTTCAAAAACGGTGAGATTGAGAACGGACGGATCGGCTTCCACCTGGCCAAAATCGGGATTAATGGTAAAATCCACGGTGAAATTGCTGGAGAGACCGAGCTTCCCATCCAGGCCAAAAGCGGCGCTGGTTTCGGAGCCGTCCTGAAAAGGATTGCCTTTTTCTTTGGGCATGGTGTGAATCTGCCCGCGCACATAGGGCAGCAATTCAATGCGCCTGCTGCCGGGCAATCCCGATAGGCCGTGCAGCTCTCCGATGTCGGCCATCCGCGCCGGGGTGTTGCGCGGAATCAGCGCCCACTGGTCTTCCTCCTGGTTGCGATTGATCCAGCGCCAGGCATGTAATCCCCAGATTTGTGTCTCTTTGTTGGCATAACGCAGCTGACTGAGAGGAACCCGAAATTCGGCGATCCAGCCGGAATCAGCAGCCGCCGTCTTTCCCTCCCAAACAGCATCCCAATTGGTATCCCAGCCGTCGTTCATCAGAACCAGATCGATTTTACTGCCCGCAGCGGTCAGGTCGAATTCGAAGCCCGTTCGATGATCGAAATAGCTGTCGAAACAGACACCGACAATGTCCCCCTCGAATTCATCCCTCCTGCCGGCGGTGTGATCAATCTTGGTCGGATCGTCGAAGGCATAAATAGCAAAATAGATATTGGCGTCATCGTATAATATCTTCAACGCCGTTTCCGCCGACGGCTTTGCGCCTTCCACGGGCATTTGCTGCCTGTAGCTGCCGGACCAGGCTCCCTCCTGCCAACAGGGATCGTTCAACCGGCCGTCAATTTTGGGCGGCGCACTTTTCAGGCGATGCGTGACAAGAATGCGTTTACCTTGCTCGTTTCGATAAATCGTCGTATCAATTTCCGGACTGGAGGCATGAATTGCTGAAAACCATAACAGAAGAAGCACAACAAGAAAGGACAAGAGATCGATTAAAGCGTTTTTCATCTTTCACCATTTTTAGAAGCCAGATTTTGCCCTTAATTATTTTGACTACAATTATTTTGACTTTCGCTTTGCCCTGTGATCGGTTACGTTAATCCCTCCCAAAAGAAATCCGTCCCATCCGTTCACCCTGTGGAATAAGACTTCAAGCATCTCTATCATTAGACCTGCAGTATGACAGATAAGGCTCAAGATTATCACCGACATTTTATTCAACAGGGTAAATCCGTTAAATCCGTGTTCCATCTTGCTCTGGCCTGTCCAGGTTGAGCATAGTGATTTGATATTTTTCGCCAAAATAAATAAGTTGCCGGAATTATAGTAGTCATAAATTGTCACGTTCCGTCCTAAAAATCCCTCAAATAAGCTACCCCTCCCAACTGTCCCATCTGCTCTACGATCCACTGCTGTCTTTGTAGCACATAAGGGGATGGACGATTCACCTTGAATCGTTTCGGATTAGGCAGCACCGCCGCCAACAGGGCTGCTTCTTCGCAGGTCAATTGCGAGGGCCGCTTTCCCCAAAAGGTCTTGGCCGCAGCATCAACCCCGTAAACACCATCGCCGAATTCGGCAATATTCACGTAAACCTCCAGAATCCGTTTTTTGGGCCAGAGTAATTCCAGCAGGACAGTAAAATAGGCTTCCAGCCCTTTACGCAACCAGCTCTTGCCCGACCACAAAAACAGATTCTTGGCCACCTGTTGGGTGATCGTGCTTGCTCCCCGCAACCGGCGACTCTTCCTGTTCCTCTCAGCCGCTTCAGAGATGGCCTGAAAATCAAAGCCGTGATGCTCGCGAAAGAACTGGTCTTCGGCGGCAACCACTGCCAGAGGCACCTGCGGGGAAATGGATTTCCAATCGATCCAGCGGTAGCGGACCGGGGGAGCTTTTTCCGTGCGGTCGGATCGCTCCCAACGTTCTGCAATCATAAACGCACTTGTCGGCGGCGGCAGCCAGCGCAGCCAGAGCACAAAAAGTATCGAGTAGCCGACAGCCCCAAGCACAAAACTGCCAAGTACGATCAGAAGTAAGGATGATTTTTTGAGTGGAATCTCTGCTTTTTGCTGCGGCTCCTCGCCTGGCGGAGATTCGGTCGCATTAAAGTCGCCCGCAGTAACATGATTTTCATCGATCATCGATTGCAGCACCACTGTTGTTTTGAGTAGTCGCATTCATTCTACGTAACAGTTCACTGTATCCATAAGCAGGCATCAGTGATCTAAATATTCTCATATTAACTACCTTATTTTTGCTTTAAGAACCTTAGTAGAAACCAACATCTAGTAAAACCCCACCTTGATACCTTATTTGCTGAGAATAACAGGTGATAAGGTTAAAATGTGGTGGCGGCCATTTTTCTACTAAGGTTAAAAAGACAAAAAAAAGGTTCAAGCATATATGCCAATATTAACAATGTTGGACATCCGATACGGATGAGCTATTACAATATTTATAAAAATAAACGCCTCAACGATCCAGCGATACTTTTCCATCACGGCCCGCACCGCTTCAGGACGGGCAAACCGACAAACCCGTTACAAGATTCACACGGATCAAACCATCACGCGGAATTTACGAATTTTTCTCCTCTTTTTCAATTTCATGTAAAATATTTTTTGATATGAAACAGAATATTATTAGCTTTCAGGCAATTCAACGTAACCGATCACAGGGTGCCTAAATAAGAGTCACCCTTGCGAATCAGGCTGTTGCAGATTCGTAAAAGAACAGTTAATGCTGACTCACGAGTCCCCTCTCCCTCGAGGGAGAGGGAACTGGTTTCTTTGGCCCTTTTTTTAATCTGCAACAGCCTGCATCCGCAGGAATGACAGCATCAGGAGACATATTAATGGACCCCGTGCTTACCAATGCAGCCCCACCCATAAGAGGCTGAAATATTCGAAA
>METF01000087.1:5252-5394 GCA_001771235.1 Candidatus Zhuqueibacterota bacterium RBG_16_48_16
TGGTATCACATCTGCATGCTGTCGCTTTATGAGTATTATTAGGCATCTTTTTCAAGGAAAGTCTGATGAAAGTTGTTAACCGGATTCTCCATATAGTGTTGGCATTGGCAGCCGTTCTCCTGGCAGGCGCTCTCTCATCTAT
>METF01000088.1:0-113 GCA_001771235.1 Candidatus Zhuqueibacterota bacterium RBG_16_48_16
TGTTGATACTCATCACCGCTGTTCTCGCCATCAAGCATTTTAGAGCGAATCGAAAGATTGTCCTTCCCTCGGCAGGCGCAGCGCTGTTGGTTGCTTTCCAGGGCTGTCTGGGC
>METF01000088.1:163-3203 GCA_001771235.1 Candidatus Zhuqueibacterota bacterium RBG_16_48_16
GGGGATCGCGATTTTGATCGTCAGCTTGCTTTTGTACGCCGATCAGCAGGTCCGATTTCTCGATTCGCCGGAAAAGCGCATCGAGCTTAAAATCACTCCTTTTTATGGCCGAATGGTAATAGTACTTTGGATTGCCGTGATCGTGCAAATCGTGTTGGGGACGCAACTGCGCTCCCATTTGGAGGTGTTGGAGAAAAATTTCCCCCTGCTGGATTATATCGAGCTGTTCGGCAGAATCGGGCCGGTGGATGAGCTGCACAAAACGCTTGGCCTGTTGCTTTTTATTGGGACATGGCTTTCGAGTTTCGGCTTGATGAAAGCCCTTCCCGGCAAAAACACCCTGCTGTATCAATCGACTTTATGGGCTACGATTCTTGTTGCCCTGCAGATTATCTTTGGGATTATTTTGATCCGTTTCGGCCTGAAGGAAATTTCTCAACTTTTCCATTTGTGGATCGCCAGCCTCTATGCCGGATCGTTGTTAATGATTTTCACTTCGCTCAAAAGGGAGGAGGTGGTGCAACATGCCGACTAAACCGACCATCGCCAGGGGGATATTCATCGGCCTCCTGGCCGCGGCATTGCTGTTCGCTGCCGCAACCGTCATTTTGAAACAGGCAAAAAAGTCGACTCACGAGCTGCCGGTCTATGGCCAGATAAGCGATTTTCGCCTGGTTGACAGCAACGGCGACGAATTCAGCCGGAGCAATTTGATTGGCAAGATCAGCATTGTAGATTTCATTTTTACCAGTTGTCAAACGGCCTGCCCGATCATGAGCGCCAAGATGGAAAGACTGTACCACTTGTTCAAAGATTCCGATAAAATACAGTTTGTCTCCGTCTCGGTCGATCCGGCCAGGGATACGATGGAAGTTTTGCAGCAATATGCCAAGGATCACGGCGTGACCGACGGCCGCTGGAAATTTTTGAGAGGGGAAATAAATGATGTCGTTGCCCTTTCTGAAAACAGCTTTATGCTGGCAGCGGAAAATTTGCCCATGGGCCATTCGACAAAATTCGTTCTGGTCGATCGGGGCGGGCAGATCAGGGGTTTTTATGACGGGCTGAAGGATGCAAGCATAAACGTTCTGGTTACTCATATCAAAACGATGGCGAAAACAAAATCATGAGCGTTGAAAAGCTGCCAACACTGAATGCCTTGTTAAATACGACAAGTTTTATCCTGCTATGTCTGGGCTACTTTTTTATCAAAAGAGGCAAGCGGATCAATCGCCACAAAGCGTCCATGCTTTCGGCCTTGTTCGCATCGACACTCTTTTTGACCTCCTATTCCATCTACCATGCCCAGGTCGGCTCGGTACCTTATCCGCACCACGACTGGACGCGCATTCTCTATTTTTCCATATTGATTCCCCATGTTTTTCTGGCAGTCCTCATGGTTCCGCTTATCCTGGCTGCCGTATACTTTGCGCTGCGAAAAAAATATGCCCGCCATAAACGGATCGTCAAGTGGGCGTGGCCAATATGGATTTTTGTCTCGCTGAGTGGTGTTATAGTCTATGCCATGCTTTACAGACTGTAACATCCAGGAAAAAAACCATTTTACTCGAATTCATTGCTTTTTCGGAAACCTGGCTCCAACGCCAGGACACATCATCTAAACATAAATTCATTCTCCTGTTTTGCGACGCCTGATGAAAGAGACAACAGTGGGTTAATGATTGCATAAAATGTCATTAAACCATAAGGAGAACAACACATGAGACTGTTTACTATTATCTGTGCGGGGATTTTCATCGCCTGCCTGACGGGGTTAGCTTCCGGCCAGAGCGAGGATTCGCCATCATTTACCGCTACTGTTTATCCCGACAAGAGTGGCGAAGGAATTGAAGTCAACCATTTAAAACTGGATTTTGTTTTCGCCGGGTATGGTGTTTACATCCCCTCGGAGTATCCGACCCTGACCCAAATTCCATTGGAAGTCGGGGAAAATGTCAAATTTGAAAACGTCAAGAGATTAACGCTGGCAGGCAAAAGAGTAAGCTGGAAAAAGTACATCGAGCCGGATCAACGGAGAAAATACGAAAACATGGACGGCGACGGCTACTATCATTGGAGCGATATCGAAGTCGAAGTGACTGTTACGGATTGGAACGATAAAGTGATCACCTCAAGGATAAAAAGGCCGGACGTGGCGGACGTATTTCTCATCGGACAGACGAACAGGGGAGATTTCAAGCTGCAGCTCGACCAGGAAAACAACAAAACGGTCGTTGCGGTGTTCAAGCCAAATTTTGTCATGCAATGCCCAAACGATCACACCCATCTTTATCCAAATCTCAACTGGCAATATTGTCCGATATGCGGAGGAAAGCTGAAGAAGATACAGATCAGCAAAGACAGCCTGTCTCCGTAAAAGAGGTGTTCTTATTCGAAGTAATTTCTCTTGATTTTCGTGTACATTATTAACATATTGTCAGCGAGAATTTACGCACTCGGACAAAATGGGTCTTGCAAAAACACCTCCAAAAGTCGTGCTCTTATGTGCCTGTTGCTTCAACCGCCAAATCAGCCTGGAAAAAATAGCTGAATTGTTGCAAGGAGAATTTGGCCCAATTGACAAGAAAACGGACATTTTCCGCTTCGATCACACAGAATACTATCTCGATGAAATGGGTCAGCCTTTGTCCAAATTTTTTTGTACGTTTTCAAGTCCCATCGATCCGGCGGACATCGTTGAGATCAAGCTAAAAACCAATGCGATTGAACAACGCTTTTCTTCACATAATAAACGCCATGTAAATCTTGATCCGGGCTATTTGGAAGCAGCAAAGCTTGTATTAGCGACGACAAAAAATTTCAGCCATCGAATTTACCTGGGTAAAGGCATCTATGGCGATGTGCAACTCTACTGGCGCCATGGAAAATTCCAATTCAATCCCTGGACTTATCCTGATTATAAAGAACCGTTCGCTGTAGATTTTTTTACTTTGATTCGTCAGGAATATCTCTACAAGGAGCACCACCGTTGTCCGTAACCTATCAAGATGCCGGAGTCGATTTAAATGCAGCGGAAGAA
>METF01000088.1:3246-7379 GCA_001771235.1 Candidatus Zhuqueibacterota bacterium RBG_16_48_16
AGGGCGTGCTGAAGGACATCGGACTTTTTTCGGCATTTTACCGGATAGACAAAACAGCATACAAGCAGCCGGTGATCGTGTCGAGCATCGATGGGGTGGGCACGAAACTGAAAATCGCTTTTCTGCTAAACATTCACAATACAGTCGGCCAGGATTTGGTGAATCACTGTGTCAACGATATTATGACATCGGGCGCCGATCCGCTTTTTTTCCTGGATTATATCGGAACGAGGAGTCTTGATCCCCGCATCAGCGAGGAGATCGTCGCCGGTATGGCCAAAGCCTGTAAAGAGAACGGATGTGCTCTCATCGGTGGAGAAACAGCCGAGATGCCCGGTTTTTATCTGCCCGGTGAATACGATCTGGTCGGAACGATTGTTGGCATCGTCGATAAGGAAAACATCATCGACGGCTCCGGAATCAAACCCGGCAATGTCCTCGTCGGACTGCCATCCAATGGCTTGCATACCAACGGATATTCATTGGCACGAAAAGTCATACTCGAAGACAAAAAGATCGAGCTGACAGCATTCGAAGAGAGGTTGGGAGATAGCTGGGGAGACGTTCTCTTAAAGATTCACAGGAGTTATCTCCATCCAATCAACGTGGTGAAAAAACATCCCGGAGTTTCGGGAATCAGCCATATCACCGGCGGAGGCATCGTAGGCAACACCAGCAGGCTGCTGCAAGCCGGGCAAAGGCTGCATATTAACTGGGGTGCCTGGACAGTGCCGGAAGAATTCATGCTCATTCAGGAGTACGGCGATATAACCGATGAGGAAATGCGCAAGACTTTTAATTTGGGAATTGGCTTGATTTTTGTCGTTGATGAAGCGTATTTGAGCGAAATCATTCATCTACTCGAATCGGCGAGTGAGAAACCTATAATTATTGGCAATGTCGGACAAGATGTTGAAGCCTTATGACGCATGTTAAAGCAACCATTCTTGGCGCCGGCGGTTGGGGCATCACGCTTGCCAATCTTTGTCATTCCGTCGATTTGAGCGTTGTGCTCTGGGAATTCGATCCCGATGCTGCGGACAAATTGAGACGAACCAGGGTGCGCGACGAGGTGCTTCCCGGCGTTAAAGTCCATCGCGAGGTTGCTATCACCCATGAGCTGGGTGAAGCGGTAAAGGCATCTCGATTCATTTTTCTGGTTGTTCCTTCTCATGTTGTGAGGCCGGTATTAAGGAGCCTCAACAAAGTTACGATGGCCGGAGAGGCCATTTTGGTCAATTGCACCAAAGGCCTCGAAATTGAAACGCATAAGAGAATTTCCGAGCTTGTACGCGAAGAATTGGTGCGTTTTGATTTTGATAACTATGTCGTTCTTTCCGGCCCGAGTCACGCGGAAGAGGTGAGCAAGAGTATTCCAACGGCGGTGGTTGTCGCTTCGAATGACCCTAAAAAAGCGAAAGCCGTGCAAAAATCGCTCAACACCCCCGTATTTCGATTGTACACCAGCCGCGATGTCATTGGTGTCGAAATCGGGGGAGCGCTCAAGAACATCATCGCCATTGCCGCCGGTATTTGTGATGGCGCAGGATTTGGTGACAATACCAAGGCTGCCCTGTTGCCGCGGGGATTGGCCGAAATCGTTCGACTCGGCAGGAAAGCCGGGGCGGATCCGTTGACTTTTTCCGGATTGTCCGGAATGGGCGATTTGGTTGCCACGTGCATGAGCAGACATAGCCGCAACCGGTACGTTGGCGAACAGATAGGAAAGGGCAGGACGCTGGCAGATGTCCTTGCAGGAATGACTATGGTTGCCGAGGGCGTAAAAACGTGTAAAGCGGCCAAAAGATTAGCCGGAAAATTACTGGTCGAGATGCCTATATGCCATCAAGTGTACAAAGTATTATTTAACGGCAAAGATCCAAAACAGGCCATGCAGGATTTAATGACGCGGAAAGTCAAATCCGAGATTTGGTATTGATGTTAAAACTTTAACGTTACTTTTCATGTCTATTCTTTAAGGAATGACTTGTGGTGCGTCAGATACGCCGTTGTGGTAGACTGAATACCATCTACCGTGTCCCAAATTCAGCACGACTGTCATTCTCTTGACAATCTTTGTAATAGTGTAATCGTACCCGCCGGAACGGCATTTTTTAGGAAGAATTCTCATATCCGAATGTTTTTGATTTCATAATTCTCCTATAGCCTTTGTTCAAATTGAGGAAAGTAAGAAATGTTCAAGAAAATACTTCTAGCCGTTGACGGATCGGATTACACGGATTCGGTCCTGGGGTATGGCGTTGCCCTGGCAAAAGCATTTGATAGTAGCTTACAAGTTTTGACGGTAGCGGATGTTCGGGTATTCGAATGGGCTGCGACCATCGGCGCGGATGGATTTGTGCCCATAGCCCCATCCGGCGTGTACCAGGATGAATCGAGAAAATTGCTGGAAGAGAAATGCGACAAGGTTCTGCAAAAGTGCGCCGATTTATTGAGCAAAGAGAAACTGGATCACGAAGTCGAAAAGGCTGCCGGCGCTCCGGCGGACGTCATTACGGAGCGCTCGCAACTGGCTGATTTGCTCATTTTGGGCAAAAGAGGAGAATTTTCGCGCCTGGAATCAAAAGCGCTGGGTGCAACGATAGAATCGGTTGCCCGCACTGCCCGAAAACCGCTGCTGGTCGTAAAAAAGGAAATAATGCCCATAACCAAAATTCTCATTGGCTATGACGGCAGCGAGCATGCCAACCAGGCGTTACAGTACGCAGGGCATCTGGCTGAGGCGACCGCCTCAAAAATAACCGTGCTGTGCATTACCGATGATAAAGAGCTTGGTGCGCATTATTGTGCTGAAGCGGAAAAATACCTGAAAAGTTATAATGCCTCCGTTAATTCACTGGTTCAAAGTGGCGATCCTGATAAAGATATTGTTAGCTATGCCACCGAAAATAAATATGATCTGATCGCCATTGGCGCATTTGGACATTCGAGGATTCGAGAAGCGATACTTGGCAGCACGACAGAACACATACTGAGATTATCCAACCAGGCGGTACTGTTGTCGCATTGATGAAGGTGAATCGATTGCTGAATCAGAAAAGAGGACGATATGGCTCAGAAATGCACCATTGCAGAAATCTCACGTTTCGCGAATGAACAAGTGCTTATTTCAGGATGGTTATATAACAAAACTCAAAAAGGCAAACTGTTATTTCTCATGGTTCGAGACGGTTCCGGGTTTATCCAGGCCGTCGTGTTTAAGAATGATGTTGGCGAGGAGATGTTTGAGAGAATCGTCCATGTACCCCAGGAAAGCTCGATAATTGTTGAAGGCAAAGCTGTTGAGGACAAAAGAGCCAAAGGCGGATTCGAAATTCAGGCAAGCCATGTTCGGATCATTCAGGAGGCCGGCGAATTTCCAATAACACCCAAAGAGCATGGGATTGACTTTTTGATGGATCACAGGCATTTATGGCTGCGATCCAAGCTCCAGAATGCCATCCTCAAAATACGCCACGAAGTGATCAAAGCGTGCCGGAATTTTTTTGACACGCACGGTTTTACCCTTCTCGATGCACCCATTTTTACCCCCGCTGCCTGTGAGGGAACGACGACGCTGTTTGAGACGAATTATTTCGATTCCAAAGCTTACCTGACCCAAAGCGGACAATTATATATGGAGGCCGGTGCCATGGCTTTCGGCAAAGTGTATTGTTTTGGCCCGACCTTCCGCGCGGAAAAATCAAAGACCCGGCGGCACCTGACGGAATTCTGGATGATCGAGCCTGAAATGGCATACTGCGACCTGGAAGAGGATATGGATTATGCCGAATCCATGCTTGAATTTATCGTTCAATCGGTTTTGGAAAACAGGCTCGCAGAGCTTGAGATCATCGAGCGTGATATTAGTCCATTAAAGGAGGTAACAAAACCGTTTCCGCGAATCAAATATGACGAAGCGGTTGAGATTCTGCATAAAGCAGGCGTCGATTTTCAATTCGGAAGCGATCTCGGCGGCGGCGACGAAACGATCATCTCTGAGCATTTCAACAAGCCGGTGATGGTCACTCACTATCCCAAAGAGGTAAAAGCTTTTTACATGAAAGAGGATGCACAACAACCCGGCCGTGCACTTTGCGTTGATGTCCTGGCTCCGGAAGGTTACGGTGAAA
>METF01000088.1:7434-9387 GCA_001771235.1 Candidatus Zhuqueibacterota bacterium RBG_16_48_16
ATCGCATGGTTTGCCCGAAGAGGCCTTTCGCTGGTATCTGGACCTGAGGAAATACGGAACTGTTCCGCACGCCGGATTCGGTCTTGGCATCGAGCGAACCGTTTCCTGGCTTTGCGGCATTCAGCACGTCAGGGAAACCATACCTTTCCCAAGAACGCTGGCACGTCTTTATCCATAGACAGTATAGACCTCATAAGCAAACCCTGACAGGGTTCCGAACCCTGTCAGGGTTACAACACTTTCATTAAAACGTCATGAATTCAGCAGCTCTTATACATGTGCATGGGATGGTCCAGGGAGTGGGCTATCGTTATTTTGCCCTGTTTGAAGCTCAGAGATTGAGCCTGCACGGCTACATTCGCAACAACCCGGATGGAACTGTCGAGAGTTTTGTCGAAGGCGCTAAGAATGATATTCTGGAATACTTGGCGGCACTGGAGCGTGGGCCGATACTTTCTCATGTCCGTGGAACCGATATTGAATGGCAGAAATTTGAGGACAAGTTTTCGGACTTTCGAATTACCAGGTGATTAAAAAAGGGAAAAAAAGTGGATCTACAAAAACTCATTCGCACAATACCCGATTTTCCCAAAGAGGGAATCAGCTTCAAGGACATCACGCCTCTTATTGGCGATGGTCCCGGCCTTCGTGAAGCCGTACGACAAATGAAAAGTTTATTCCGAGATGATGCGATTGACGCCGTGTTGGGCATTGAATCGAGAGGATTCATTTTCGCGTCCATATTGGCTTATGAATTTGGCGTTGGCCTGGTGCCGATACGCAAACCAGGGAAATTACCATATAAAACAATCAGCCAAACCTACCAACTGGAGTATGGCACCGGCGCTCTTGAGATCCACGCAGACGCTATTAGAAACGGGCAGCGGATTCTCATTGTCGACGATCTCCTGGCGACCGGAGGCACCGTTCTGGCCTCGGCTCATTTGGTTGAAGAATTGGGAGCGATCGTTGTGGGATGCTGTTTTTTAGTGGAATTGGATTTTTTACACGCGCGGGAAAAGCTTGGCAATCTTCGCGTTGAATCACTGATCCATTTTTAAATCCCAATGCCTATTTGTAGACGTTTTCTTTTAAAATTAATCAAAATATAGAACATTTTACTTTAAGAATTCCTTTTAATTTATTATATTTGCCAAAATGATTTTTTCGATGCGGAACAGTAGCGGACCTCAATGTCATCCGAATTGTCGGAGGTTGGATGTATCAAATTTTGGTGATCAACCCAGGCTCGACTTCGACAAAAGTGGCAGTCTTTGAGGATGAGAATGAAATACTTTCCGAAAACATCCACCATGCTGCACAGCAACTAAGTCATTTCAATGACATCCTCGGTCAATATCAATTCAGACTTGAAGCGATTGAAAGCATATTATCAAAATCAAGCTACGACCTTGTTGATTTTGATGCGTTCGTCGGTCGCGGTGGGCTGTTGCGACCTATACCAAGCGGGACTTATGTTGTCAATGATTGTATGATCGATGATCTTCGCGCTGGTGTGCAGGGGGAGCATGCGTCAAATCTTGGGGCTATTCTGGTAAAAGAATTGGGTAACAAATATAACAGACCGGCTTTTATTGTCGATCCGGTTGTCGTCGATGAGTTGGAGCCTGTCGCCCGGCTTTCAGGGCATCCCCTTTTACCGCGCAAGAGCATTTTTCACGCCCTCAATCACAAGGCAGTCGCGCGCAAGGCGGCACAGCGGTTGAATCTGTCCTACGAAAAAGTGAATCTCATTATTGCCCATCTAGGCGGAGGAATTTCCATAGCAGCCCATTGTAACGGCCTCGTCGTCGATGTGAATAATGCCCTCGATGCGGAAGGACCCTTCACGCCGGAAAGAAGCGGAACGTTGCCCGCTGGCGATCTGGTACGATTTTGTTACAACGGTGCTCAAAGTCGGGATAGCGTTCTCAAAATGATTAAAGGCGCTGG
>METF01000088.1:9475-9856 GCA_001771235.1 Candidatus Zhuqueibacterota bacterium RBG_16_48_16
GCTCAAAGTCGGGATAGCGTTCTCAAAATGATTAAAGGCGCTGGAGGCATGACCGCCTACCTCGGAACCAACGACATGAGAGTGGCTGAAAAAAACATCGATGATGGAGATAACTTTGCGGCGCTTGTTATAGATGGCATGATTTACCAGGTATCCAAGGAAATCTGTTCGCTGGCAGCGGTTTTTTACGGAAAAGTGGACGGACTCGTTCTGACAGGCGGAATCGCTCACAGCCGCAGGTTTGTGGAGGGCGTAAAAAGTCGCTGTTCTTTCCTGGCTCCGATCTTTGAGTTTCCGGGCGAACAGGAGATGGAGGCGCTGTCATTGGGCGCCTTGCGAATCTTAAAAGGCGTTGAGGAGGCAAAAGAATATCCGTGCGAG
>METF01000088.1:9870-10577 GCA_001771235.1 Candidatus Zhuqueibacterota bacterium RBG_16_48_16
TGAATAGTTTTGAAGACATATTGAACGCATTAAAAGGCAAGCCGAAAAAAACCATTGCCGTCGCCATGGCGGAAGATGCGGATTGCCTCATGGCTGTTGCGCATGCCCATCAAGAGGGGTTGGCAGACGCGGTGCTGGTCGGTAATAAAAGCAAGATAACGGAAATAGGCAAAAATATTGGTGTCGATCTGGGCGCATTTGATATCGTAGATACCGACGGCGAACAGCAATCTGTCGTTCGCGCCATACAAATCGTGCGGGAGCACCTGGCCGATACGCTGATGAAGGGCAATTGTTCTACTGCCACGCTTTTGCGCGGCGTACTGGATAAGGATCATGGATTAAGAGAAGGGAAAATTCTTTCCCATTTTGCCGCTTTTGAGCTGCAAACATATCACAAGTTACTCTATATGTCCGATGCGGCGATGAATATTGCTCCCGATCTTGAAACGAAAATCGCCATAACGGAAAATGCCATTCATGCTGTTCGAAAAATCGGTATTGCCACTCCTAAAGTAGGCATCATTGCGGCAGTGGAAAAAGTCAACTATGCGTCGATGCCTTGCACAACCGATGCGGCTATAATGTGCAAAATGGCGCAGCGCGGACAAATCGCCAACGCCATTCTCGATGGGCCACTGGCTTTGGATAACGCGGTGAGCAAAAAATCCTGCGAGGTCAAAATGTTGGACAGTCCCGTTGGGGGA
>METF01000089.1:0-518 GCA_001771235.1 Candidatus Zhuqueibacterota bacterium RBG_16_48_16
AATATCCGAGGCATTTGCTAATTTCTTAGATATTGCAGATAATTTGAATTCGTAATACTTACCATCAATTCTTATTTTGATGCTCTCCTCGGTAAAATCAATATCGCTTACTCTATGGTATTTTTTCATCTCTCACGCTCCCTTTGAAACTTATTCCATTCTTCTTCAATGTGCTCAAAATACTCAAAAATGATTTTTTTGACCTGTCGTTTATCTTTGTTGTTCATACCATAACTATAAGCTTCCTCAATATCAAAGTTCACGGTGTCCAGCCAAAATTTACATTCTTTCTCGGCTTTTCGGCAGTGAATATGGATTGGTTCATTTCTTTCATCGGCGTAAAAGAAAAATCTCCATCCCATAACATATAGCACTGTTGGCATATATAGGATTCCTGGTTATTTTTGAATGCCCCATCCTACACCGTCTTACAATGCTGAATGAGGAACTCCTGGATAAAATCATCCAAATCGCCGTCCATGACCGCTGTGGTATTGCTGGTCTCGTAACCGGTGCGA
>METF01000089.1:528-740 GCA_001771235.1 Candidatus Zhuqueibacterota bacterium RBG_16_48_16
CCATGTTGTAAGGATGAAATACATAGGAGCGAATCTGGCTGCCCCAGGCAATGTCCAGCTTGGAGCTTTCCAGTTTTTCCAGCTTTTTTTGTTCTTCCTCGAGTTGTTTCTGGTAAAGCTTGGACAGCAGTATCTTCATGGCGGCGTCTCTATTGCGGTGCTGCGACCGCTCGTTCTGGCACTGGACAACGATGCCCGTCGGGATGTGCGTG
>METF01000089.1:844-2011 GCA_001771235.1 Candidatus Zhuqueibacterota bacterium RBG_16_48_16
CCGCTTGTTGGCGTCAAAAGGGGAAATGCGCACCAGTCGATGGACGCCCGCCTCGGCCTTTAAATAGCCATAGGCATAAGAGCCGGTGACCTCTATAGTCACGCTTTTTAAACCGGCTTCCTCGCCCGCTTGAAAATCGAGGATATCGGATTTATAACCTCGCCTCTCGATCCAGCGCAGATACATGCGCATCAACATCTGCGCCCAATCCTGCGATTCGGTGCCGCCCGCGCCCGGGTGAATGGTCAAAATGGCGTTCTTGCCGTCGTTCGGATCGCCCAGCATTTTTCTGAACTCCAGGTCGCCGATCTCCCGCTCCAGGGCATCCGCCTCTTTTTCGATGTCATCGATCAACGATTCGTCATTCTCATCTTCCGCGAGGAGCAGCAGCTCGTCAAGCTCCTTGCATTTGTCATCCAGCTTTTGCCAGGCATCGACCCAGTATTTTTTCTCGCTGATTTGCCGCATGACGGTTTGGGCGTTTTCATTGTCATTCCAGAAATTCGCCTTTTGGCTTTGTTCTTCGAGCCGGGCGATGTCCTTTTGTTTCTCCTCTATATCAAAGATACCCCCGTAACGATGCGATCCGCTCGGCAAATTCGTTTGTCATTCTTTTTAAATCTTCGATCATCAAAAACCTCAAATACTGTGTAAGTGTTCTGTGGGTATGTAAACGAGCCGAAATATAAGAGATTGTCGCTTGAGAATCAAGCTATTCGAAATGCGAGGACCAACAATGCGGGATGGCCGCCGGTGAGGAAGTGGTAGAGCGCGTGGTTTTCACCCAGCCGCAGATCGCGGCGAAATCAAAAGATGTTGATTGTGGGGTGGTCGGACAATTTACCCGGTTTAGTTTATGTAGATGTGATCTGATCTTTGGTAATTGACTTTAGCCCAAAATGCTCGGTTGGTTGCAAAAATGACTTTTGTTATTCGCCGTCTATCGTTAACTTAGAATACTGGTTGTCGTACGGGCTAATAATTCTCCCCGCCTGGCTGCCTCAACAATGTATCGTGCTTCTTGATGGCGCCGGTCCCCTTTAAGCAATGCCCCAATAAACACTCCTGCATCAAATAATATTGGTTTATTTTCATTCATTCGTAAATTGCTTCTTTCCAGCCTTCAGGAATAAATCCTTCTAGAATTGGCAGTGGTTTAAGCTGTGG
>METF01000089.1:2155-2993 GCA_001771235.1 Candidatus Zhuqueibacterota bacterium RBG_16_48_16
ATTATCACTTGTCAGACCAGAAAGCTCGACGATGCCCCTTGAAAAATATAATATAAGGATCGCTGAATTCCAATTAAACAATTCCTATCGATGGCAATAAAAGTGTATTTCTGTCGGGTTTACTCTTACTCTACGACGTATAACTACATCACTAACTGCGGGGTTCGTTCGAGCTAAGCGGCCATTTTGAGCGAAAGCGAAAAATGGTCTGCTTGAGCGAGTGGTTAGACGGCGCCACTAGACTCTGAGTTGCGACTGGGGGAAGCAACACCTTTGATGAGCAGCCAAAGAGCAAGTGGAATCTCAAAAGCGGCCATAGGTAACCACATAAGTTGGCCGACAGTGCTACCTAGGACACCAATGAGCTGCAGAGGAACGCCCACCACGAGAAGAACTGACGCGACAACCCCTAGCCAAGCCAAGGAAGTTGGAATCATACGACCGCGCAGGAGGAGCCAGCAAAAAATTGTGCTGCCAATGGCGAAGAGAAACGAAGCAATCGTTGTGTTCCAAACTCGCATTTTAAATAGGAATCCACCGAGCGTGTTCACAACCTCCGCGTCCGAACCACTTCCTTCAGTGCCAAGCCATAGCAACCCGAGCGCTACTATGGGAGCGATTGCGGCAAACATGCTTTCACCAACACGGCAGGACAGCGCAAGTACCGAGAGTTCTCGATCTTCATCTCGCGTGATTCCATACAGCGCTACGGCAAGCGTGATGGCTATTACGAAAACGAACAATGAAAGCAAGATGTTGATACGTACTTGTGAAGCATGCTGAACCATGAGCGCGAGCCTCGCTGCGGTGCCTTCCGCGCTGGTTGCTCCGGCTAGGA
>METF01000089.1:3012-3228 GCA_001771235.1 Candidatus Zhuqueibacterota bacterium RBG_16_48_16
CACGATGTAGAGGAGAAAAGCAACACCGGCTACTCTCGCGTTCGTCGATCGAGTCATGTGTTCCTCCAGAAACTGATATCAAAGCGCGCCCAAGCGCTAGATGGCTCGGATGGCTTAGTCACGTTGTAATCAACGATAAATCACCCGGCAAGGTTCTGACTCGCTGCCGTTAAGCCGTCTAACGCGGACGTGTTACCTGCCGGCAGCGCATAAAAT
>METF01000089.1:3322-5336 GCA_001771235.1 Candidatus Zhuqueibacterota bacterium RBG_16_48_16
GGCATGGGCATGAACTCATGAGGTGCAAGTCCTCTGTCGGAGGATCACCGTGTTATTATTGATTTAATAATACGTCAACGACTAGCGAAAGGCAAGGGCGGTGTCGTGAGATTCCGTCTAAAGGAAGCCTGTAGCAAAGCGACGAGCCGACGAACAGAAACGCCATAGAAGGCTGAGTCCGCGGGCGAGTTAGCACAAGATAACAAAGCCCGGTGATCCGAGTTGGATACGGTAAATGGCGCGGTTGTGTCGCGAAAGTTCATGTTCCCTGAACAAGTCAGGGACAAGCCCTTATCCGGGGAGATCTACCTGACATGCGGTGTTGTTTGCTGTGGCAGGCACCGGACTCTGGGCCCAACCGGTAGACCAAGGCCCTGGCATTACCGGACGCTATCGCCGGGATGAGCCGCAAGGAACACGAAACAAGATAGCAAGCCGCAACAAACGACATTGGCGTTCCGCAGGGTAACCTTCGGGATGATCAGGCAGAAGTCAGCCGAGGCCATAGTAGCCTAACGCTCAGTGTAATAACTGAGACATGACGAAGGGCCGAACATCATGGTCAAGAATCGAGCCTTATGAAGCTTGTTCCGGGCGTTGACCTCCGAGCGGAGTAGTCACGGGACAGCGCAGAGATAAGAGCCGTCTTGAAAGCGAGAGGAGTTCCAATGCTGGAACAAATCCTGTCACGAGCCAATCTGCTGAAAGCCTGGCAACGGGTGAAAGCGAATGGCGGAGCAGCCGGAGTCGATGGTATTACCATTGAAGATTTTCCGGCGTACTTGCAAAAGTACTGGTCAGAGATCAAGCGTCAACTGCTGGAAGATACCTATTTACCGGCGCCGGTCAAGCGGGTAGAAATACCCAAACGATCCGGTGGCAAACGGCCATTAGGCATCCCGATAGTGCTTGACCGATTGATCCAACAGGCTATACTGCAAGTTCTACAGCCGATCTCTGATCCGGGATTTTCCCGATGGAGTTTCGGCTTCCGTCCATTTCGTTCCGCCCATGGCGCTGCGCGCCACGTCCGGCAAACGATTGACAGCGGCTTCAGGTTCGTCGTGGATGTTGACCTGTCGAAATTCTTCGACCGGGTTAACCACGACCTTCTGATGGCCCGGCTCGCACGCAAAATAAAGGACAAGCGTGTCCTGAGACTGATTGGCCGCTACCTGAGAGCAGGCGTTTATGTGGACGGAAAAGTTTTCCCGACTACTGAAGGCGTGCCTCAGGGCGGGCCACTGTCGCCCTTGCTTGCGAATGTAATGCTTGACGATTTTGACAAAGAACTGGAGAAACGCGGACACCGCTTTGCCCGCTATGC
The DNA here is from genome assembly GCA_001771235.1 of Candidatus Zhuqueibacterota bacterium RBG_16_48_16. Classification (GTDB taxonomy): domain Bacteria; phylum Zhuqueibacterota; class Zhuqueibacteria; order Residuimicrobiales; family Sediminimicrobiaceae; genus Sediminimicrobium. The sequence continues at coordinate 4,650 of METF01000089.1, forward strand.
CGATGACTTTGTTATTTTAGTCAAAAGCAAACGCGCCGCAGAGCGGGTATTTGCCAGCGTTTCAAAATTTCTTGAGCGCAAGCTCAAACTGGTTATTAACCAGGAAAAGAGTAAAATCGTCGGAGCCAATGAAAGCGAATACCTTGGTTTTGTATTCAAAGGTAAACGCATCATCTGGTCTGACGAATCGCTTGAGAATTTCCGATATAACATCCGCCGCCTGACGGCCAGAAGCTGGGGCATCTCTATGGATGACCGGCTTGAGAGGCTGTCGAGTTACATTCGCGGCTGGATGGGATATTACGCTTTGTCAGAATACTACCGCCCACTGCCCGAACTGGATGAGTGGATTCGTCGTCGCGTGCGTATGTGCTACATTAAACAGTGGCGCAGGTGCCGGACGCGAATCCGCAATCTGCTCAATCTTGGAGCGGTAGAGAAGCAGGCCATTGCTGTGGGTATGAGCAGCAAAGGGCCGTGGAAGCTGGCCAGAACCTATGGCAGCCAAAGCGGTTTGACGAATGCTTTTCTCAAAGAACAGGATTTAGTTTCGGTACGCGATCTCTGGATCGCTTTTCACTATCCGAAGTGATCTATGATGAACCGCCGGATGCGGACCCGCATGTCCGGTGGTGTGGGGAGGGCGGGAGAAAAGCCCGCCCTTACCCGATTATGCTGTAAAGTACA
>METF01000090.1:0-285 GCA_001771235.1 Candidatus Zhuqueibacterota bacterium RBG_16_48_16
TAACTGCGGGGTTATAAGCTTCAATTGCATTTTACATGTTTATGCAAGAGGAATAATGGAATATTGGAATATTGGAATATTGGAATATTGGAATACTGGAATACTGGAAGGAGAAATTTTTTTAAATCCATTCTTCCATCATTCCAATATTCCAGTCTCTTTGTTAATAATTTGACATCAGTCGTTTCGCTCCCATCTGTCAAACTTTCGCTGTAGCATTATTTATAACTTCGTTGCGTCAGTTTCACATTTTCGAATTGCAGCGGCTCGATATGGCGAACGGCG
>METF01000090.1:370-628 GCA_001771235.1 Candidatus Zhuqueibacterota bacterium RBG_16_48_16
CGCGAAAATGGCCGCCGCACGACTCACGGCGCTCCAGGGCATCAACCGCGATCAGCTCGCCCAATTCCAGATAATCGGCCACCCTGCCGGCAAACTCCAGGTTTTTGTTCAGCGTTTCGCCGCTGCCGGGAACGTAAACATCGTGCCAGAATTGCTCCCGAAGGCCACCAATGAGGCCGATGGCTTTTTGCAGCCCACCCTGATTCCGCGACATGCCGACGTATTCCCACATTACCTTTCCCAGCTCGCGATGAAATT
>METF01000090.1:802-1306 GCA_001771235.1 Candidatus Zhuqueibacterota bacterium RBG_16_48_16
CCCTGCATCAAAGCGCTGGCGCCGAGGCGGTTGGCGCCGTGGTCGGAAAAATTGGCTTCTCCCAACACAAAAAGGCCCGGGATGGTCGACATGAGATTATAATCGACCCAGAGCCCACCCATGGTGTAATGCACCGCCGGGTAGATGCGCATGGGCGTCCGGTAGGGATTTTCGTCGGTGATGCGCTGATACATGCCAAACAGGTTGCCGTATTTTTCACGAATATCGTCCTCGCCGAGCCTGGAAATGGCGTCGGCAAAATCCAGGTAGACCGCCAGCCCGGTTTCGCCAACGCCCCGGCCATCATCGCACACGGCTTTCGCGTTTCTGGAAGCCACGTCGCGCGGCACGAGGTTGCCGAAACTGGGGTATCTTTTTTCCAGGTAGTAATCCCGCTCCGCTTCGGGAATCTCGCCAGGCGGCCGGCGATCACTTTTATTTTTCGGAACCCAGACGCGCCCGTCGTTACGCAGGCTTTCACTCATCAGGGTCAATTTGGACTGG
>METF01000090.1:1368-1728 GCA_001771235.1 Candidatus Zhuqueibacterota bacterium RBG_16_48_16
GGCACCCCGCTTGTAACAGCGCCAGGCAGCGGTGACATTGGAATTTTTGGCGTTGGTCGACAGGTAGTAGACATTACTATAGCCGCCGGTGGCCAGTACGACGGCGTCGCCCAGGTGCGAGCCGATTTTCCCGGAAACGAGATGGCGGGTGACGATGCCTCGCGCCCTGCCATCGGCAACGATGAGATCCAGCATTTCATAACGGGGCAGCAGCCTGACATTCCCCAGGTGCACCTGGCGCATCAGGGCGCCGTAGGCACCCAAGAGCAATTGCTGGCCGGTCTGGCCGCGGGCGTAAAACGTCCGGGAAACCTGGGCGCCGCCAAAGGAGCGGTTGGCCAGCACCCCGCCGTACTCCCT
>METF01000090.1:1832-2002 GCA_001771235.1 Candidatus Zhuqueibacterota bacterium RBG_16_48_16
TGGTGTCGTAAAAAAGCCGCCAGACGCTGTCGCCGTCATTGGGATAGTTTTTCGCCGCATTGATGCCGCCCTGCGCCGCGATGCTGTGCGCCCGTCTCGGCGAATCCTGAATGCAAAGATTGCTCACCCGGTAGCCGAGCTCGGCCAGTGAGGCGGCCGCCGATGCGCCC
>METF01000090.1:2207-2702 GCA_001771235.1 Candidatus Zhuqueibacterota bacterium RBG_16_48_16
GGTATAAATCAGCGGAGATAGGCGCGGATAGGCCAGGCCCAAGGTTTGAAAGGCGCTCCAGAAGCCATGCCGGAGGTGAAAGCCCAGCAGCACCATGACGCCGGTGTAAAATATCACATAGCCGATATGGGTGAACTTTTCCTGAACCAGGGTGTAAAAATTTCTTACCTGCTCTCCACCAACATGAGCAACATAGCCTTGTTCGACGCCCGGACCGAATTTGAAATCTTTGAGATGAATAACTAAAAAGATAAAAAGAGTCAGCCCGGTGTAAATCATGGTCGTCGAGCTGATATTTTTCCTGCTCGGCGGCCCGGCGCTGTTGACGACTTTGTAGTTTTCAGGCCTCGCTTTGATATTGCCCAAAGTCACGGTCACAGCCGAAAGAATGTGAACCAGGAATACAGCAGCCAGGCCGATTTCAACGGCATAGAGCAGCCAGCCGAAACTCTCCAGCTTGTGGGCATATTTATTGATCATATCCGGATCGCTGCT
>METF01000090.1:2917-4199 GCA_001771235.1 Candidatus Zhuqueibacterota bacterium RBG_16_48_16
GGCAGGATTAAAATTTCCCCTTACGGCGTTATTCTTTACCTGCCTTCGCTAAGCGGCCGTCAAGCCGTTTATAAAGGTGACGGGCAGGCTCATCACGAACAACTTTTTTCAATCATCCGGAGGTAGGAAATGGCTTCAGAAATCAAGGCTTCGACGAACGGAGAGTTTGTCTATCCGGCGGAGCATATCTTAGCGTCCGCAAACGTTCAGGAGTATGAAAACAAGTATCTCCAATCCATAACCCAGCGCGAGGACTTCTGGGCGGAGCAGGCATCGTCGCTGGAATGGCTCCAAAAGTGGGATAAGGTACTGGACGACTCTGAGGCGCCGTTTTACAAATGGTTCGTCGGCGGCAAGACTAACATCATTCACAATGCCATCGACCGGCATTTGAAGACATGGCGGCGCAACAAGCTGGCGCTGATCTGGGAGGGAGAGCCGGGCGATCTGCGCACTTTTTCCTATCATGCGCTGAACCGCGAGGTCTCCAAGCTGGCGAGCGTGCTGAAAAGCATGGGCGTTCGCAAAGGTGATATTGTCACGATTTACATGCCGCAAATTCCCGAGCTGATTTTTGCCATGCTGGCCTGCGCAAAAATCGGTGCGGCGCACAGTGTGGTTTACGGAGGCTTTAGCGTCGAGGCCCTGGCGGAGCGAATCGAGGACGCTCACAGCCGGGTGCTGATCACGGCCGACGGTGGCTGGAGGCGCGGGAAAATCACCGATCTGAAAAGCATTGCCAACGAGGCGATGAAGAGATCGCCCACCATCGAAGTGTGTATCACGGTCAGGCGCGCCGGCCACGAGGTTTATATGGAAAACGACCGCGATTTCTGGTATCACGATCTCATGTCCCTGCCGATTGCCAGTCCGCGCTGCGAAACCGAAGTAATGGATGCCGAAGACATGCTCTTCATCCTCTACACTTCCGGCACCACAGGCCGACCCAAGGGGCTGGTGCACACGCACGGCGGTTATTCCGTTTACACCTCCACGACCCACAAGCTGGTGTTCGACATCAAGGAAGAAGACCGCTGGTGGTGCGCCGCCGACCCCGGCTGGATCACCGGCCACAGCTACATCGTCTATGGCCCGTTGATCAATGGCAGCACGATCCTGGCCTACGAGGGCGCTCCCAACCATCCCTATCCCAACCGCTGGTGGCAAATGATCGAAAAATACGGTGTGACGATTCTGTATACCAGCCCGACCGCCATACGCGGACTGATGCGCTTTGGCGAGGCCTGGCCAAACCGCCACGACCTGAGCTCGTTGCGGCTGC
>METF01000090.1:4252-4718 GCA_001771235.1 Candidatus Zhuqueibacterota bacterium RBG_16_48_16
GTCATCGGCCGGGAAAAGTGCCCGATTATGGATACCTGGTGGCAGACGGAAACCGGCGGATTCATGATCACTCCATTGCCCATCACGCCGCTCAAGCCCGGCTCGGCAACCAAACCGTTTTTCGGCATCGAGATCGCCGTGGTGGATGATAACGGCAAGGATGTTCCCACCGGAGAAGAAGGCAAGCTGGTTCTCAAGGCGCCGTGGCCGGGAATGGCCAGGACGATTCACGGCGATCCGGGTCGATTTGTTGAAATCTATTGGAAAGAATTTGAGAAACAGGGCTGGTATAAAACCGGCGACTCGGCGCGCATCGATAAAGACGGCTATGTATGGATCATCGGCCGCATCGACGACGTCATCAAAGTGAGCGGCTATCGATTGGGCACGGCTGAAATCGAAAGTGCGCTGGTTAGCCATGCGGATGTTTCGGAAGCGGCCGCCATCGCTCTGCCGCATGAGCTGA
>METF01000090.1:4755-14153 GCA_001771235.1 Candidatus Zhuqueibacterota bacterium RBG_16_48_16
GGGCGTTCAGGGCAACAAACAACTGGCGGAAGCATTAAAAGAGCACGTCAGCCATGAGATGGGCCCCATTGCTAAGCCGGAGAGCATCACCTTTACCGATGCGCTGCCCAAGACCCGGAGCGGTAAAATCATGCGCCGCGTTCTGAAAGCCAGGGCGCTGGGCCAGGACGAAGGCGATTTGACAACGCTGGAAGAGTAGTCGCGTTGGGTAAATATTAGAGGATATGACTGGTTGCCCCACTAAACACACGAAAGAATCGAAAGAAAAACAATTAGTGTCAGAACGAAAACTGAAAAAATAATAAAAACTGTCATTGCGAGCGGTGGACGTGAGTCAATTCCTGTTCAATTTGCTTTGTTGGAGCGAAGCAATCTCAGAACCGCTTGCGCTTTCGTTCAGGCATTCATCAGGCAAAAATATGAAACAGGAACGAACGGATGTCGACAACTCCATATCAATTCAAGACCGACGTGGCCATCATCGGCGCCGGACCGGCCGGCGCGGCAACGTCTCTTTTTTTGGCGAAAAAAGGCATCAAGCACACGCTTTTTGATTTGGCCGTTTTTCCACGCGATAAAGTCTGCGGCGATGCGCTCAGCGGCAAGGCGGTCAAGATATTAAAGCACATCGATTCGCAGTTTGTAGCCGACATGCAAAGCCAAAAGAATTCTTTCCTCGACAGTTGGGGCATCACATTCATCGCGCCGAACGGTTCGAGTATTGATATTCCGTTCAAACAGAATAATGCGCAAGCCGAGGAGCCTCCCGGATTTATTGCCAAACGGATCGATTTTGACAATTTTCTCATCAATCAGTTGGACGCCAATTTTACGGAAATGCACCTGGGCACGCGCGTCACCGATCTGGTGCAGAGCGACGAGGGGATCGAAATTCATTACCAAACAAATGGCGAGGCAAAAAAAGCTCTGGCAAAAATGATCGTCGGCGCCGAGGGAAGCCGCTCCATCGCTGCCCGTAAGCTCGCCGGCCACACGGGCGATCCCAACCATTTTTGCTCGGCCATTCGCGGTTATTATAAAAACGTAAAGGGCAACCACCCGCAAAATTTCATCGAGCTGTATTTTCTCGAACAGGTCTTGCCCGGCTATTTCTGGATTTTTCCATTGCCCAACAACATGGCCAACGTCGGCGTAGGGGTGCTGTCCGCCAATGTTAAAAAGAAAAATCTCAACCTCAAAGAAGCGCTGCAAAAAGTGATCGCTGAACACCCCATGTTAAAAGAGCGATTTAAAGAGGCGGAGCTGGTCGGCGGCATTTCCGGCTGGGGCTTGCCGCTCGGTTCCAGGAGAAGAAACCTGTCGGGAGAGCGGTTCCTTCTCGTCGGCGATGCCGCGTCATTGATCGATCCGTTCAGCGGCGAAGGCATCGGCAATGCCCTGGTCAGCGCCATGATCGGCGCCGAGGTGATCGAAACGGCTGTGAGCCGACAGGATTTCTCCAAAAGCACCCTTGAGGTTTATGATCGGCTCCTCTATGAAAAGCTCTGGGACGAGCTCAAATTGAGCTACATCATGCAACGACTGGGGCAGGTTCGCTGGCTGTTCAATTTGGTGGTCAATCGCGCTAAAAAGAGCCAGACCCTGCGGGACACTATTTCCTGTATGTTCGAGGATCTGAACATGCGAGCGATGCTGCGTTCTCCTGCGTTCTATTTACGGCTGCTCTTTAATTTATAGCGATGGACCGACGGTCTAAAGTTCTGATCGATGAAAATGTCTTGTCCTTCAGTATCAAAATAGCAATTACTACGTTAACTTGAGGAATCATTAAAAACCTTATTTTTTATCTACTAAGGTTTTCAAACTTAAAATAAGGTTACTGCTATCCAAAATAAATTTAACCAAAATTGAGCGATTCAAGCGTCATTCTGGAGGAATCTGTAATTTTGCGCGCAAAAACAAAGATTCTTCCAGAATGACATGATGCCCTGCAAGTGAACGTTCCAAGGCAAAATCGCTCAAATGAGGTTTAACAAAAACCTATTTTGGACAGGAGTATCGACTACTATTATTTTCATTCATTTTGTTTGTTTCGTGTGTTTCGTGGGCTGAATAGAACCTTCCCTTTAGAAATTTCCAATAAAAAAAATTAAAGTTCGTCGTCCATCTGCCGATATTTATAGTAAAAAACCATGCAGTCGCATCGGCGGCCCAATTCGGAGAAGCGGATTGCTGCCCTGGGTGGAAGTGCAAAGCCGTGGAGGATTCTATGAGACACAGCGGACGCTATGCCTTAGGTCTTGTCCCTTTCCTTCTTATGATCACATTTTTTAGCCCGGCAGTTTCTTTAGACATACCTCCCGACCAGCAGGCTGACTTGTTGGTCAAAATTCTCGGATACAATCGTACGCTTTTGAACAAAAACACGACGTCCGTTCGAGTAGGTATTATTTATTGTGAAGACAAGCTGTCCGTAGAGACATACCAGCGTTTGGATGAAAGCTTTTACAAGCTCGTTCTTGATGATCGTAAGATCGGCACAAAAAAACTTATTTTTTCCGGGATTGCGATCAAGTCCGAAAGCTATTTGGAAAATACCGCCTCTGTGCTCAATGTGGATGTGTTCGTCGTGACACCCGGAAATGACAAGAATTTGCTCACCATAGCCCGCGTGGCTGAAAAACTGGGGATTTTAACTTTTTCCGCCATCAAAGAGTACGTTGCCATGGGTCTGGCTTCGGGACTCGAAGTGAAGGATGGAAAACCAAAGATCATCATCAATTTGCCCCTGGCAAAAGCACAGGGCGCCAATTTCAAAGCCGAGCTTCTCAGTATCGCCAGTGTCATTGAATGAAAACCGCCCGGCGCGGTTGCTTAATACTACAGTGAAAGTTTAAAGTCGAATAACAACCTATTAATTCCGCCTACTAAGAGAAGCTGTCATTCCTTCAGGAATCTTTGTCAAGTGTGCACAAATTGAAAAAAACGCAAACGGATATGGGAATTCCTCCTAAAAAAATGCCGTTACGGCGGGCACGATTACACAATTACAAAGATTCTCAAGAGAATGACAATCAGGCTGAATTGCGGATATGGTAGATGATATTCGGTCTACCACAACAACGCATCCGACACCCCCAATGTCATTCCTTAAGGAATTGACATAAAAAGTTCTGTTGAAGTATTCGTTGTCTCACTCTCACGCAAGCCTCACATATATGCGAAAGGAAAAGCCCGCATCAGGTTTCCCCGATGCGGGCTTTTCATTTAAAAAAAGTCGTGACTTCAGCCACAAAGTCGCAAAGCCACTAAGGAACACAAAAAATCTTCGTGTACCTTTGTGTCTTCGAGTTTTCGTGGCAGAAAAAATACGTTACCTGAATAGATACCAAAAGTTAAAATTTACTATTTTTCAAACAACGACATATCCGGCTCGACGTTAAAGCTCATCTCCGACATCTCGGACTCGGATGCTTTTTCTCCGTCTTGCATAGCGACGGCTTTAAATGCGGATTTAATGCCGCCGGCATCGCGGTAATCGGAGTAGAATTCCTCGATTTCCGCCGGACCCTGCTGGCCTATGGTACTGTATTTGATCCCTGCGGGCAGGCCGGTTACTTTGTCCAGATACAGATGGTAGCTCTCATCGCCCATTGCCACAACCAGCTCGTCGGTGGCGGTCTCATTAAATGTAACTTCGCCAACATATTGCACGGTTACATCATCCAACAACTGCAGCAGGGCAATCGGATCGTGAAAAATCTCCGCCTTGAGATTATTCTTGATTATATCCGGCGCGGGCATTTTTCCCTGCGGTGTCTCCATCCACGCCTCATCGCCAGCCAGGACGATATTCACCGCGCCTTGCGGCGTGTTGAGGGCCAGGTGTAGCTTGTCAGGCAAAACCAGTGTCCTGACTCCCTCCATTTCCATGGAGCCCATGGGGGTGACTTGCGTCATCTTGGCCTTTGCGCGAGAATTCCTGACGCTTAATACTTTGTCCATCCCACCTATCTTTTCGGCCATTTTGGCAATAAACGCTTTGCCTTTTGCCGCGCCTTCCGTAGTCGCTTCCGGCATTTCCGCTTTTGGCGCCGGGATGGCGATGTCAATGGTGTTCACCTCGCCTAAAACGGAGAGCGGCTCATCGAAATCATCGGGATTTCCAACCACCAAAACCTGCACTTCATCGGGGTGCAAGTATTTTTTAGCGGCGCGCAGAATATCCTCCCGAGTGACCTGCTCGACGCCATCACGTGTTTTCTGCAGAAAGTCCATGGGATAGCCATTATAAGCATACTGGACCAAGCGCTGGGCAATCTTGTCCATGCTGTCGAAATTGAACACATAAGAATTCAGCCATCCCTCTTTGGCCAGATGCAGCTCTTCTTCGCCGACCAGCTCTTCGCTCATCAGACGCATCTCTTTAAGCATGGAGCGCACGGCTTCAACGGTTCTCTCGGATTTTGTGCCGGAGTACATAAAGAAGGCACCGGGGTGGAAAAAGTTGGTTCCATAAGCGCCATAAACGGCATAGGCCAAACCCTGGTCGGACCGGACTCGCGAAAACAACCTGCTGGAAAATCCGCCGCTGAGTACCTCGTTCATCATGATGAGCGCCGGGTAATCCGGGTTGTCCTTTTGTCCGCCAATGTGTCCGATATAAATATTGCTCTGGTTGACGTCTTTTTTCTCCACAAAATTGACGCCATAAGCGAGCTGGTAATCCACTTTGGGCGGGATAATCTTAGACTCCCCAACCGGCTTCCAGTCTTTGAAAAGAGTGGCAATTTTCTTTTTCATCTCTTTTTTGTTAAAATCGCCCCACACGCCCAGTACCATGCCGTTGGGTCGCACCCATTTTTTATGAAATGCAATCAGGTCATCCCGCGTAATGGCGTCGATGGTCGCATACTCTTCGTCACGCCAGAACGCGCTGTTGGCGTAGATCAACTGGTTGAATTCACGTTCGGCAATCTCGGAGACATCATCATTGCGCCGGGAAATACCGCTGCGGGCCTGCACTTTGGCCAGCTCGATCTTGTCCTCAGGAAAGGCGGGGTGCATCATAATGTCGGCAAAGATGCCGGCAACCTTGTCAAAGTGATCTTTCAGGGTGGAGACCGATGCTCCGCCCCACACGTCGGAAATCCAGGTTTCCACCGAAGCAGCGATGCTCTCCAATTCTTCATCCACCTGATCACCGGCTATATTCTCGCTGCCGCCGGTTCGCATCACCTGGCCGGTTATGTTGGCCAGCCCGACTTTATCATCCGGCTCACCCCAAACCGAGCCGGCGTAAAGCTCGGCGCGCATTTTGATGAAAGGCAATTCATGGTCTTCGATCAGAATGACTTTCATGCCGTTATCCAGGGTCACAACGTCGTATTCCGGCATTTTCAACTGACCCACTTCCGGATAGTGCAAATCTTTGTAATGCTTCTGGCCAAAGGCCAAACCCGAAAGCAAGATCGCTGAAAAAACGCAAAATGTGATATAAAAACTCCCTCTATTGTTCATAATAGATTCCTTTCAATTTTAAGATAATTTCCCTAGCAGCTCGCGATCAAAACCTGGCTCTTATCAATCGCCTTCCTCAGGCGGCACGATCACCGCCACGGTCCTGTTTCGCCGGCTGAAAAATTCTTTTGCCACCCGTTGGATATCCGCGGTTGTGACAGCCTCGATCTCGTCTACGTGTCGAAACATTTTTCGATAATCGCCAAACAAGGTTTCATTCGCCGCCAGTTGCTGGGCAAGACCACTATTGGAGTCAAGCTCCCGCAGAAAATTGACCTTTGCCCTGGTTTTCACGGCCGTCAGCTCTTCCGCTGTCAGTGGCTCATTCTTCAATCTTTCAATCTCCGCATAGATGGCTTCTTCGTTCTCATCGCTGCCATGTCCTTGTGCCGCAAACGAATAGAATAAAAACAAGCCCGGGTATTTACCCAGTGACAGGCTGGAAATGGCGCCAGTTTGGATCGCAATCTTTTTCTCCTTAACCAGGCTCTTGTACAGTCGGCAGGTCCTGCCTTCGCCCAGAACATCGGTAATCGCATCGAGCACCGCGGCATCCTTATCGAGCGCGTCAGGCCTGTGGTAAGCAATGGCGACGAACGGCTGCATTCTGTCTTCAACTTCGATTCTCTTCTGGCCCAACTGCGACGGCTCCACCGTATCCAGAGGCTCGCTCGCCGGCCCGGCAGGAATTCTTCCCCAATAGGTATCCACTAATTCCAAAACATCCGCTGCTTTTACATCGCCGACAATGGCAATGACCAGGTTTTGCGGCGTGTAGTGGGTCTTGAAGAAATCCACGGCTTCACCCCTTTTTATGGTCATTAAATCGGACATGTGGCCGAGCGTATGCACGCCATAAGGATGCGCCTTAAAAGCCGCCGCCAAAAGCTCTTCAATGAGCTTGCCGACCGGCTGGCTTTCGATTCTCATCCTGCGCTCTTCCATAACCACATCCTTTTCCGTATAAAACTCGCGCAGCACGGGATGCAAAAACCTTTCGGATTCCAGGCTCATCCACAACTCGGCCTTGTTGGAAGGGAGATTATAATAATAAACCGTAAGGTCGAGACCCGTACCGGCATTCAGTCCCGTTCCCCCGGCCAGCTCTATGGCTTCGCCCAGCTCATTGCTGACCACGTATTTTCTCGCTTCCTCGACCGCCTCTTTGTGAGCTTGCTTTAATTCCGCCAGCCGGGCGGAATCGGCGAGTGAGCCTTTTCGGTACTCTTGCAGCCAGGCCTCAAAGGTCTCGTCTTCCTTGTTCATGGCCACCGTTTCTGCATCGATGTCCTTCGTCCCAACGGTCTGGGTTCCTTTGAATGCCATGTGCTCGAACAAGTGCGCCATACCGGTAATCCCTCTTTGCTCATCCACGGCGCCAACGTCCGCCCAGGTGACAAACGAGACGACAGGCGCGGTGTGTCTTTCGAGCACAAGCACCGTCAAGCCGTTCGGAAGCACTTTCTTCACGACTTTTTTCTCAAGCTCCAGGTAGCCCTGGGAGTATCCCAGGCTGAAAAAGACCAGTGTCAAAACCAGGCACAACGAAACTGACAACATCTGATTTCTTTTTCCAGGCATAACTTTTCCTCCTTGTTTTAAAATTTTTTGTTTAGCTGTTGACGAGCTATGAAGAATAGAACGTATTTGATTACAATTATCATCGTATGATGAGGGCATAATAAGCAATTCCCGAACGCGAAAAGAGCTACTACAAACATTTCGTCCTTACAGGACGGGAACACGGATTTTTTTCGGTTTCTACAAACATTTCGTCGATCGGGACAGAAATTAATGATTCTGTCTTTAAATATTTTGTCGTATAAAATCCAGACAGCAAAATCTCTCGTCTCACTCAAACTTTCGCTGTAGTAATAGTGTCTGGACGATAATTATTCAATCTGAAAATTTACTGTCATTGCGAAGTGTTTTTTTGCCTTCTCAAAGAAGGTTACCATGTAAATCATTATTACAGCCTGTAATTCTTCTTAGCCAGATTATAAGCCAGATCGACGATCATCTCTTCGGCTTCGTCCATGTCAATGACGTGTTCGGCGACCAGGCCGGCAAGAAAGCGGCAGTCGATGCGGCGCGCAACATCGTGCCTGGCCGGAATGGATGGGAATGCGCGAGTATCGTCATTAAAGCCAACAGTATTATAAATGCCCGCTGTTTCGGTGGTCATCTGGCGGTATCGCAGCATTCCTTCGCGGCTGTCATGGAACCACCATGCCGGCCCCAGTTTCATCGCCGGGTAATGGCCGGCAAGAGGCGCCAGCTCGCGCGAATAGGTCGTTTCATCGATGGTGAACACGATCAAGTTCAGCCGGGTGTCGTTGCCGTATCTGTTCAATAGCGGCTTCATGTTCTTCACGTAATCGGTTGCCATCGGAATGTCACAGCCTTTGTCCAGGCCAAATTTTTCAAACACGACTTCATTGTGATTGCGAAAAACACCGGGATGGATCTGCATGGTCAAACCGTCTTCAATGCTCATCCCGGCCATTTCCATGATGACATGGCCGGTGAACATTGTGGCGTCTTCGGCTGTTGCTTGTCCGCGAATGGCTTTGTCAAAAAGCCTTGCCGCTTCGTTTTCTGTCAGCTCGACGGTAAATGGTGTCAGCACGCCGTGATCCGTTGAGGTTGCGCCCATGCTCTTGAAGAATTGACGTTGTTTTTCCAGGGCGAGAATAAAGCCATGATAATTCGTACAATCAATTCCACTCACTTCGGTCAGGCGGTCGATATTTCCGCGCCAGTTTCGATACATAAAATCCGTCACATTATCCGGACGGAATGCCGGCAAAATTCGTCCGTTCCAGCCGCTTTCGCGGATTTGGCGATGAAACTCGAGTGTATCGGTGGGCGCGTCAGTGGTGCTCAGCGCCTCGATGTTAAACCGCTCGAACAAAGCTCTTGGTAAATTCTCCGGCCTGGCCAGGGTTTCCGTAATTTGATCGTAAATCTCCATGGCCGTTGCGCCCGTAAACCGTTTGGTTATTCCCAAAACGTCGTGCAATTCGTGTTTCAGCCAGGCTCCGGTGGGCGTGGCTCGAAACAGATAAAGATGGTCGGCAACCGTTTGCCAGATTTTGCGGCGATCTTTTTCCGTTTCTCCCCCATCCATCCTGGGAACTCCCAGGGATTCCATGGGAATCCCCTGGGAATAGAGCATGCGAAACAGGTAATGATCGGGGATAACGAGTAATTCGGTGGGATCGGGAAAGGGCTGGTTTTCCGCAAATAACCGGGGATCAACGTGTCCGTGGGGGCATACCAGGGGAAGGTCTTTGACGAGCTGAAAAAGGCGGCGTGCGATTTTCCGCTCTTCGGGATTCGGACTAAAATAGCGATCCTGGTGTAAGGTGATCGGTTTGTTTGCGGTCATGGACTGTCCTTTCTTTAAATCTTACTTTGCTACAACTCATCCGCGATGGGAAATACTTCCTGGATGGGAAATGATATCGAAAAGCAATATGAGAATTTTTGTTGTATCATGCAAATATTTTTCGTGAGAAGCCTATTACTACAACGACACTTTGTCATTCTGAGGAGCGAAGCGACGAAGAATCTCTGATTTCAGGCCTCAATTCGATATGACGAACGAGATTCTTCGCTCTTCCGCAAGGCGGGATCGCTCAGAATGACAAGTTCTGAGAATTTGTCGTTGTAGTACTATGACTAAAATGAAAAAGAGGATGTAATTTATCTTGTTCAGACTGCCTCATTTCTTTTTAAAGAATTGCCCTATCCAGCCGATACATAAATACACCAGGTCTGTCCATTCATATATTGATTTACCGATCGCACCGATAAGGAATTTTTCAGGAAAAATCTTTATGAATAATGGCACATTGAATAACTGGATAGCCCGATTAGACCGTCTAGAAAAGCGATGGTACCGCTTCATGCTG
>METF01000091.1:0-1989 GCA_001771235.1 Candidatus Zhuqueibacterota bacterium RBG_16_48_16
CTTTAACTGGCTTTACGCCCGCAAAGCGGCTGATTTCGATGCCATGACCAATTTATCGAAAAGCTTTCGGCAAAAGCTGGCCGACACGGTACGGATCGGCCAATTGACGCTGGCCGAAAAAGCGGTGTCGCCGGCTTCGGCATCGATCAAATACCTGTTTGAGCTGGACGATAAAAACGTCATCGAAAGTGTCTTTATACCGGAATCCGGGCGAAGAACGCTCTGCATCTCATCGCAGGCAGGCTGCGCGCTGAAATGTGTCTTTTGCGCCACCGGCCAGATCGGCCTCCGGCGCAATCTGACCGCAGGCGAGATCGTCGAACAGGTTGTTTTTGTCGAACAGGACACCGGCCTGGAGGTATCCAACATCGTTTTTATGGGCATGGGCGAGCCGTTTAAGAATTATGAAAACGTCATAAAGGCGGCTGACCTGATAAAGCACGAAGACGGCATCGCTGTCGGCAGTCGCCGCATCGTCATCTCGACCGCCGGGATCGTGCCAGCCATTTATCAATATGCCGATGAAGGCCACAAATTCAAGCTGGCGGTGTCGCTGCACTCGGCGATCAACGAAGAGAGAGAGAAGCTCATGCCGATCAGCGCGAAATACACCGTGGAAAAATTGACCGAGGCGGTGCGGTATTATATCAAACAATCCGGTAAGAGACCGACCTTCGAGTACGTGCTTTTGTCGGGCGTCAACGATACCCGGCGCGACGCCGAAGCGCTGAAAAAAATGGTGCGCAACACGCCGTGCAAGATCAACCTCATCCCTTATAATCCCGTTGTCGAGGCATATCGGCGTCCGGACGAAGAGCGAGTCAATCAATTTGCGCAATGGCTGTTGCCGCTCAGGGCGCCCGTTTCGGTGCGCTGGAGCAAGGGTGTGGATATCGACGCCGCCTGCGGCCAACTGGCGGGCAAGCGGCTTGCTGACGTCCATAAGGTGTGACGCAAAACAAGGACATATTCTATGGCTTTATCAGACAGACGACCGATCATCGGCGTGATGGGCGGATCGCGGGTTTCGCCCGATGTGGCCAACATGGCTTTTGAGCTGGGCGCCCTCATCGCCGCGCAAGGATGGATTCTGCTCAACGGCGGCAGGGACCTCGGCGTTATGCGGGCATCCGCCGAGGGAGCGAAAAGCAACGGCGGATTGACCATCGGCATTCTGCCCGGCAATTCCAAATGGGATGCCAATCCTTTCATCGACATTCCCATCGTCACCGGCCTGTCCGATGCGCGCAACCTGGTCAATGTGCTGTCGAGCGACATCGTCGTGGCACTGCCAGGCTCCGCCGGTACAATGTCGGAAATTGCCCTGGCCTTGAAAAACGGCCGGCCGGTTATTCTTATGAGAATGGAGATGGACAGAATTTTCAAAGAATACACCATCAGCGGGCTGCTGCATTCGGCCCAGACACCGGAGGAGTGCATTGCACTCGTCCAACAACTGCTGGTGGCAAAGAACTAGTCGAATCCAGCAAACCCTGACAGGGTTTGGAACCCTGTCAGGGTTATAACCACGGAGAATATTTAAGACCTGTTTGATGTTTTGCATGGCAGGAAAAAACCACAGTTCAATTAAAAACAAAAGCCATAACAAAAAGGACCTGCATGCTATGAAAACGCATACTAAAAACAGCCTGGCTCTCATTTTGCTCGTTGCGTTCACGATGTTGGTGTCGGTACATTTTTCGTACAGCCGCGATCAGGTCGTAAAGAACGCCGATAATCTAACCTTGACCGATCCTTATACTCTTGTGGGCGAAAAGAGCTTTCTCACAGGATATGAGCCTCTGAATCCGGATGGAGATATCAACGTCGTGGTGGAAATTCCCACGGGAACCTTTGAAAAATGGGAGGTGGTAAAACCGGGTGGAGAATTAAAATGGGAATTTAGAAACGATAAACCAAGAATCGTACAATATCTCGGCTATCCCGGCAACTATGGCATGGTGCCGCAAACTCTACTGCCGAAGGAGC
>METF01000091.1:2013-2457 GCA_001771235.1 Candidatus Zhuqueibacterota bacterium RBG_16_48_16
ATGTCATCGTGCTCGGTCCAGCCGTTCCCCGGGGAAGCGTGGTCAAAGCCCGGTTGATCGGCGTGCTGAGATTGCTGGACGGAGGAGAGCAGGATGACAAGCTGTTGGCCGTTCAGCAGGATACACCGCTTTATGACGTCAACAGCCTGAAAGAGCTCGATGAAAAGTACCAGGGCGTTTCGGAAATCGTCCGAATATGGTTCTCCAATTATAAAGGGCCGGGCAAAATGGAAGCAAAAGGCTTTGGCGATGAGGCTGAGGCGAGACGCATACTCGACGCGGCGATGCGTGAATTTAAGAGCCATAGATAGATACTGAAAAATTTAACCACGAATTTTCACGAATTAAACGAATTTCACCAATTTGTACACCAAGATTAATTTTAGGGCGTGTGAAAAAATAAGTTGACATTCTGAAGCAATAGTCGCGATTAGTTTTCCTGAG
>METF01000091.1:2499-7760 GCA_001771235.1 Candidatus Zhuqueibacterota bacterium RBG_16_48_16
AATTCGCACAAATTCGTGTGTAATTGGTGCAAATTCGTGGTTGTATTTTGTTGGGTTCCGATTTATCGCCTTAGAGTTGAAATAACAAAGGAGTAAGCCAATCATGAAAATCAATTATGATGATCTTGAAAATGCTTATCACTTTGTCAGCTCGGATCAGAAGTTCATGAACTCGGCCATTCTGTGTAGAGAGACCGGCAAGATTTATTATATCTCCGGGATGGGGGATTCCGATGAGCTTCCCGACGATGTTGATGATCCGGACAGATATATCGGCATACCGCACAAAAAGGATCTCGACCTCGGTCTCTGGTTGATCGAGGATTTTGTTGCGGAAAGATTGCCGGATAGTATAGCTGAAGTAACGCGCATTTTTCAGCACAAGGGAGCTTATTCACGATATAAAAGTCTGCTCGAGTCAAAGGGACTGCTCGACGAATGGTACAACTTTGAGAATACCCGCACCAGAGAGGCGTTGATGGAGTGGTGTACGGCGCAGGGAATCGAAGCTGGCTGAGGCGACTCGGCTATTTTGCCTGAGTATTGTTAGTGATTGTCTCATCATCTCAATTCTCTGAGCATATTTGCAATCAAAATGCAAATTTGCATTGCTTTTTACATCCATCTTTTTTATGTTTCACGCATGTATAATTACATTACTCGTACACTTGAACCTTACCTAATAAAGGCGGCATCAGAGTTCCCGGCCGTCCTGGTGACCGGTCCACGCCAGTCCGGCAAGACCACCATTCTTGGACACACGTTTGCCAAGACTCACAAGTTTGTTTCACTCGATGAGCCTGACCTTCGAATGTTGGCGCTTTCCGATCCACGTTTCTTCATCCAGAGGTACTCACCGCCCGTTGTCTTTGACGAAATCCAATATGTTCCCGAGCTTTTGCACTATATCAAACGGGATATTGACGAACATCGACAGCAGAAAGCACGCTATCTATTATCAGGTTCTCAAAACCTGGCTTTGATGCAGGGACTTTCGGAAACACTTGCCGGGCGGGCGGCCGTTCTGTCCTTGCTTTCCCTATCCAACAGGGAAAGAAGCGGATCAGCCAACCAATCACCGTTCTGGCAGAGGGATAAAAATTCCGTGAAGCTCGATCAGATACCCACTGAGTTTTACTCCGGTAGTGCTATTATGAAAAATATTTTGCGCAGTAGTTTCCCTGAGTTAGCCGTTGAGCCCCAGCGAGACGCACGGGCCTGGTTCGCGGCATACGTGCAGACTTATCTTGAGCGGGATGTCCGCAATATCCGCAATGTGGGCAGCCTCAACGATTTTCAGCGCTTCCTGCAATTACTCGCTACGCGGGTGGCACAGCAAATCAACGTTTCCGATCTGTCGCGTGATATCGGTGTAGCCGTCAACACAATCAAGGCATGGCTATCTGTGCTGGAAGCAACTTTTCAAATCGTTCTTGTTAGACCATATTTTGTGAATATGGGAAAACGCCTGGTGAAATCACCCAAGCTCTATTTTGTCGATCCGGGTTTGGCGGCGCACCTGAGTGGTTTGCAGGACCCGGAGCACGCACTCATGGGGCCCATGGGCGGACCGCTTTTTGAGAACGCCGTTTTTGCGGAAATCTATCGCAGCTTTCTACACCGGGGAGAGCAGGCACGGGTCTATTTTTGGCGTACGGCTGCCGGTCACGAGGTTGATTTTATACTGGATTTTGGCACTGAAATCATCCCGGTTGAGGTCAAATTAAATGCTACGCCGACTCCTGAGCTTGCAAAAAACTTGCACGATTTCATCGCTCTTTTTAAGAACAGGGTGGGGCAGGCAATTCTCGTATGCTTGACCAATAATGAAACTCAACTTTCGGAGAAAATAACGGCAATCCCATTTGCGTTGCTATAGTAGCACAAACCCTATCTTTTAACGATTCCCCAATTCCTGATCTTGTACCGTAACGTTTCTGTCAAGATTTTAAGCTGCCGCGCTGTCTTGGTTCCAATCGTTTTTGGTCAGCGCGTGGCGAATCAGCTTTTCTTCATAGTCGGCAGGCGACTGTCGCAGCGACGCCGTGGAGGGAAGATTGGCGATTTCATCCAGGAACAACGTCCCATTGTCTACGTTTTCGATCAAACCCTTTCGAGCAGCATTGGCCCCGGTAAAAGCGCCCCTGACATGGCCATGCAAAAACAGGCAGCGATAAACCCCGCATACCAATCTAAAACGAAATCTCAATCTCATTTAATGTGGGGCTTTATTCCCAGAAATCCGTCAATCGATAAATCCTCATCAATGAACGGCCAATGTATGCCATAGCCGGAGGGCGATATTTCGTATTTTCCCCTTCAAGCCGAGAAGGCATATTCCTTCTCGTCGAGGGGTGCCCTTCTTTATAGCCGAAGGACGAGGTCACTTCTCGTCGAGAGACGGTATCGTCTCTCGACTATCTCGGAGCCGCCTTTAAGCGAGATAGCGCCCGTATCTAGCCAAGAGATGGCATCGCTCTTCGTTTATAAGAGGATTAGCTACAGACTACGGACTCGTCTAATCTCATTCTCCCAATCTTCGTGGAAAATAGCATCATGACGCTCTGCGCCAAACAAGAAAGGCTGACAAAAGCACCAATATGTCAGCCTCTGCAATCCATCATCTATTCCTCAGTTTTCGATGTCATCACCTTCCGCGCCAGCTCAAACTTCATCGTATTTTCCTCACCGTTTTGCCGGAACGTCCACGCCTGGGTGATGTGGTCTTTATCCTTGAAGGTAATGGCCAGATTGTGCCTATGGCCGTCCGTGGGCTTGGCCAGATTGGTGGCATCCACAAAAGAAAAGCTGATGATGTTGTCCTCGTTGGCGCCATCGGCACGCATGCGGGGCTGGTTCATGGTTCATAGCCGAGCAATAATGGGTCATCATCAGGTGGGCGCCATCAAGATGGTACATGGCAATCATGTTTAAGAGCAATTTTCGAGCGCGCAATAAAGGGCTTGACTTGATTTATCGTTACCAGTACATTGACCTAAAAAGTAGGAGCAGACTGATGGACTACGACAAAGACAAAGTCGATGAAATGCCTCTTGCTCTCCTTTACCTGACAACTTTCAATGACAAGTATAGCGCCAGAGCATGGAAAGGTTTCGATTGGGGCACAATGAATCGTCTGCATGAGAAAGGCTACATTTCCGATCCCAAAAGCAAGGCAAAGTCTGTGGCTATGGCCGAAGATGGCGTCAAGCTATCGGAAGAGCTTTTTAAAAAGCATTTTGGACTTTATTAAAAAGGATGGAATTTAAAACGGAAATAACAGTCGATGAAGATAGAATGAAAGATCTACTAAAGAACGCCTTAATCGAGATAATGAAAATTCCCTTTGTGGCACTTTGTGGCTTTGAGTCGTCGTGGCAGTAAATTACGGATTCTAATTGGTCACCATGCCCAACAATACAGAAAAAATCTGGCTGCAATTCAGCGATCAATTAAAATCGTTTATCTCCCGGCAGGTATCGGAAAAGTCTGTCGTGGATGATATTCTCCAGGACGTATTTGTAAAAATCCATTCCCGGATCGACACCTTGAATGATGACCTGAAAATTCGCGGCTGGATTTATCAAATCGCCAGGAATACTATCATCGATCATTACCGAAAAAAGAAGATCAAATCTGAGGACATCGATCTCATCGGCAATGTCGATGATGATTTCGATGCAGGGCCGGCGCAAAAAATCGCCGACGGCTTGAAAGAAATGGTGAGTGATTTGCCGGAAAAATATGCCGAGGCGCTTTTGCTCACCGAATTCCAGGGGCTGAGCCAAAATGAATTGGCGCAAAAGATCGGGCTGTCGCTTTCTGCTGCAAAATCCCGCGTGCAGCGCGCCCGGGCCATGCTCAAAGACAGCCTGATGAAATGCTGCCACTTTGAATTCGACCAATATGGCACCATCATCGACTATCACCCCATTACCTGCTGTTGCTGCCACCGGAATTGACCGATTGTCGTTCAACGAGCCTGGTTGTTTGCTTTGTCATTTTTGAGTCATGAATTGAGCGATTAGCTTTCAGCGATCAGCATTCAGCTTTGTTAAACATGAATAATAATTTTGCATCCTTTTCAAGGTAGCTTCGTCATCCGGTGTGCAACAAGCTACGGATCATCTTTAAAAGGAGCAAAATTATGGCCTATCATGTTTCGTCCATCTTGACTGTCGTTCTCTCAAGCATCAAAGACTTTTGGCCTTATATGCTGGCCACCATCCCGTTGGCGGTCATCATCCAACTTTCCGGGGCCGCCAGATACATCAAAAACGCCTTGCAGGCGCGGCCTCATCGGGCTATTTTGTTGGCCACACTGGTCGGAGCATTCAGCCCGTTTTGCTCCTGTGGGGTCATTCCGGTCATCATCACCTTGCTCATGAGCGGCGTGCCGCTGGCGCCGGTGATGTCTTTTTGGATCGCCTCGCCATCGATGGACCCCGAAATCCTTTTCCTCAGCGTCGCCACCCTTGGCTGGAACCTGGCGATATGGCGGCTGGCCTCCACCCTGATCATCAGCCTGTCCGCCGGTTTCATCACTCACGCTATCGTTCGGCAAAAATGGATCGATGAGAGTGAGATATTGCGAAGAAATGACCTGCCTCTGCGGAATTTCTACGTTATTCCAAAGCTCGGGTTTAGCCGGATTGTAGACAGCCTAAAGCAGGCGACAGAAACAATGCTCAGCTTCCTTTCAATAAGAAAGGTCGCATTAAACACCACCTCCGGCAGCCAAATGGCCTGTTGTGTTGCGGCGACGGCTGGAGACAAATACGCGACTGTCCCGGATGGAGGCGAGAAAAGCGCCTGTGGGTGCCGCTGTAATGTCGAGCCGGATTCGCAGTGGAAACGAGTTTTAAAAGAAACCTGGAATGCGTCCTGCCTGGTCTTCAAATTCATGATACTGGCATTCCTGGTGAAGGCGTTGATCGTCTTGTATCTGCCTTCGGAATATATATCCGGACTTTTGGGCAGGCAAAATTCATTTTCCATATTCACAGCGGCGATGATTGGCATCCCAATGTACACCAGCAACCTCGCCGCCTTGCCATTGGTCAGCGGATTATTAGCCCAGGGCATGAATCCCGCAGCGGCTCTGGCCTTTCTCATCGCCGGGCCGACCACCACCTTGCCGGCCATGGCCGCCGTCTGGGGCGTGGCAAACAGGCGGGTTTTTCTGTTGTACCTGTTTTTTTCATTATGCGGCGCGTTGTTTTTTGGCTATCTTTATACCATGATGAGCTGATCGCAGTTGT
>METF01000091.1:7969-8220 GCA_001771235.1 Candidatus Zhuqueibacterota bacterium RBG_16_48_16
TAAGAGGCTCTAAAATCAGCTTTCGAGTCTTTGGCTTTAAGCAAACTCTGAGTCATTTATCCCGGAAAATATGACCGGTGAAATGTGAAAGGTCAAACGTGAAATGAAAAAACAGGGACACCCGTTTCACTTTTCACATTTCACGTTTCACTTGCGCCTTAATGCAGAGAATACCAAAGCCACAGAAAAGATAACAAACCAAAGGAAATCTCATGACTTTTTCCTGTACCTGCAGCAGTCAAAGTAACGGC
>METF01000091.1:8296-8391 GCA_001771235.1 Candidatus Zhuqueibacterota bacterium RBG_16_48_16
TCCTGCACATGCAGCAGTCAAAGTAACGGCTGCGGATCGTCGGCTCAGCCAGATAACAAAGCGTCCTGGATAACCGGAGCCATCGAAACCAGTAC
>METF01000091.1:8434-8673 GCA_001771235.1 Candidatus Zhuqueibacterota bacterium RBG_16_48_16
CGGCTCAACGCCGTCAAAGTGCGCTGGGGCATTGGACGGATGAAGTACCAGGTTCCTCCCGGTCTCTATGCTGTCGGCCAGCCGGATCGGACATCCCCTGTGCTCGTCACCGCGAATTACAAGCTGACATTTGACCGGCTGCGTTCCCGGTTAAGCGAGATAAACGCCTGGATTCTGGTGCTCGATACCAAAGGCATCAATGTCTGGTGCGCGGCAGGAAAAGGTACATTTGGCACCGA
>METF01000091.1:8691-10637 GCA_001771235.1 Candidatus Zhuqueibacterota bacterium RBG_16_48_16
CCGGGCCAGCGGACTGGAACAGGTCGTCGATCACCGAAAGATCATTCTACCGCAACTCGGTGCGCCGGGTGTGGCCGCGCATATCGTCAAAAAGTCGACGGGCTTTAAGGTCGAGTACGGGCCGGTCTATGCGCAGGATATTCCCGGATATATTCTCAATCAATTCCAGGTCAAGCCGGAGATGCGGCGCGTGCGTTTTCCCCTGAGGGACAGGCTGGCGTTGATTCCCATGGAGCTCATCCCGGCGCTCAAATTCGTCCCCATTTTCCTGGCGTGGCTGGTCATCGTCCAACTGCTGCGGGATCACCGGTTATCCGTTTCCATTCTGCGCGATCTCGTGCCCTATCTCAGCGCGATTCTCAGCGGCGCCGTCCTGTTCCAAATTCTGCTGCCCTGGCTGCCTTTTCGATCTTTTATCATCAACGGCTGGCTATTAGGTGGGGCCGTCATTTTAGCGCTCTGCGCACTGACCGGCTTCGAGTCCTCGTTCTTTTTGCCCCTGCTGCTCATACTGCCGCCCATCTCGGCATTCCTGGCCGTGAATTTCACCGGCTCGACCACCTTTACTTCGCTGTCCGGCGTCCGCAAAGAGCTGAGCCTCGGTGTGCCGGTGATGATCCTTTCCGTGGTTGCGGGGATTGTGATTCAGATCGTGATGAGTGTTTAGGGGGAAGAAAAGGTAATTCAACGATTTGAGTATTGAATAAAAGACAAATAATCAAGGAGCCTGGCAAGACAAAATTAAGCGGTCAGCTTTCAGCGATCAGCATTCAGCGCTTTCAAACATATTCACTTGCAGCTATATATCATTGTCATCAATCGGCCTAATTTAATTTGTCCTCACGATCCAATACTTATTTTTAAGCTGACTGCTGATAGCTGACCGCTGAGAGCTGACTGCTGAACGCTTGTTTATGGACAAAAGTAACTGACTCTTTCTCAAACCTTAAGGAGACGGCTTTAATGGCAATGCGCTATTTGAAAAATGTGGTAACGCTCGAGCTGGATTCGGCAAAATGTACGGGGTGCGGCGTATGCGTCGAGGTTTGTCCCCACGCGGTGTTCCGAATCGAAAATCGAAAAGCGGTCATTGTATTTCGGGATTTGTGTATGGAATGCGGGGCCTGCGCCAGGAATTGTGCCTTTGGTGCGCTGTTCGTTCGTGCCGGGGTCGGCTGCGCGGCGGCAGTGATCCATGGCAAACTGCACGGCATCGAACCGGGCTGCGGCTGCGCCGAAACCGCCTGTTGCGGCTGAATCATTCTATCTTGGCCGGGCATTTGTTCTGCCTGTGTGAAAGTGTACAGCGAACTTTTGATTTCGTTTTTTTGACAGGATGACCGGATTAAGCAGGATTAACCGGCTCATTGCAGGGTCTTTAGCGGATCAATATCCATGTCAATCCCGATCAATCCGGTTATCCTGTCCAACAAGCCATGCGGAATGGATATTCTGGCCGACCCGGTTCGCGGCCTGGTTTATGACCAGCGTATTGCCCCAATGGATTTGCAATACGGATAATACCAGAAGAATGAGAATGACCGTTATCGCGGCAAGGAAACCGAGGTTTCTCCCGAGTGACAAAGCTGTGCCTCCCTTGTTAAAAAATCCTGCTAAATCAAAAAATAAATATAACCAAAATAAAGCATTACAAAAACAATCGCCTCCCAGCGATCCAGGATGCGCCTTTTTCCCGTGAACATGGTGATAAACAAAAGAAAAGATGCAAAGCACAAAACGATCAGATCGATGTTCATTATTTTTGAAAAAGGCAATGGCGCGATCAACGACGTTGTTGCCAGGATGAACAGGACGTTAAAGATATTCGAGCCGATGATGTTGCCGATGGCGATGTCCGCCTTGCGCTTATAAGCGGCGACGGCTGAAGTGAACAGCTCCGGCAGCGACGTGCCGACGGCCATAATGGTCAGCCCGATCACCCGGTC
>METF01000091.1:10646-17838 GCA_001771235.1 Candidatus Zhuqueibacterota bacterium RBG_16_48_16
GAGCTGCCTGGCAAGGATAACCGCATTGTCGACCACCAGCTTGCCACCGAAAATCAAAGCAGCCAGACCGGCAGCAACAAGGATCGCGATTTGTCTCGTCGTTCGCTCCCTGACCTCCGGCGAATCGGCGACATCCACTTTGGAAATGGCAAAACTGTAGATCATAAAGAGAACAAAAAAGAGCAGCAGGACAACGCCGTCGCCTCGGGAAAGCATATTTACCGAGGCGTTTAGCAGGCGGTCGTTAACCATGACGATGAGCACCACTACGGACAGCAGGGCAAACGGCATTTCCCGCCATATCGTATTTTTGCGCGAAGGCAACGGTCGAATGATGCCGGAGATACCGAGAATGAGCCAGATGTTGGCAATGTTGCTTCCGACAATGTTGCCGATGCTTATGTCGTAATTGCCCTTGGAAGCGGCGACGATGTTAACGATCAATTCCGGTGACGAGGTGCCAAAGGCAACGACCGTCAGGCCGACGACGATCTCGGAAATGGAAAACCGCAGGGCGAGCGACGAGGCGCCGTCGATCAGCCATTCCGCCCCTTTGATCAACAATACGAATCCGCCGGCAAGGAATAAAATGGCCAAAAGCTCAACCAAGGCTCGACTCTCCCGGCTGGTTTTGGACCAGGGTGATCGGAATCGGCTCGGTGGCAGAACCCTTGTAAAGAGAAAGATGTGGGAAGGGAATTTCAATCCCTTCTTTATCAAAACGCCTCTTGATGTCTTCGAGCATGGTGTTCTTCACTGTCAGCCAGTCGGCTTTGGCTGCCCACACGGAAAACTGCACATCAATCGATGAGCTGCCAAATCCGACAAAAATGATCAAAGGCTCCGGCTCATTGAGGCAGAATGGGTTTTTGTGGGCTATGTCCAGCAACACTTCCCTGACCCTGGCGATGTCTTCCTTGTAAGCCACGCCGAGCATGAGATCGACCCGCCTGATCGGAAATCGCGTGATATTGGTGAACTCGGTCTTGATCAGAATCTCGTTGGGAATTCTCACATACTTGTTGTCAAAAGTTCGCAGCTTTATGGACAGTGTGTCGATGGATAATATAACGCCGGTGGTGCTGCCGACCGTGATGACATCGTCCACTTCAAAAGGCTTTTCGGCGATGAGGAACAATCCGCTGATGATGTTGGATACGCTCGTTTGCGAGGCAAAGCCCACGGCAATGCCGATGATTCCCGCCGCGCCTAACAGGTGCGAGATCTTGAATCCCAGCTCGTTCAATATCGAAATCGCAATGATGATCACTCCCGTATAGAGGATGATTTTTTCAAAGATCATGCCCTGCTGTTTGGCCAGCTTTTTCGATGTGTATCTCCGTACCGACTTGCTCAGAAGGACTAGAACAGGGAATCCGATAAAAATAAGCACAGCAATACGCACAAGGGACATCAACTGAAAGCCTGCGAATATTTGATCGATATGAAAACCTAAGAACATCAGCACCTCCATGACAAATTGCTACTTGATAAAAAAACCAACGCCGGGCAGTTCCTTTAGACTGGCAAATGTCCTACCGAGGATAATTTTTTTAGGCTTGATCTGCGGCTCGGCAATCACGACCGCCTGTCTGCACTCTTTTGGAGCACGGCCGCTGTATTCCAGTTGGCTGAATCTGGCTTCGCCCTTGTAGGACACTTTGACTTCGTCGGTCCACAACTGCCTGCCATCATGAAAGAGCGTCAGATAAGGCGCCCGCAGGCAAATCTTTTGCAGCAATAAACCCTCGTTGGTCTTGTCGATGACCTGTACCGGGCATATCGCCAGAAAAGGGCGCTGCGCATCAGCCTCTATGTTCCGTCTCGCACCGGACGAAATCCAGTAACATAATTCACCGTCGACAAAAGTGCCGAACCAGGTGTTGGAGAGTGTCAGCGTCGGCATCTCCAAAAGCGTCTTGGAAAATTTTTTCCCCGTGGAAATCTGCAACCAGATCGGCAGCCGCACGAAAATTTTTGCCTGGCCGCCCTCGATGATCCGAAAGGGCGTTTCCGCCTCCACCACGATCGGCCGGCCGGGCAGCATCGGCGATATTTTGATCCTAAGATTCTTTTGCGTAATGGCCCAGCGGTGCCACTCTCTTTCCACCTCATCTTCGTTCACCACCTCATCCACCGATTCACATCTCTTGCAGGCAATTCTCAATTCGTTTTCATCTCGTGTCAGCCATAGCCTGAGCTCGCCAATGGACAAGGCGATGACCTCATCAGTCCGAATATCAAGCTCTCCCCAGATGGTCTTGTTATGTTGCCGCATATTTGTCATGATATCCTCATTACTCGTTCAGCCATGGTTTTGACAGGATGACTGGGTGATGCAGGATAATACAGGATAACTATTTTCATCAACCAGATAAAAATGCTTAAAAATACGATCCTGTCAATTCGGTGAAATCCTGTAATCCTGTCCAAGAGTCGTACCTGAATAATCACATATCCCATCAGCTAAAGCAACATCACCATCACATCCAGTGCTTCTTGCGGAAAAAGGCGATCATGACCAAAGCGATTACCAGCATCACCAGCCAAAAGAGCGGGTAGGCATACCGGAAATGGATCTCCGGCAGATATTGAAAGTTGGTGCCGTAAACGCCGGCTATGAAAGTGAGCGGAATAAAGATCACCGAAAACACGGTCAAAATCCGCATGATTTCGTTCAGCCGGTTGCCGACGGAGGTATGGTAAATGTTCAGGTCATCGGAGAGGATTTCCCGGTAGGTCTCGATCGCTTCATTGGCATAAATGAGCAGATCCTCCAGGTCTTTTAAATAAACGAACACGCGATCGGAGACCATCTCCGATTCATTCTTGATGAACCTGCTCATGGCTTCGCGAACCGGGTGAATGACTCGCCGGACAAAACTGATTTCCCTTTTGTAATGGTAAATCTTTCGCAACACCTCGCCATCGGGCCGGCGCAGGACGTGCTCCTCCAACGCTTCGATCCGCTCACCCAGTTGTTCGATGAGAGAGATATAATTATCGACCACCGTGTCCAGCAGCGCATACGCCAGGTAGTCGATGCCGGAGTGGCGAATGCTGCCGTGATGATGGCGGATCCTCTCCCTGACCGGCTCGAAGAATTCGCCGGGCTGCTCCTGAAAAGTGAGCAGGTATTTATCCGTTATGATCATGGCGAATTGGTCCGATTTGACCCTCTCCTTTTTCTCATCAAACACAAGCATCTGCATCACGAAAAAAAGACAGTTATCGTATTCCTCGGTCCTGGGTCGCTGACCGGTGTTGACGATACTTTCCAATATCAAAGGGTGCAGCGTAAACACCTTGCCGACACTGGTGATGAAATCGGTGTCGTGCAATCCATAAATATTGACCCAGGTGACCGTTTTCTCTTTGGCATACGGCAGCGCCGCCTCGATCTGGCCGAGCTCTTTTTCTTCCAGGTGAAAATCATCATAATTCATTATTTTGATCTTCACCTTATCGAGCTTTTTGCGACCGATAAAAACAGGCGTGCCCGGCACCTGCCCTTTGGTCAAATCGCGCTTTTTTAGAAACCGGGTCATGATGAGCCTTTTTTAGAATTGTCTTTTTATTTTCTAGACTGTCGCCTGCGTTTCTTTCTTGTTCTTCTTTTTTAACGACCGAACCAGGTAACCCGCAATGAATCCAATTCCCAGTATTACAAAAAGTAAAACCAGGCTGGCCACGTGAATTTTCCAGAAGAAAATGTTCAACGTTGTGATCTGCATGTTTTGGATCAGAATTATGAGAAACAACACGCCGATAACGATCAGGGTAATCGTTTTGGGTTGCATGGCAACACCTCCTTTTTAATGATAAGATTTTTCCATAAAACGGAATGGCTATCCTGCATCATTTATAAATTTTTGGTAATTATTCAGCCACCGAGTCACAAAGCCACTAAGGAACACAAAAAATCTTTGTGAACCTTTGTGTCTTTGAGTTTTTGTGGCAAAAAAATTACGATACCTGAATAGTTGCAATTTTTGCCACAAAGGCTCCAAGACACAAAGACTATTTGACATATAAATAATTCAGGTCAGTCATGTATAAGCTTTTTCCATTTAACTTTTTTAACCCCAAGTTGCCTGGCAAAATTCACTTCAATGTCGTCGATCATTTCCGCGACCTTGTCGTCTGAGAGGTCTTTGATGGTCATTTTGCCGCCGGCAAAGGTATCGTGGCCGCCGCAGTTCTTCCTGTCTTTCAGCAGCGCCCGGATCAATTGGCCGGCTTTGGCGTTGGGCTGCGCGCTGCGAATCGAAATGATTATATCATTGCGAAACCGGCCGGTGCAAAAGGTCCAACTGATCCGCTCGTGTTTCAACAACAAATCCGCCACTTCCGCCACGATGTCCGGCGTCGTCACCGCGCCGACATGCGACACCATGACATGGCGGTAGCTTTTGGCATTGCGCAGCGCTTTTCCAAGCGTCTTGTAGTAGGAGCGGGATAGTCTTGGATGGGTGATCCTGGCCAGTTTGGGCATGCTGGCTTTGACAAAAACCCACAGGTAGGCTTTTACATCGCGGGGACCGGTCTCCCGTCCCAGGTCCTGCGTTTCGGATTTTATGCCGTAGACCAGGGCGGTCGCCAAGTCGACTGGCATGCAGCCCATTAAATCGCATACCTCCAGCAGCTCGATAAGAAGCGTCGCCGTCGCTCCCACCTGCGGATCGTTCAGCAAAAACGGCGCGCTGTTCCTGGATGTGTAGGCGTGGTGATCGATCACGATGTGAAAAGGCGCATCCTCCGGGTAGATGTTGTTTCCGGCCGTGGGCTGGGTGTCGACCAGGGCGATGCGGTCGTAGCGTTTGTAGCCGATGCGGCTGGCTTTGATCAACGGTATGTTCAATTCCCGCGCCATGATGCGATTTTCGGCGCGGCCAATGATGCCGCCATATACCAGTCTGGACTCTATATTGTAGCGCTTTTGGGCCAGGAAACTCAGGGCAAAAGCGCTGGCCATACAGTCCGGATCGGGATTGTTGTGCAGCACGATCAGCAGCGTTTTCTGCCCTTTCAGCACGGCATCGAGCCGGGAGACTAATTTGGCAATGTCCTGCCTGTTGTTTTTGTTTTGTGCCATGGCGTTTTTTATTTTGGTATCCTAACCCGAATAAAGCGGAATCCAATAAAATACAACCACGAATTTGCACCAATTACGCACGAATTTGCACGAATTAAAATTAGTGTTGGTGTACAAATTCGTGAAATTCGCTTAATTCGTGAAAATTCGTGGTTAAATTTTTCAGAATCTACCTTCTGCCATATTTGTACAAAAATTGATTTCTAAGATACTAAAACACCTCAAAACGATCCGCAATACTCCCCCAGCGATAGTCAGAGAAATGCAGCCGCATTCTATAGACTCCGCCGATAAATTCACTTTCCACATAAAATCCCAGCTTGTCGATCAGATGCAAAATGGGCGCGTTATTCGCCAGCACTTGCGCCGTGAATCCCGTGAGGCCCTGTTTTTTGGCCAGATGAATGAGATAAGAAAAAATTTCGGCGCCTACCCCCTTGTTTTGATAATCGTCTTTTACGGCGATGGCTACATCGGCCAGGAGCGAATGCTCATCGGCGCAATAGTGTCCCAGGCCGACAAGCTTTTCCATCCCTTTCTTTTCAATAATAGCCAGGATGACCATGTGCTTCATATAATCGACAGCGATAAAATCCTGGAGCTGGTCGTGCGGCACATCGGCACGGGTTGCGGAAAATCTTTTGTAAAGACTTGCATCGGATAACGAATAAAAGAATTCCTTGATCAGCGGCTCATCATTCAGCCGCACCGGTCGCAATAATATGTTAATGCCCTTGTGGGTCGTTCGCCTGGCTTCCAGATGTTCGGGATATTCCCTGTCGGCGCCGGGGATAATTTTTTGGTCCTGGTAGATAAACCGCAGCTTCCTCGCTTCTTCCAGCAGCCACGATCTGAATTTTGGATGAGCGATGGAGATGAGCGACATGGCTCTTTCCCTGATGTTCTGGCCGTGCAAATAGGCAATGCCGTACTCGGTGACGACATAATGGACATCGCCGCGGTTCAGCGTCACGCCGGAGCCCTCTTTTAACATAGGGACGATTCTGGAGATTTTGCCGTTACTCGCCGTGGATTTCAAAACAAGAATGGATTTGCCTCCAGGCGCAAAGCATGCGGCGCGCATGAAATCGGCCTGGCCGCCAATACCACTGTAAAATGTGCTGCCAATGGATTCGGAAGTCGCCTGGCCGGTGAGATCGATCTCCAGCGCGGTATTGATCGCCGTCAGCCGTTTGATCGAAGCGATCACCAGCGGATTGTTGGTATAATCAATCGGGCGAAATTCGATTTGCGGATTGTCGGCAATGTAGTCATAAACATCTTTGGTGCCGATACAAAAAGAAGCGACCGTTTTGCCGCGGTCGATATTTTTGTGGGAATTGTCGATGACGCCTTTTTTCAGCAATTCGACGATGCCGTGGCTGATCAATTCCGTATGAACGCCGAGGTGTTTCTTTTGCAGCAGCCCGGAGAGAATAACGTCGCCGAGACGTCCGTAGCCGACCTGGATGGTATCGCCGTCCTGAACGATCCTGGCGATATATTTTGCTATTCTCTGCGTCGTTTTATCGGATTTTGTCTTTTCCACCTCCAGCATCGGCTCGTCGAAATGGACGATGTAATTGACGTCTTTGATGTGAATGATGCCATCGCCATAGGTCCTTGGCATATTCGCATTCATTTGCACGATGACCATTTTTGCGCTTTCGGCCGCGGCCTTGACGATATCGACGCTGATGCCCAGGTTCAAATAGCCATGCGCATCCGGCAGTGTCGTTTGTATCAGAGCGACGTCAATCGGGCATAATTTTTCGCGGAACAGGCGCGGCGCCTGCGACAGAAAAACAGGAGTGTAATCCGCCAGTCCCTGGTTGACGGCTTCCCGTATCTCTTCTCCTATGAAAAAGGAATTCATCCGAAAGTTGCGCTCGAATTTTTTCTTCATGTATGGAGCCAGGCCAAGCGTCCAGACCTGAAACAATTCGGTGCCCAACAAAGCCTTTGGATGCTGATTGACATAATCGACCATCGAGTTGAGCAGATACTGCGGCTGTCCGCAGGCGGTGCCGATAAAGATGCGATCGCCTCTCTGGATCCGGTAAAATATCTCCCCTTCCGAGGCAAATTTTTCCGGGT
>METF01000092.1:0-1568 GCA_001771235.1 Candidatus Zhuqueibacterota bacterium RBG_16_48_16
CCCATTCCCATATATTTCCGTTCAAGTCGAAGATTCCGTTCACTTCACGATTGTGCGAGGTCATCCGGCCTGCGCTGCCGCCAAGAATCCTGGATGGACTCGGTCCCCCAAGATTGTTTCCATCCGCCATTTTCCCGACAATGGCCGGGTTACTGGTCTCTCGCCCATAACTATTATTGCCAAATGGCTGAATATTATTGTCGTGACAATACCAGACAAGCGCGGCCCATTCTGCATTCGATAAAAGATGAAAACCACTTTCTCCTGACTTGTTCATGTTTTTACAAGCTTTATCGGCGGCGTCCCAGTCTATCTTTACTCTTGGATCATAAAACGGCAAGCTTTGCGCAATATAACTGTGCGCCGACCCGGCAACATAAGGCTCGGACGAGCTGCTTGGATTTGTGTCGCCAAGAACGCTGTTGTTCGACGGGTCGATCAAAATATTCTGGTACTGCGAAATGTAAACGCCATTAACATTCTCGCCATCCACAATAAACGCCGGATGCACTTCTGTACTGGCGAACCTGTTAACCGGGTCCCAGTTGAACCTGGGCAAATAAAACATGTAATTAGGCCGGTTGTTTTTATCCCGGATAATATGGAAATGCCCGACTTCTTTTTCAATCGCTGTCTTAGCCTCGATGGTGATTTTGTGTGCTTCACCTCCCTTAAACGGGCGATTTTTAATAACACACGGGTAGACACCATCAATCCGCATGCCATTGTCAAGCCCCTGAATGTCGATAATCTGTTTCCTCTGGCGACGGGCTTTGATAGCATCGATGAGCGTATCGTCCGTCTGCAGCAAGTTTGACGTGAACGTGAAAATGTCGCTCAGCCTTACTCGCTGTCCTTCGCCAGTTTCGACGGCATAATCTTCACTGTTGACATTGACATCATCAATGTGGCCAAGATCAAGCTCGCCATCGATGGCGTCGAACAATTTGACATCCGCAGGGCCGGAAAATATGTTGATATCATTTGACATTTTTTAAAATAACTTTTTTAAAAGGAGAATCAAGAAAGTCATACAAAGAGAACTCAAGGTTGATACTGTTACACTGATGACGGCCACGTGAAGTCTCAAGTTGGTGATCTTTTCTTCGATTCTTTCTATTTTGTCAAAGATTGATTTTTGCAGCGATATCATATCGCGCAACGTCGCGCGGCCGTTGTCGATGGGCATTGACTACTCCTGTAAAACCGGCAATGGCCAGCCGCCCTCAGCCGCGGTGTCTTCACACAGCTCGATAAACGCATGGTAAAATTTATCATCGCGGGTGGTCTCTGAATTTTTAACAAGCTCTTTGAGCCATATCTTCGTCGAGATATAAGCCTGTTGCACGATCTTGATTTCACGAGGCTCCAATGTTTCACCAGCCACCAATTTGTCGATGACAGGCTTTGCGGCTGAAATCAGAAAATCGATCAGCCACTCGTTTGGCAGCGCATCCTGAATAAAGGATAGAACATTTCCCATTTTTTACCCTTTCATTTTGTCGATGATTTGTTTTTCATGTTCCCAAATGACTTCCGTGGCGATACTTTTTTCCCGTACCGCCCGC
>METF01000092.1:1616-6289 GCA_001771235.1 Candidatus Zhuqueibacterota bacterium RBG_16_48_16
TTCATGAGATAAGGTCCCGCTGGTGCAATTAATGGAATAGCAGTCGCCGCCGCACCGGCAAGCGTGATGATAATTCCAGTCACGAATTTAGGTATTTTTATTTTCATGGTAACTATAACCAAAGTTATTGTGCAGTTTTTCTGCTACTTCCAAAGAAACGACGGCTGAGCCGTTTTTGAACATCACGCCATTTCGCAGACCGACAAAAGCGCGATTTGGCGTTTCAACGGTATATGTTTTTTTAACGCCGCTTTCGTCCGTAGGCTCTTGATTTTCTACCATCGGATCAGCAGACGGATTACCATCTTGATTTTCTGCCATCGGATCAAGACTATCTGGCGCTACATCTTTTCTTTTTCTACCCACCTCAATACCTTTCTTTTAAAGCAGCGCCGGTCGACCTGGGCACAAAAGCCGACCGGCATCTTGGGGGAGGTTACATCATGGACTGGCTTATTGATCTTCCTGGTAAAGCCAAAACCGCAAATCTTGCGTGGTGTCCGATCTGTTCAGAGCTACGCCATACGTCAAAATTCTGTAATACGGATATTTGCGGTTGTTAAAATCGTAAAGGCTATCCGCCCTGACTTCGCTTGTGTACGCGGCAAAAAGTGTATCGACGTCCGTCCAGTGCACAGCATCCGTTGAACCTTGTATATAGGTCGTAAGCTTTGGTGACCCAAGTACAGAGCTGTCCTGAATCGTGCAACGAAAAGGAAAACTTGCCCAGCTCACACCGTCGTATTTACCAAGCGTAAAAGCCCCGGATACCAGTGTGTCGACTGAGTCTACGGTGCAAACGAACTTTAAGATTTCCCCCGGATAAACCGGCACTTTTAGCGCATTAATGCTCACAACGCCATCTCCGGCAAAACTGACATTGAGAGACAAAAGCAAAACGGTCAAAAGTATCATGAGATACAAACCGAACGGATTTCGTGTCTTCATCTTATTTCTCCGTGTTTATTGAAATCAGAAGCTATTTCAGAAGCTATTCCAGCCAAAGTTATGCAGTCAATCGCCAACCTGTGGATTGGACTAACGCGGTCGCGTCTTGAAGCACAAGCACCATATCCATATTGACGTTATTGAGCAATTGATTGCCGATCTGCCCAGCATACCGGCCTTTGCATCCAACTGAGGTCAGGGCGGTAAAATCGGTTCTTTCGCCCCATCTCACGCAATATATCGAACTTGTATTCGGCACTCCACCGACAAGCTCTGTGAACGGCAGGTTGGGCGTGCCATTTTTCTGATAGCCAGCGCCGCGAATGATCGTGTTGCCGATCATATCAATGGTATTTCCCAGCTCATCTTTTGATTGTCGGTAATAACCGAGATTTTTGCCAACCGTCAGCCATCTGATCTTCAAAAATTCATTCATATAGGCATGGGTCGCGCTGCCACGAACACGGGCAAAAAGCTGAAGCAAAGTTTCGATGGCTATCTGTTGAGCTTCGACCATTGCATCCGAATTGCCCACCGGGACCAGTACACCGTTATTGATGACCCAGTTCACATTGACAAGATTCACCATCCCGTCAAAATCCTCTGGATCGACTGCATGATCTCCGACAAAACACATGTTTTGCAAGACCCATCCCGCTTCACGCGCTTCGAGCCTGGTTTGAACGGCCAACTCACTTTCCGGGTCTTCGTTGCGATCTTCAAGAATCACATCTGCTGTGGCGTCAAAAGACACAATGCTTTTTGCTACAGCCGAATATACGGGAGTTGGTGCCACCGCAACGTTGTCCTCATTTAAGGACCTGGTTATTTTGACCTTTACCGCGCCTTCCCGCGCCGTTTTAACACTGTCAGCGGGTCCCATTTTACTGTAAAAATCCACATCCTGGAGGATGGGAGCGGTCTCCATCAACCCTTCGAGCGCAAGAGCGCTGACCGGGTCGCCCGGAGATATCGTCCTGATATTTGCCATTTCTCGATTCCTCTCGATTTATGTGTAAAAATACCGGTTACTTTTTCGTGACAAGCGGCGCCCGCCCCGACGCCTTGAAATGCTCAGCCGCCTTTTGCGTCGAGGTCATTTTCTTTTCGGGATCGTTATCGCCTCCGGGTATGTTGGTTTTTCCCGGCAGCGCCGAGTTTTTCGCGCGGGCATCTAACTTTTTTTTGGTCTCGGTAAAATCGGATTTTGCAAAGATTACGTAAGCGTCTTTGTCAGCCGGGAGAATTTTGCCGTCCGCAATAGCCATGTCGATCAGCGTTTCGGCGTCCTTATCGGCTTCGGCTTTTCGGTCAACTTCAAGGGCTTCGATCCTTGCCAGTAATGCTTTGGTCGGCTGGCTATCGCTTTCTTTGGGGGCTGGCGGCGACGGCGGTTCCGGAGGCGCAGCAACTTCCAATTTCTCGACTGCTTTTTCGATGTCTGCCTCGGTCGCGTTTTCATCGAGGCCAAGCTTCTTTAAAAATTCGGGACTAAATTTCATTTTGCCATCTCCATTTGGTATGTTTAAAATGGTTTTAAATTTATTTTCAACGGTGTTGTTGATGAACGTTTTAAAGCGATTATAGACCGTCGGCTCGCTGGTTTTTGCATCCTGGATGCCATCGATAAATCCGAGCTGCATCGCCTCGCTGGAACTGAACCAGGTGGTATTGTCCATCCAGCTTCGCAAGGTTGGCTCATCAGCCTTTGTGCGCTCTCGATAAGCATCCATGATCGTTACTTTTATTCGCTCAAGCTGCGTCTGTGTTTTTTTGAATTCTTCGGAATCGCCTATGGCAATGGTCCACGGGTTGTGGATCATCATAAAAGCATTTTTCGACATATAGACTTTTTTGCCAGCCATAGCCACAAAACTGGCGATAGAGGCCGCCACCGAATAAATATAAATTGTGGCGTTTCGACCTTTGAGGGCATTGTAAATCGTAAATCCCTCGAACACATCACCACCAATGGAATTAATGAAAATATTGAATTTATCAATGCCCTCTTTTTCAAGGCCGAATATCTGATCGACAAACTCATTGGCCCGTATTTCAGAGCCGATCTCTCCAAACAGCAGGATATCCGCTGTTTTCTTTTCAAAGTCTATTGTGAAGTTGAATATTTTCATTCTTGATTTTTCATTAAAATTGATTTATATTGGCAACACCCGCTAATTTACACGCCTTTTTTACATCTCCAAATTCTTGAAATTCAACTGTATATCCGAATGTGTTCTGTTTCGGTAATAGCAATCGTCTGCTTATATTTGCCCAACAAATGGAGAATTTTATGATCCAGATAAATAGCAAGATGGGATATAACATCCCGCAGTTCAATCCTGCGTTTTACAAATCGGCCTATCAGCAATATGAAAAAGGCGTGTTTCGCGATCTCATCGCCATGATGAATAGGGCGGAGATAGACAGTCACATCAATGGCTGCCTTATCGGCCGGCGCGCGGGATTCCAGAAAGAATTCCACCTTTATCCCTTCTCGGATTCGGACGCTGACATCGAGCGCGCCGAGTGGATCGAAAGCGTGATTAATCAGCTCGATGCGCGCAATTTTTTCAAGGGCCTCCATGAAGCCATACTGAAAAAATATGTCGTCATTGATTTCGACTGGCAAGTAGTGGACGGAAAACAAATTCCGGTAAAGCATCGAAAACTGGATCAGAAATATTTTCGCTACAAAGACGGAATCCTGATGGTCGATTGGGGCAATCGCGCGGAGCCGATTCCGGATGAAGCGATCGTCGCCGAATCGTCCGAAATTCCTGTGCTGCTGCCTGTTTTGCGGGATTTCATTTTGAAAGAGTTTGGCCTGGAATCCTGGGCGAGCTTCATCGAGACGTTCGGTGAAGGCTTTATTATCGGCAAGTATCCTCCTGGATCGGACTCCGCTTTCAAGATGGCATTAGAAGACGGCATCAATGCCCTGGCCAGGTCATCGCGGGGAATTATGCCCGATGGCTCCACTATAGACATAATCGAAGCAAAACGAAGCACCGGCGATCACGACAAGTTTGAAGACCGCTGTAATAAGGGCATCGCCATTTCCATTCTTGGCCATGCTAATGCGGTCGAAGAATCCCAGGGAATGAAGATCGGCGAAAATCTCTCTCAGTACAAAGTCAAGCGCGAAATTGCCGTCGATGATATGTATTTTCTCGATAACCAGGCTCGCAAGCTGGTCAAGATGCTGATCGACCGCAACTTTGGCGATTCCAGATACCCGATTTTCGAATTCGACAAATCTGAGCCGGTCAACACAAAAGAATGGCTTGAGGTGCTCGATACGGCCTATAATCATGGCCTCAAAATTCATCCGGACGAATATCGCAAAATCGGGCTATATGTCTTTGAAGACCAAGAGCCGCTGCAGAAACCGCCATCACCTTTCTAGAGGATATGTAAATGGCTATAAAATTTTCATCGACTGTCTATAATGTCTGTAAATATATGTTTGTCGATCAGGAGCTTAATTACCGGGAAGTGTCCGGGGAGCTGGACGGCAAACCTAGCTGGCGACAAATCCAACGTTGGGCGTTGACAAAAAATGAGGACGGCAAAACCTGGAAGGATCTCCGGGACGAAAAAAGAGACATGGCCTATGAATTTATGTCTCCTGATAATTTAGCGAACACGGTTTTTAAGGACTTGAAAACCCTGATCGAAAGCGACGCCGATCCGATCAAAAAAGGCGATGCAATTTCCAAATA
>METF01000093.1:0-144 GCA_001771235.1 Candidatus Zhuqueibacterota bacterium RBG_16_48_16
GACTTGGTGGCTGAATAGATGCAAATAAAGACTCACCTCGGTCGAGCTGTATTCCAAGTATGATATCGATCCCACAGATCTTTACGAACATACCCTCTCAATTCCACACCGGGTCTCAGCTCCATGTACCTGTCGAATAACGGC
>METF01000093.1:354-4813 GCA_001771235.1 Candidatus Zhuqueibacterota bacterium RBG_16_48_16
CCGTCCGTTGCGGCGGCAATCTCTTTAACGCGCTTGGTAACATCAAATATATCCTTCGACGTATGAGCGTAGACATAAGGATTACCCGGATGGCTTTCGTCCCGGAAATTGGCCCGCCAGGATAAATAGCACAAGTGCGAGATGCCGATCACGATAAAAACCAGTATTCCTGCTTTAGCAATATGAGTTTTACACCGGCCATAAAGCCAGGCAATGCCGATTCCCGCCAAAACGATCCAGGCAAAAAAAGCGCTCAGGAAACTCCACGGTGTTTTATAAGGAATTACCGAATAGATTACAGCGAGCAGAATCGCATACAGCGCTAAAATCCGGCTCGCCGTATCATCACCGTTTTTGATGCTTTTGGCAAAAATCGCTAAAAGACCGAACGCCGCACCAACGAACACCAGCCATTCCGACCACCAGGATCCACCATCAGTATGATAGAAACCGTAAATCCGGAGATAATAAAACCACGGCTGGATATGCACCTGCTGTTGGGCCGAGCGGTGCCAATAGGTCTGGAAAGAAGCAAAAAAATCCCGCAAGCCAGCGGGGTTGGTCAAAAAGGAGGAGTAGAATAACCCGGAAACAGCACACGCGCTTATCAGAAAGAT
The DNA here is from genome assembly GCA_001771235.1 of Candidatus Zhuqueibacterota bacterium RBG_16_48_16. Classification (GTDB taxonomy): domain Bacteria; phylum Zhuqueibacterota; class Zhuqueibacteria; order Residuimicrobiales; family Sediminimicrobiaceae; genus Sediminimicrobium. Next base: position 972 of record METF01000093.1, read on the forward strand.
CAAAGCCGGCAGCGGCCTAAGGGAGAATTTTTTTCGTCCCCAAACGATCCGGTTGATGACGATTGCCAAAATCAGAGCCAGGAGTGAAAGGACAAACGTCTCTTTCGTGGCAACCATCAATCCCGCAAAAATACCGGACACCACGAGCCAGCGATTTTTGCCGGTCAGAATGTACAGATAAGCGAAAAGAAAAAATCCGGCGGTGAAGCAAACCAGCAGCATTTCCTGGATATAATAGCGGCTGTAAAATACCATTCCCGGAGAGCTGGCGATCAGCAGGGCCGCAACTGCGGCGGCCCTTCGCCCGAAAAATTTCGATGACATCAACGTCCATAAAACGAGTATCACCCCGAAAAAGACCGGCACGATTCGCAAGGTCGTTTCGGACAGCGCTTGATAGCTTTTTTGCCGGAAAAGCAGGGCAGGAACCATGGAGAAATAATTCAAGGTGGGGCCGTGGTATTCGTTCGGATCGTAACGGTACGTTTTTTCCTCGAGAAGAGTGCCGAATTTGTACGCATGAACCGCTTCATCGGTATGCATCGGGCGCCGCGACAGTTGCGGCAGACGCAGCGCCAGTGCCAGCAGGATGATAAAAAAATATACCGTGACTATGTAATGCTTATTTGACAGGTGTACCGTAAACCTCCACTTCGATGTAATGGTTCAGATCGTTGCTGGTGTTGCCATTGGAAAAGCATCGCACGAATCGTCCCTGTACGCCTTTTGCATCGATCAGCTTGCCCTCGGCTGTTTCGACATAATGCCAGTCATTGCCGACGCCAAAACCGAGTGAATTATCAAGATCGTTATTAAACAGCGTTTTTACGTTTGTGGTAAATGCCGCGTCGTCTGCCACCTGCACGACAACATCCTTATAGACGCGCGGCTGCTTGTGGAAATGCCAGATAACGATTGCATAGATGTTGTATTTCTGTTCCAGGTCCACAGCAACGTTCTGCTTGAACGGCCCCAGCTCCACATAGCTGCCGTCCTCCGCCTCCTTATCGCCATCGGTCACCATCTCGACTTCACCGATCACCGGCAGATCGTCCGAGCTGGCGACGGGCTTGTTCAGCGCTGCGTTGATGGTGCCTGCGGGAGCAAGAAAAGGCGGGCGCGGTTTGCCGAGCGGCTGTTCCAGTTTCTCAATTTTCATCGGCGTCGGCGTGCCGATAAACATGGGCTTTGGCAGCTCAAGGGGGATGGGCACCAGCTTGACTTCCTGTTTCGTTTTCTCATCGGCGGCATAAAGAAATTGCGGCGACAACGCCGTGAGCAAGCCGCCTAAAACCAGGCTAATCAAAACGAGCTTTTTTACCATTTTGCGATTCTCCTTGTACATTATGAGGTAATCAATTTGTTGATTTCAAAATTTATTTTTTGACCGTCTGTTGAGGTATCGTAATTTTTGCCACAAAGACTCAAAGACACAAAGGATCACAAAGGTTTTTTGTGTTTCTTAGTAACTTTGTGACTTGGTGGCTGAGTCGTTACAATGATAATATAAATAAGAAAAAGTGCACTGGCAAAAAAACATACAGCCGAAAATCGGTGCACGTTGAGCAAAAATTCCTGTCCCATTGTGCCAAAAACAGGGTACATGGTGAGAATGATCGACGTCAGCAGCGTGGCGCAAAAGACCAACGGCCAAAACAGCACTTTTTGTAAGAATCCAAAAGCCTTCGCTTCGGGAACCATCTTTTTGGTTTCAAGCCACTTTTTTAACAAGACCCAATCGCCGCCGTTAAAGCGGTGAGAATACGCCTGGGTTATCAAGCAAGCGACCATGCTGATGGCGAAAATCGGGGCAATGGCCACGTGCAATAAAAGCGCAATGCCGGCCAGGGGCTTGCCGAGGAGAAGATAAAAAAGAAACCCGGTCAGGATCAAAATGGTCGCGCTGAGAAATGCCAGGAATAAGAATAGATTTCTAAAATTATGTCGCCAGTCGGACAGGGATCGTTTGAGAACGTCGATGGAGCATGCCATCGTTTTGCGCACCTCGCCGGACGCTTTTACCAGCGCCAGGATATACCAAAGGATAACGATCACCACGACGAGCAACGATCCGATTCTCAACATGCTCTCAGGTTGCCTTTCATTTAAGATTTGTTTCCGGAAACTGTTTTGATGATAACATCCAGGCCTTTGAAAAGATAGAGCATCAGGATGGCGGCCATAACCAGACCGCAGCCCAGGATCGTCCACTTGAGCAGGGGGCGGAAATAGAATGTCAATGCAAACAACCTCGGGTACAAGCCCCGCGTTCCCTGGAATTCCGCCGTGGATGTCGTTTGCTTTTCAAACGCCAGGGGCGAAGGAATACCGATGGACGCAAAGGTGAAAGCGGAATTTACGGCGTGGCAGTCTTTGCAGCCCGTGCTGCCAAGCGATTGCGCGGCGGGTCTTACGTCGTGAGCAAAGGCCCATAAATAAGGGGCGGCCAATGGGCGGCTTTCTTCGATAAAGCCTTTGTCTTTACTATAACGATATACCACACCGCCGCTGATGTATGCGGCAACGGCTCCATTGGCCAATTGCGTCGTCAGCGTATCCAGCATTTTCAAGAGATGATTTTTTCCCAACCTCGGCCATCGGCCTTGTTTCATCAGGGCGAAATTGGTGCTATCCGAAAGCGTGTCGCTTTCGATCACAGCCAGCATGTACGGCTTGACGAACGTCGGCGCGAGAATGCTCAAAGTATCGTTTTTCATTTCCGCCCAAAAAGACGGCCACATCAGGTGGTGAGGAGCGATCTTTTCTCCATAGCCCCTGGCATAAACAGGGGAGACAATAGCGGGAGCAACGGAATCGCCTTTGGCCACGCCCTGGTTTCCCAGTCCGTGCGCCATGGCGGTTTTGACCAATCCGGTTTGGCCGGAGGGCCACGGGCCCGAATGGCAGGCCGTACAGCTCAGGATGTCGAAATGAACGGTGGGGATGCCGGTGTGCCTGGGTTTTGGCGCGCCGTGCCGTCCGTGCAGCGGCTTGTCATCGTCATGGTTGCCGATGTGGCATCCCGCGCAGGAAAGCGAGGCAATGGCATCTTTTCCCCGAACAAGGGCTTCTCCCTCATAGCCGCGCACCATGAGATGATCCAGTCCGTTGCGATGGCAATCGACGCACATCAGGCCCGCCTTTAAGTGCACGTCTTCATCCGTTTCCCATTTTTCAGCGGATGTCCCATCGGAAAAAACAGTGGAATGGCAGAAATAGCATCGCTCGTCAGGCACGTCGCGTGTCAGGTTGAAAAACACCTTGTTCTGTTTATGAAAGAGATTGGCTTCATAAGCAACGCGCGGGGGTGCCAGCGGGCCATCGCCGATGACCTGCTCACTATAGATATCGTAACCGTCATGCATGTCTTTGGCCGAGCCGGTGACCGTAGCGAAACCCGCCGTGGCCGCGGCGGCCCAGCGAAAATTTTGCTTTTGCACGGCTTTGGCATATTCCGCCTGGTCGTGATCCGCGCCGGCGTCGTGACAGGCCAGGCAGTTGATCTCCAGTTTGCCGGAGATCATCCAGCGCAGCGCCAGGTTGTCGACGTCGGAGGAATCGTCCTCGCCAACGCCACCTCCCGGAAATTGCCGGCCGAATTCCCGGACGAAATAAAACGGCGTCAATCCAATGCTTTCGGGTCGATATGTGCCGGGCCAGGGCCGAAAGGATAACGGAATTTGTGTGGCTGTGATTCTATCGCTGTAAATCCAGGGATGGCCGGGCCGGCCCGGCGCAACACCGGAATCGGCCGCATTAAAATGCCAGCCGTGGCGGATCGTCTCGTAGCTGTGGCACGGTAGACAGGTTTGCCTGGTGGAAAACGGCAAAAGAGGATGATC
>METF01000093.1:4859-8172 GCA_001771235.1 Candidatus Zhuqueibacterota bacterium RBG_16_48_16
TGGATCGGCACGGCGCGACTGCCATCGCTGACGTCCCCCAATTTAGGCTCCTGCGGCAGGGCAGCAAAGTGAAAAAAACATAAAACCACGAGAATAAAAATAGCCAAACTGCGGATAGACATTTTTTCGTGACCGATCACAGGGTAATCTGGGTGTTTTAACAGCATTCTTAGAAGCAGGATCAAAATCAAATCTCAAAAATGTGTTTTATCTATAAAGGAAGAAACCACAAATTTCACGAATTTTAGCGAATTGATTTTATTGGAAAGATAAAAAAAATTGGTCCAATTCGTGTCATTCGTGGTTTTTAGAGTGGACTCAAAAGTCAAACATAAAAGTGACAAATGAATCAGGCTACACCTGAAATTCCTCCGGCTTGAAAAAGAGTCGCCTGCCGGTCTCCACAGCCTGATTCACTTTCAACACCGAAACGGCCGTCTCGTAACCCACTTCTCCAGGACAATTCAGCTCCTCCAGCCCACGCACGGCATTGAAGAAATTTTCCAAATGGGGCTGATGATAGGGCACATTCATCTCAACAGCAATATCATGTTTCGGCGGAGCCACTGTTTCGCGCACATCCAATCCCGCCGCATTGGCCGGCTGGGCCATCACCTGGGGCGCGGTAATATAACCCATCTTGATCCATTTATCCCACAAAGGCGCGTTGGGATTCGAGACCTCACGGTAGACGGCGCCGCGCGAAGCCGACTCGGATATTTGCAGCGTCCCCTCATCGCCCATAAAAGTTTCAAAATAACCCTGGCTGCTGTTGGTGGTGATGGTCTGGTAAAAAACGCGCACCACGCCTTCATTGGTGTCATATTCCCAGAGCGTTTGCACGGTATCGTACCACTCGTGGGTTTTCTTTGCATAATAATCCGTGCCGCCACTGGCCATAACGGACTTGGGCCTGGCATTCAGGAACCAGCTAAAAATATCGATCTGGTGCGAGCCAAGATCGACGATGGCGCCGCCGCCCATCTGCTTGTACCAGCGCCAGTTGCGGAACTGAAGCATATTGTCAAATCCGTACTTTTTCAGAATATCCTGTTTGATCGGGTACTTTTTCGGCCAGCCGATGTCCTCCTGAACCGCCCGGTTCCATTGCGCGTTAATGGTGGTGATGCGACCGAGGATTTTTGCCTCGGTTAATAATTTTTTATAACAATGAATGTAGCGGGGATTGCTGCGCCGCTGGTGGCCGATTTGCAGCAGCGTGCCGGTTCGTCTCGCTGTAAGAGCCATCTCGCGCGCCTTGATCAAGTCAGTGGACATTTCTTTTTCGCAATACACGTTCACCCCGGCTTCAAGACAGTCCATCGCATGGCGATGGTGCCAGAAATCCGGTGTGGCGATGAGCACGGCATCGAGGTCTTTTTCCTTCGCCAGCAAATCGCGGTAATCCTCATACTCGTTCACCTGGTGACCGTACTTCTGCAACAGGCGCGCCGCCCGTTTTCTGTTCCAATCGGCCCAGATATCGCACACCGCCCGAAAGCGCAGTCCGGGGATATTCAGGCAGGCATCGAGCAGCACCTGGCCCTGGGCGCCGGTGCCGATGATGGCCACATTCAAATCATTGCTGCTCAAGGGCGTGGACCCGGCCTTTCCGCTCTTGGACAGCATCAGGCCGGCGCTTGCCGCCGCGCTCATGGTGAGAAAACTGCGGCGGTTCATTGTTTTTTTCTCATTCATCTCTTGCATTTTCTACTCAGTTACTATTCAGGTATCATAATTTTTCTGCCACGAAAACCCGAAGACACAAAGGTTCACAAAGCTTTTTTGTGTTCCTTGGTGGCTTTGCGACTTGGTGGCTGAATAGATACTCTACTCGTGATTTTACTGTCTAACTGTAACCAGTTTACAAAGACCATCCGTGCCGATATTCTGTATGCAGGTAATCGTTCGCCTTCGGCAGATTGGTGATCTCGCCTTTGTCGCCGTCATATTCCAGGATGGCATTCTCTTCGGCGAAGCGGATGGCTACGTTGCCCAACAACATCGTTTCCGTGAGCGGGCCGGAATATTCAAAGTTTGTGGTCGCCTGCTTCGAATCGCCCTTTTTGATCGCCTCAAGCCATTCCTTGTGAATGCCTTGTGAACGTGGAATTTTTGTCTGAGGCCCACCTTTGTCTTTTAGCTGGAGCAGGTATTCTCTCATTTTGGGTTCCGGGATGAGACGCGGATTCCTGCCATAGACCGAAACCATGAGCTCGCCTTTGGTGCCGATGAAATAGATGCCACCACCATCGTCGCCCAGCATGCGGCCTTGCTCGATCACTTTCGAGCGCGGGGGCTTCAGCCCTCCGTCGTACCAGACCAGCTTGACCGGCGGCATATTCTCGCGAGCGGGGAATTGATATGTGACGATTGAGGCAGCCGGCGGCGAAGCCTCGGTAAACCGCGTGGAGCTGGCTTGCACGTGTGTGGGATATTTTAACTTCAGCGGCCAGTAGGCGTGATCGATGATGTGCGCGCCCATGTCGCCAAGAGCGCCGGTGCCGAAATCCCAGAATCCCCGCCAGAAGAATGGCAAATAGGCCGGGTGATAAGGACGCCATCTTGCCGGACCCAGCCACAAATCCCACTCCAGCGTCGGCGGCACGGAAGGTATTTCCGTCGGCGCCTCGATCCCCTGCGGCCAGATCGGGCGGTTGGTCCAGCAATGGACTTCTTCGACATCGCCGATGGCGCCATCCCAGATCCATTCGCACACCAGGCGGCCGCCTTCATCCGCGTGCCCTTGATTGCCCATCTGCGTAATGACGCCGTATTTTTTTGCCGTTTCTCTTAAAAACCGCGCCTCATAAACCGTGTGGGTCAGGGGTTTTTGCACGAAAACATGCTTGCCCATTTTCATCGCCCAGGCGGCAATAACTGCGTGATTATGATCCGGAGTGCTCACGGTGATCGCGTCAAGGCTTTTCTCCTTGTCCAGCATCTGGCGAAAATCCTTGTAGAATTTTGCCTTGGGAAAATTGATAAACGCATTTCGTTTTTCTTCATTTTCATTGCCCTGTTTCTCAGCAGCCCGTGATTCATCCACATCGCACAGAGCTACAACGTTCTCTCCCTTCATCTCCTCCGAGTCGGAAAAACCCTTCCCGCCTATGCCGACGCAACCGATGTTCAATGTGTCGCTGGGCGCCTGGTAGCCGGCTCCGCCCAAAACGTGGCGCGGGACAATCGAAATCGTGGCCGCGGTCGCCGCAAATCCACCCAAGAAATTTCGCCGGCTTATTTCTTTGTCTTTTAAGGATGAACTGTTCGTTTCAGCCATAATTCTTTAACCTCTCGTTTAGTGAGATCT
>METF01000093.1:8246-11017 GCA_001771235.1 Candidatus Zhuqueibacterota bacterium RBG_16_48_16
GGCAATGACAGTTTTGATTTTGGCAGAGTCTGCTCTCAAACGACAAATTTTCCACGATCAATTTAAAACGAGAGTTTAAATCCGTTTTGATCCGTTCAATCCGTTCGATCCGTGTTCTATTAAAAAATGTTTTGCTCAAAAATGGCGAAATGTTACGTAAAATACTAATTCAACCAACTGAGGATCCGCTGGGCATTTCTCTTTGTCATTTCGTTTTGCGTGGTGGCGATAATTTCCTGCAGCGCTTTCTTCGAGGCTTCGGGATGCTCCCTGCCCATATTTCTGGCAATTTGCATGACCGCAGCCTCAGCCTCGTTTTTCAACGATTCATCTATGAGATATGTTTTTGCCATGGCCAGGGCATCTGTTGTATTCATCGTGCCGACGCCGGAAAGCACCATTCTCTTCTCATTCACATCACTGGCCATCTGCATCGCCAGCTTGTACCGTTCCAGCACGGTCACGGGCGAGCCCTGATTATCCTTTTTGTTCAGCTCAACGTACCCACGCAAGGCCAGTATCCGCTGTTGCTGATCCGGTGAATTTTTCGCCACACTCTCAAGATCAGAAACAGGCTCGGCATTGGGCCAAAGATCAATTTAAAACGAGAGTTTAAATCCGTTTTGATCCGTTCAATCCGTTCGATCCGTGTTCTATTAAAAAATGTTTTGCTCAAAAATGGCGAAATGTTACGTAAAATACTAATTCAACCAACTGAGGATCCGCTGGGCATTTCTCTTTGTCATTTCGTTTTGCGTGGTGGCGATAATTTCCTGCAGCGCTTTCTTCGAGGCTTCGGGATGCTCCCTGCCCATATTTCTGGCAATTTGCATGACCGCAGCCTCAGCCTCGTTTTTCAACGATTCATCTATGAGATATGTTTTTGCCATGGCCAGGGCATCTGTTGTATTCATCGTGCCGACGCCGGAAAGCACCATTCTCTTCTCATTCACATCACTGGCCATCTGCATCGCCAGCTTGTACCGTTCCAGCACGGTCACGGGCGAGCCCTGATTATCCTTTTTGTTCAGCTCAACGTACCCACGCAAGGCCAGTATCCGCTGTTGCTGATCCGGTGAATTTTTCGCCACACTCTCAAGATCAGAAACAGGCTCGGCATTGGGCCAAACCGATAACGCCTGGATCGCCGCCACCTGTATTTCGGCATTCTCGTTCCGCAAAGCTTCCTTTAGTTTGGCCAATCCCGGCGCCGCACCCGTTTTGCCGATGACCTGAAGCAAAGAGCCCAGGGCCTTTATTTCGGTCACACCGGGCAAGACAGCGATCATGGCATCGGCCTGGTTGTCTTTATTTTCGATGTTTTGCGATACGATAATGATCGACCGTTCCAGCTCTCGGCGTTCCGCGTCACTTTGCGCCTGCAACAGCAGATCGATCAATGCCGGCAAATCGTCCGCTTTGGTGACCAGACCGAGAACTTTGATTGCTTCGACGCGCACCCGCCTGTCGCTGTCCTGTTGCGCGACGGACAAGATCAACGGATACGCCTCATTCATGCGGCGCTCGCCAACGCTTTTGATCAGCTCCACTTTAACCTCTGGCGCAGCCTGGGGAATGAGCGCCTGGATTTGTCGGTTGACAGCGTCACCCATTAACCTGTACAAGCTCACCCTGGCCGTTTCCTGTTCATCGCCCGACTTAGCCGCAGCCGCCTGCGCCAGCATCTCCACATGTAACTCATTGCCGATAATTCCCAGCGCTTTTATGGCTTCGATCCGCACCGCCTCATTTTCGCTACGAGTCGCCTGTTCGGCAAGCGGGCCCGCCTTTTTCTCGATGCGGTCGGACAGGGCGGCAAGCAACTGAACCCGGCCATCATCCGACAAGGAATCGAATTCATTCAATAGCGGCGTGATGTCCGTGTTTTGAGGCAAATCGCGCACAATACCCAGGGCTACGGCGCTCAAGTCCGGGTCGCCTTCTTTCAATGCCCCGATAACGATACCCAATCCCTTGTCGCCGGATACGCTGACCAGGCCGCGCAAAGCAGCAGATCGGACGGTCGGCGTAACCTCTTGCTTGAAAACGTCGCGATAGATTTCCGCCGCTCTCGCGGTTTTGCCATCCTTTGACAGCAAAACGGCGCAACTCAAATAAGCATCCAGGATCGTCTCCTGTAAGGCCGGCCCCGCTTTGCTGGCAGCGCTTGCCAGTGCTTTTGCGGCGTCATCGGTGCCGATCTTTCCCAATGCCGCAGCCGCCGAAGTGGCGACTTGCGGATCGTCATCGACGACAAGCTCGCTCAGCTCTGTCACAGCACTTTTCGCCCGGCGCTGTCCCAGCGAATTGATAACGCCCACTTTAACAAGGCCGGATGTCGAGTCAAGCGCTTGTAACAAAACCCTGTCCACCTTTTCACCGGAAACGCGCTCCAGGACGTATCGGGCGATGTCGGCTGTCTCTTCGCGGAGCAGTAGTTTGGCCAAAGGCTCCGCGACCTCTTCCGTGGCGATAACACTCAATTCTCTGGAGATGAACTGTTTGGCCGCAAACGTCGCATCTTTCGCGAGCATGAGCCTGATCATGCCGGTTTGAATTTGTTTCAAGCTTTCCGGCGAAGCGGATGTCCTTTTCACCAGGTCGGAAAACTCGGTGAGCCTTTCCCGGCTTTGTCCGTATTCGTATTGGGCAATCTCGGAAAAGGATTTTTCCAGATCGGCGCTAAAATCCGCACGTCCTGCCCCGCTGGCGCCGAACAGCACAACACTTATGAGAAGCAACATCGAAGAAAATACGTCTTTTCTATTTCT
>METF01000093.1:11124-19560 GCA_001771235.1 Candidatus Zhuqueibacterota bacterium RBG_16_48_16
GGCGTCAGGCGCATTCCTGGAGACTCCTCACTCCAGACACTAACTACTCTAGGCACTCTAACTGCTTTCAGGTAAGCGTGAGCCTTCAAACGTGAATGAAATACACAAAGAATGGTTTTTCCCGTTTCACTTTTCACCTTTCACGTTTGACATTTCACCTGCGCAGTTGCGCATTTGAAATTCATCTGGTTAAATACCACGCTCTCGACAGCGATCCATTCGTCACAATGTCCACGGAGATCGTGGCGGGCGATACAACATTCTGTTCGCAGCCGGATCGTTAGTGATCTGCTCCCTGGCGGGATCCCATAGGAGTTTTCTGTCCGTTTCCATGGCAATGTTCAACAGATGGCATATCGTGGCCGTTCGATGGCCGATCTCTTCGTGGGCGACGGGCTTCTTCCGGCTCAGCACCGCATCGAGAAAGTTTTGATGGTGGCCGGGACTGCGCTCGACGTGGAATTCACCCGGTCCGATGAATTCGCGCAGCAGCGACGGCGGCTCGGCTTCCAGACGGCCACCGTGAATATGGATGAAAATCCAGCCATCGGTGCCGATCAGTTTCAAGCCGCGCGGGTCTTTGCTGCTGCCGATCATTTTGACGCCATTTTTATAGGTGCATTCGAAATCGTATTCAATAAAACAGTCGTATAAACCGTTGCCGACTCTTTTGCCCTTGGCAACTATCTCAACGGGGCCGCTATCATCGGCATCATTGATGAGCTGCGCCAAATCGATGATATGGGCGCCGCGGTCGGTCATCTCCCCGCCGCCGTACTCCATAATGTATCGCCACCAGAAATGGCAGCGTTCGCGAGTGTATGGCGCCCAGGAGGCGGGACCAAGCCATAGGTTGTAATCGAATCCGGGCGGAACGGGCATGGCGGGCTTGGGATCGGAGTTGTTGCGCAGCATGTCATGCTGATTATCGGAATTCGGCATGTTGACGTAAATCGTCTGCAACCGGCCGATTCGCCCGTTGCGCACCAGATCGCAAGCATAACGCACGCTGTCGTTCGACCTCTCGTGGCTGCCGGTTTGCAGAATGCGCCCATGTTCCTTAACCGCATTGCATACGACGCGGCCTTCGGCAACGGTATTGACCAGCGGTTTTTCGCAATAAATATCCTTCCCAGCTTTGGCGGCGGCTATCGAGATAAGCCCGTGCCAATGATCCGGCGTGCACACGGTCACCGCGTCAATATCATCCCGCGCCAACAGCTCGCGAAAATCGCCATAGGTCACCACGCCGTTGAACGTGCCGGATTTGCTTCGGCTGGCATAATGCGCTTTCACCATCTGCTCCGCCCGGCTCAATCCCGCGGTGGTTGTGCCGGGAAATTGATAAAGCATGTCGTAATCGTCGCTGCCGGGATTCACATCGCACAGGGCCACGACTTGCACCAGGTCGTTGTTAAGAAAAGCGTTCATGTTAAACGTGCCCTGGCCGCCAAGCCCGATGCAGCCCATTTGGATGCGATTGTTGGGCGATGGCTGTCTTGTGCTAGCAAATGTTTCGGCTGTAAAGATCGTGGGCAAGCCCAAAATTGCGCCCGAAGTGAGACAGGATCGTTTTAAAAATTGTCGCCGGTTTATATTTTTTCGCCCGAACATTCTGGCCACCTGTTATCTAAAGAGTACAATTTCACCGTTCCTATAAATGCCAGGGGCTGCGCATGGAATTGCCTAGCATCCTGGCGGCCGTCTGGTCGCCGATGATTTCTTCCGTGTGTGGATTGAATCGAATTTTTCTCCCCAGTAACATGGCGATCTGTCCCAGATGTCCGGGTGTTGCGGAACGATGAGCGACCTCGCACGGTGTTATTGTCTCCTGGCGGCTCTTGACGCAATCCAAAAAATTACGGATATGGCCCGGCGACTGAAAGAGGTGGACTTCTTCGGGGCCGAACTTTTCCCGCAACAGTTTTTGGGGAAAAGCCTCGATGCCTCCGCGATCCACCCGAACCCAGCCGTATTCGCCGATCCATTTTGTGCCGCTGCGACCGTCGCACACCTGGGGATAGCCGCCGGCGATGATCATTTTCAAGCCGTTCTGATATGTCGCCTCGACCCAATACGTGGTCGCAGAATTCCATAGTCTGTCCCTGGGATATTCTGCTGTGCCGACAATCTCCACCGGGCCGCTGTAATCCAGGCCAAGCCCCCAGAGGGCGATGTCCACGTGGTGCCCGACCCAGTCCATGATCTGGCCGCCGCCGTAATCGAGATGCCAGCGCCAGTTTTTGTGCACACGGGCTACCGCATAAGGTGCATAAGGTGCGGGACCGAGCCAAAAATCGTAATCCAGCCCCTCAGGTGGAGGTTGCACCTGTTCCTGTCCCGCGGTTCCTTCAAAATCCGTATGGCCGGAAGGCAATCCGACTTCGACCAGATTCACCTTGCCAATACGCCCGTTGAGCACCAGCTCGCAGGCAAATCGAAAATGCTGCTGCGACCGTTGCCAACTGCCCGTCTGCCAGATGCGGTCGTATTTTGCCACGGCGTTGCATATAGCCCGTCCTTCGACCAGGCTGTGAGATAACGGTTTTTCGCCATAGATATCTTTATTCGCTTTTACGGCCTCTATGGCCGGAATAGCATGCCAGTGATCCGGCAAGCCAATGGACAGGACGTCAATGTCGTCCCTGGCGATCATCTCGCGAAAATCATGAAAAGTCCGGCAATCTTTATTGCCGTACCATCTATCCACCGTCGTTTTGGCTTCTTTTAAATGAACGGCATCCACATCACAGACAGCGATGACCCGGGCGTCCGATTCCCGCAGAAAATCCTCCATGTTCGTCGTCCCCTGCCAGCCGACGCCCAGGCAACCGACTGTGATGCGGTCACTCGGCGCCGTTTTGCCGTTTCGGCCCAACACGACTGCGGGCACGATGGTTGGAAAACCAATAACGGCAACCGTCGATCCGATTATATCTTTTAGAAATCGACGGCGATTGGGGCGATTGTCAGCGGGCATAAAAACATCTTCCTTGATCTAATATGAATAGCTTGTCAAATCCTGTAAATCACAAAATAAAAATTGACAGGATAAACCGGATTCTACAGGATTAACCGGAACCAAAAAATCCGGTACATCGAAATATTGTATCTGTTTCATTGAGCCTGAATTGAGCGATTCTTATCTGGTAGGGTTCGGTGTTCAAGCTTTAGCTTGCTTGGGCAGGGGGCACGCTAAAGCGTGAACACCGACTAGAACGCTTAATATATCGATCTACATGATTATTAATTCTCCTGTAAATCCTCTATGATCTTGTAATCCTGTCAAAAAATTCGATGTACTAAAATTTAATACTTGTCGGTTTGAGGCGAAGCTTCGCTAGACAATTACAATTCATCCGCCACTTAGATATAATAATACAAAATCATAGGCCATATTCAAGTCATAAATTGTAACGCTATTTTACTGCTCTTTCTCCTCACAAAAGCATTGACAGAACGTTGAATGAAACGTATATTGGAACCGCAAAATGTAGCTAAGCCACTTGTGAATGTCAATGGAGATTTACAAGCTAACCTTCTTTGAGAAGGTTACTCTGTAATTTTAGTCGATGAAAAAATGGCTTTTCACATTTTCTTTTCTGCCGCTTCTATTTCTGCTGTCGCAATCCCTCAATTGTACGGCACCGGTGGAATCACCACAAATTATTCCCATTGCCGATGGCTGGGCGAAAAATTCCATCAACGCGGTCATTTTCAGGCGAAACTCGGTGATAACGCACAACGAGGAACAGTATGTTTCTTTTTACGACCCGGATGGTTTCGTCGTTTTGGCAAAACGAAGGCTGGACAGCCGGAAATGGGAGATCAAAAAAACGGCATACAAGGGCGACGTCCGCGATGCCCACAATTCGATCAGCATCATGGTCGATGGCGACGGATTCCTGCACATGGCATGGAATCATCACAACAGTCCGCTGAGCTACTGCCGCAGCGTCAGCCCCGGCTCGCTGGAATTGACCGACATTTTGCCGATGACCGGTAACAACGAGCACAGCGTCACCTATCCCGAGTTTTATCGAATGCCGGATGGCAGCCTGCTCTTTCTCTACCGCGACGGATCATCGGGCCGCGGCAACCTGGTGATCGACCATTATGACACCGGAACGAAAAAGTGGACGCAGCGCCAGAGCAACCTGATCGATGGCGAGGGTCAACGCAGCGCCTACTGGCAAATGGCCGTTGACGCCAACGGAACGGCTCACCTCTCCTGGGTGTGGCGGGAGAGCTGGGACGTATCGACAAATCACGATATATGCTACACCAAATCCCTCGATGGAGGAATGACCTGGAGCCGGGCGTCAGGGGAAGAATATCTCCTGCCGATTACGGCAGCTACGGCGGAGATCGCCTGTACGGTTGCCCAAGGGCACGAGCTCATCAACCAGACCTCGATGTGCGCCGACGCCCAGGGCCACCCCTACATTGCCACTTACTGGCGAGCGGAAGGAACGGCCATTCCTCAATATTTTCTGGTCAACCACGACGGCAGGCAATGGCGAACAACCCAGGTCTCCCGGCGTTCCACACCGTTCAGCTTGAGCGGCGGCGGGACGAAGCGCATCCCCATCTCCCGGCCGCAAATCGTCATGGAAAGCGAAGGCGATGTCGCCAGGATATTCATAATTTTCCGCGACGCCGAGCGCAGTGATCGCGTTTCGCTGGCCCGTTGTGACGATCTGGAAAAAGGTGCATGGCTCTTTCGCGATCTGACGACTTTTTCAGTCGGCCTCTGGGAGCCAGGCTACGACACGGAGCTATGGCGCCGCGCAAAAAAGCTGCACATCTTTGTGCAAAAGGTCGGACAGGGCGATGCTGAAAGCATCGAAGACCTGCCGCCCAAGCCTGCTTCTATCCTTGAGCTGAAAAAAATTTAGATCACTCGTCTGCTAAAACCATGTAATTCACTACATTTAATACTAGTAGTGGGTTTTCTAATTTATATAGCAACCCTGACAGGGTTCGGAACCCTGTCAGGGTTACAACCATTGCAACATAAGTTAGGAATTGTTCTACTAGTTGCAGAATCTGGTTGTTAACCTCATAGCGCGTTTTCGCTATGATCAAAAAAGGAAATGAACGGTTATGCCAAAAACATCTATAAAAGAGATGGAAGAGGCTCTTTGCGAGTACAAGGAGAAATATCGGCGTCTGGAAGAAAACATCCCCGGCATGGTTTACAAATTCGCCTTGCATCCGGACGGCAGCTTTTCCTTTCCCTACGTTAATACGGCATCCCGTGAGTTGTTTGATCTTGAGCCGGAAGACCTTATGAAAAACGGGGCCTTATTGGGCGATAAGATTCATCCTGACGATCGGGAAAGATGGGATCAATCCTTAAAACGATCCGCCGAGTCACTCGCGCCCTGGCGAGAGGAATTGCGTCACATCGTCAATGGAAAAATTCGTTGGTATGATTGCATGTCGCGCCCGGAAAAACAGCCGAATGGCGATATCGTTTGGCATGGCATCATAATGGAAATCACCGAACGCAGACGGGCAGAGGAAGCGTTGCGGCATAGCGAAAAGCGGTACCGCTCGTTCTTGGAGGTGACCAGCCAGTTCGCCTGGGTGACAGACGCCAATGGCCAAGTGGTGGAAGACATCCCGTCGTGGCGCAGCTTCACCGGACAGACCTATGAGCAGACTAAGGGAACGGGATGGTCTACCGCCTTGCATCCGCAGGACGTTCAACACACGCTCGAAATCTGGAATCGGGCTGTCACCACTAAAGAACACTACGATGTCGAATACCGAGTGCGACGGTACGACGGCGTGTACCGATTGATGCTTGCAAGAGGTGTACCGATTCTCGACGAGCAGAACAATGTCGTCGAGTGGGTGGGTACATGCATTGACATCACCGAGCGCAAGCAGGCCGAAGAAGCCCTGGCGAAGGAACAACAGTTACTAAACATATTGCTGGATACCATCCCCGACAACATCTACTTCAAGGACCGTGACAGCCGCTTCATTCGCATCAATAAATCACTGGCCAGTTGGCTGGGGTTGGCCGATCCCTCCGAGGCATTGGGCCGCAGCGATTTTGATTTTTTTTCCCAAGAACACGCCAGCCAGGCCCTCGCCGACGAACAGGAAATCATCCGCACCGGCCAGTCGCTGGTGGGAATTGAAGAAAAAGAAACCTGGCCGGACAGCGAGGACACGTGGGTCTCGACAACCAAGATACCCTTAAGGGACGATGAAGGAAATATCGTCGGTATTCTAGGCATTTCCCGGGATATCACAGAGCACAAGCGCGCCGAGCAGGCATTGCAGGAGAGTGAAGAACGCTTTCGCAGCCTGTACGAAAATTCCACCATCGGCCTATACCGGACGACACCGGACGGCTGGATTTTGACAGCAAACCCTACCGCCGTCAAGATGCTCGGTTACGACTCGTTTGATGAGCTGGCAAAACGAAACCTGGAAAAGTCGGGATACGAGCCCAGCTATTCACGAAGCGAATTCATGCAACGACTGGAAAAAGACGGAATTGTCAGCGGTCTCGAAAGCGCCTGGCTGAAGCGTGACGGTACGACTATTTTTATACGCGAAAGCTCCAGAGCCATCCGCGATGAGAACGGCAAGGTGATCTATTACGACGGTACGTTCGAAGACATTACGGATCGTAAAAAGGCCGAGGAACAGAGTCAGAAGGATTTAAAAGAAAAAGAAGTCATGCTCAAAGAGATCCACCATCGGGTGAAAAATAATTTACAGATCATATCCAGTCTGCTCAGTCTTCAGGCAAGCAAGCTTCAGGACGAACAGGCATTGGCCGCATTCGAGGAGAGCAAAAACAGAATCTACACCATGGCCCTTATCCACGAACAACTCTATCGATCTTTTAACTTTTCAAACATTCAAATGAAAGACTATGTTCAAACATTGACCCGCGAGCTGATCAGGGCGTATCGTGTCTTTGGCCGCATCGAGATCACTGCAAAGGTCGATAACACCTCTCTTGGCATCGATAAGGCCATCCCTTGCGGCTTGATCCTCAATGAATTGATTACCAACTCTATCAAGTACGCCTTTCCTGAAGGCTCGCCTGGACGAATCAACGTCAGTCTTAAAACGCTAAAGGATTCCACCCACGAAATAAAAGTGCGTGATAACGGCGTCGGATTGTCAAAATATATTGATTTTGAGAATCTGGAATCTCTCGGACTGCATCTGGTAAAAGTGCTGACAGAACAGCTTGATGGCACCGTTGAAATGAGCTGCGATAAAGGGATGACCTTTCTCATTCACTTTTAAAGAGAAAATTTCCCATGAAGAGCTCCACCTGTTTTCATCGCGACCGACGGGTCTTCATCCTGCTTCCGGCCATTCTGTTAGCCGCAGCTATTGCCATGAGCCAGGATAATAATAATGACAAACAATCCTTTTTGTGCCAGGGTTATTATCAAACTGAGGCCCAAGCCGAGGCACAATTAAAGCGGCTGGGGGGAAAATACAAAAACGCCGATGAATGGAGGGCCAGGGCGGAACGCATTCGCCGGGGCATAGTCGAGGGGGCCGAGCTTGATCCGCTGGCCGATAAATGTTCGCTCAAGCCGATAGTACACAGCAAACGACATTATCACGGCTACACGGTAGAAAACGTGGCGTTTGAAAGTCTCCCCGGCGTTTTTGTCACCGGCAGCATTTACCGGGCGGAAAACGACCAGGGCTCTCTTCCTGCAATCCTTTGTCCGCACGGACACTGGAGCGAGCCGGAAAATTACGGCCGCATCCAGCCGGATATGCAAAAATTGTGTGCAACGCTGGCGCGCATGGGTGCCATGGTGTTCACTTATGATATGGTCGGATATGGCGAGCTGGCTGAGATCGGCTGGAAGCACAAGCATGCGAAATCGCTCAAACAACAGTTGTGGAACAGTATCCGCGCCGTCGACTTTTTACTATCGCTTGGTGCGGACAGCAACCATATCGCGGTGACCGGGGCTTCCGGAGGAGGCACCCAGGCTTTTTTGCTGGCAGCCGTCGATGAGCGGATCGCCGTCTCTGTCCCGGTCGTTCAGGTATCCGCCCACTTTTTCGGCGGCTGTCCCTGCGAAAGCGGCATGCCCATTCATAAAAGCCGGGATCACGAAACCAACAACGCCGAAATTGCCGCCCTGGCGGCGCCTCGCCCGCAACTGATCATCTCGGATGGAAAAGACTGGACTAAAAACACGCCTGTTATAGAGTTCCCCTACATTCGAAATATCTATCGCCTGTACGGTCTGGAGGATGGAGTCGAAAATCTGCATCTTGCGCAAGAAGGGCATGACTACGGCTACTCAAAGCGCAAAGGCGCTTATTCCTTTTTGGCGAAACATCTCAACCTTTCCATAGCCAATGTTAAAAACCAGGATGGCTCGATTGACGAGGCTGATATAATCATCGAAGAGAAGCAGCGATTCA
>METF01000093.1:19645-22773 GCA_001771235.1 Candidatus Zhuqueibacterota bacterium RBG_16_48_16
CAGGACTACAACGTAATTTTTCATGTCAACTCCTGAAGGAATGACGTTTGGTGTGTCGGATGCGTCGTTGCGGTAGACAGAGAACCATCCATTGTGTCCGCAATTCAGCCTCACTGTCATTCTCTTGAGAATCTTTGTAATTATGGCTTTTTGCTAAAGAATCGTTACCGCTAAGGCTGTTCGTTGTTAGCTTTCGCTTTTCGCTTTCATCGGCAAAAAGATGAACGATCTTGTTTTGTGACATTTTATTACTTGATTCGAGCTACATAAATCAGCAACTTTTAGTATAGAATAGTTGTCTGTCATCCGATCTTAGCGCTTGAGGTTTTTCATGAAATCCTTTATTAGACCCGTTTCCTTAAATATCCAGCTTCTTTTGAAAACAAGTACGTCGTGTCGATGGCTCTACCGGATAGTGCCCATGAGCCTGTTGTTCCTGGCCTTTTCGAGCCTTTATCCCGCGGTGGATTTTCCCAGCAAGCTCAGCTACTCCATCGACCGCGGCTTTTATGAGCAGCCGTTCGACGTCGAGCTGACGGTCGACACAACGGATGTGGCCATCATCTATACTCTGGACGGATCCGATCCTTCCACCTCTGCAACGGCCATATCCATGCGAGCGCCGGCGACGGTGCGGATAGACCCGAACAATGCTACCAATCGTTTCACCGCGCCGGGAGTCTGCCTGAGAGCCGTCGGCTATATCGGTGCGACGCAGGTTACGCGCGTCAAAACGCATACTTATTTATTCATCGACAAAGTCGTCACGCTGTCGCCGGATGGCGTCCGGCCGGGATCGCAATGGCCGGCACAGAATAAATCCGGCAGCGACAGGCAGCACATCGATTACGGCATGGATCCTCAAGTTTATAACGATTCCAGGTACAAGAACAAGATGACGGACGCCCTTATGGCGATTCCATCGGTTTCAATCGTCACCGATCTCAAAAACCTGTTCGATCCCACTACCGGCATTTACATGAACGCCTTTGGCCGCAGCCTGGAATGGGAAAGACCGGCATCGGTCGAGCTGCTCAATCCCGACGGCAGCGATGGATTTCAAATAAATTGCGGCCTGCGCATCCGCGGCGGCTGGAGCCGCCATCCGGACGATCCCAAGCACGCCTTCCGGCTCTTTTTCCGCGAAATGTACGGTGAGCCGAATTTGGATTTCCCCCTGTTCGGCGATGAGGGCGCCAGCGAATTCGACAAGGTTGACCTGAGGACAAGCCAGAATTATTCCTGGGCGTACAAAGGCGAAGGAAGCGATACTGGCAGGCATAACACCATGCTCCGCGATGTTTTTTCCCGCGATACCCAACGCGACATGGGCATGCCTTATACCCGCAGCCGCTATTACCACCTCTATATCAACGGCGTTTACTGGGGACTTTTTCAGACCCAGGAACGCTCGGACGCCTTTTATGGGGAAACCTATTTCGGGGGGGCCAGCGAAGATTACGATGTCATCAAAAAAGACCCGGAGACAAACGTCCTCGAAGCCAATGATGGAAATATCGACACCTGGAATCATCTATGGGATATTGCCAGGCGAGGCTTTACTACCGATGCGGATTATTACCTCATCCAGGGGAAAAATCCTGACGGCACGCGGAATCCCGCATATCCCGTTTTGGTCGATATGGACAATCTTATAACTTATATGATCTGCACTTTTTATGTCGGCGACTATGACGGCCCGGTCTCTGCGTTTGGTAGCAACAATTACACGCAAAACTGGTTCGGCGTCTACAATCACACCAATCCCGACGGTTTCAAGTTTTTCCGCCACGACGCCGAGCATTCCATGTTTCTGGATGAAGGAGCAATCCCTGGCGCGGCCATCGACCGGACCGGCCCTTACCCCGCCGGCAGCAGTCGCGAGAGTTTTAATCCCCAGTGGCTGCATCAGCAACTGGTGAATCACCCGGCCTACATTCTCAGGTTTGCCGATTGGGTTCACAGGCTTTTCTTTGATGACGGCGCCCTGACGCCCGATAAAGTTATTGAAAGGGTTCAGGAAAGAAAAAGCCAGATCGAATTGGCCATCATTGCGGAATCCGCCCGGTGGGGCGATTCCAAAGTCTCCGCCCCGCGCACTTATCATAAAGACTGGCTGCCTGCGGTGGAATTTCTCATCGACGATTACGCGCCCATTCGCACGGACATGGTCTTGAACCAGTTTAAAGGCAAAGGCTGGTACCCCGAGGTCGAGCCGCCCAAATTCAGCCTCTCCAGCGGCGTCGTCCCTAAAGGCTCTCAATTGTTCATTACATCAAGCGAGGGCATCATTTTCTACACCCTGGATGGCTCCGATGTGCTCTCGCCCCCGGCTGTCGGCAATTCCAAAACTCATGTTCTCTTTGGGCGAGACGCTCAAAAGTATGCACTCGTTCCACAATCCGATATTGGTACGAGCTGGCGAACGCAGTTGAATTATAACACCGCGGGCTGGTCCAATGCGAGCGGAAGCCCGGGAGGAATCGGCTACGAGACCGGCTCGGGATTTGAAACCCTGATCTCGCTCGACGTCAGGGCTAAAATGTACGATCCCGACGGAACAAACCCGACGGCCAACACATCGTGCTATGTACGAATTCCATTCGTCGTCAGCAGCGATCTCTTGAACAGGATAACCTCTCTGTCCTTCATAAGCCAATATGACGACGGCGTTGCGGTTTATCTGAACGGCACCCAAATCCTGGCCGATAATGTCCCCGCAAATCCGACCTGGAATTCGGTTTCGTCAACCGCCATTGGCAATGAATTGGATGAAAAAACCTTCAACATTTCCAATCATATCGGCAAGCTGGTCGCCGGCGACAACCTGTTGACCATACATGCCCTGAACACCTCGCGGCAAAGCTCGGACTTTTTGGTGCTCCCCTATCTGTTGGCAGGTGAGCAGAGCAGCGGCAACGAGACGACAAGCTCGGCACTCACTTATAACGGCAGCATCACTATCGACAAAAGCTGTGTCGTCAAGGCCAGGGCCATGTCCGGCCGGGGCTGGAGCACGCTCGACCAGGTCAGGTTGTGGGTGCTGGAGGACGTCCATGAATTGAGAATCTCGGAGATTCACTACCACCCGCTGGATGAGGGCGTTGAGGATAACGATTCCGATTACG
>METF01000093.1:22867-23009 GCA_001771235.1 Candidatus Zhuqueibacterota bacterium RBG_16_48_16
AAAAATGCACGGCGGAGAGATTCTGGTTCTGGCGTCGAACGCACAGACCTATGAAAGCAGATATGGATTTTCACCCTTTGGCGAGTACCAGGGACAACTGGACAACAGCGGCGAAGACCTTGTGCTCGAAAAAGCGAACGGC
>METF01000093.1:23443-23635 GCA_001771235.1 Candidatus Zhuqueibacterota bacterium RBG_16_48_16
GCGACGAAGAAGCTTTTGCTGCTGAAGTAGGGTTGGAGAGGTTGGAGAAGGGTTTTGGAGCCGAATAAGATAGGATTAGGTCGCTCGAGAGGAGATACAGATGACTTGCTTGAATCATAACAAATCGTATGAGGTTAATACTGCGCTATGGGAAGAAGTTAATGAAGGATGGGTATGGGTGAGTACCAATGA
>METF01000094.1:0-793 GCA_001771235.1 Candidatus Zhuqueibacterota bacterium RBG_16_48_16
ATCGGTCAGGGCGGTCGAATGGTTGCCATCGTCGCTGGAAATGATTTTACTGTGCCCATTCCCCGGCCATTGCCTGCCGCCGACACGCTCAAGCTCCTCGAAATCCATTTCCTTGTATTGGGGAGCGAGTCGGGTTATTTCTGCAAAAATGGCTTGCGGATCGGCGGAAAACGAATGCCCAAACTCGGAGGCAACGCGAGAAATGATTTCACAATCCGGTTTCGAGCTGCCAAGCGACGGAATGGCTCGATGAATTCTCTGCACCCGTCTTTCGGTATTGGTAAATGTGCCGTCTTTTTCAGCAAAGCTGCTGGCGGGCAAAACGATGTCCGCCAATTCCGCCGTTTGGGTCAGGAATAAATCCTGGACGATGAGCAGGTCGAGCTTTGCCAAAGCCTTGCTTACCGCCGCAGAATTTGGCGCGCTCAACAGCACGTTTTCCCCCATGATGTAGAGCGCCCGAAGACTCTTGCCTGCTTCATTGAGCATTTCCTGAAAGCTCATGCCCGCTTTTGTGCTGATCTGGCAATTCCACGAGCTTTCAAAGATGCGCACCTGGCTTTTGTCCTCAAGAGATTGATACCCCGGCAACAAATTCGGCACCAGTCCCATGTCGATCGCGCCGTGCATATTATTGCTGTACATGACAGGCAACAGGCCACTACCTTGTTTATGGATATTCCCGGTCAGCACAGCCAGATTGCGCAGTGCCCGCACCGACGCGCTGCCGTTCGCCTGCTGCGTCAGACCGCTGCCGTAAATGAAAATGGCTTTTTTGGTCGTACTCAAAGAT
>METF01000094.1:802-5463 GCA_001771235.1 Candidatus Zhuqueibacterota bacterium RBG_16_48_16
TGAACGATCCGGTCTCGAGGAATTCCGGTTTGCTTTTCGCATTCAGCCAAATCGCAAGCCGGGAGATTTTTTTGTAATTTTCTCACCTGATCCACGTCGAGAGTGTACAATCCTTCGGCAAGGAGGTAATTGAGTATGCCCAACAAAAGATAATAGTCAGCGCCTGGAGCGATTTGGAGGTGGGAGATGAAAAATCGGGAATGTTCCTGTATTCTAGGATCGACAAGAATACATGGTGTTCCTTTTTTGGCGGCCTGCAAAAGATAGGAGCCGATCCTGGCCGCCTGGTCTTTGGCGTTGAGTCCTAAAATGAACAGCAAGTCGGCCTGTTGGATGTCGAGTATGGAGGCGTTTGCGGCGATGAGTCCGGCATTCGAGCCGAGAGAGGCGATGGTGGGTCCATGGTATAGCCGCGCCACCGTGTCGATGTTGTTGGTGCCGATGACGGCGCGGGCTAATTTGCCGAAGATGAAATTCTCTTCATTGGTGCATTTGACTGAGCCGATAAATCCGATGGCATCAGGACCGGATTCCTTCCTGATACGAGCCAGTCCGTCAGCCGCCGTTTTGACGGCCTGATCCCATGAAGCGGTGATAAAATGATCGTTTTGTTTAACGAGAGGATTGAGAAGCCTTTTGTCGCTATGGACAAAATGGTGCCCTTGCCAGCCTTTTATACATAATGTGCCTCGGCTTACCGGATGGGTACGGAGAGGCAGTGCAGCCAGGATGGTTTCTTGGTTTATATCAAGCAGTATTCCGCAACCGCATCCGCAAAACGGACACGTGGATAGAACCTTGCTCACAATCGAGTTCCTCCCTTGATCGCGAGAGACGTTTCCTTGGAAGTCTTTGGGTTGACAGCTTATAAGAACATCTATCGTTTTTGCAGTTTGCTGTCGCCAGGAAGAGCTTTTAGCAAAAAGCATTCAGGATAGGGAATAGAAATAGAAATTGAAAAAGAAAAATAAGAATGATTGTCCGAAAGCTGCTTTTTTCGGCAATTGTGTGCTAATAATAAAGAATAGAAATTTCAAGCGCAAGTAAATTTTTTAAGAGCTGCCTGAAACAGTCTGTCGCGCACAACTATTCGGCCCACGAACCACACGAAACAAACAAAATGAATGTTGGTTCCTTTCGTTTATTTTTGTGTGTTTAGTGGGCTGAATCGTCATCAACGCATTGATCGCTCTCTGAAGACTGGCAAGTTGCACAGAGATACGCTTTCGAAGTTGATTCTGACAAGTTTTATCGCTATTTTAGCTGGTAATGCTGAAGTTTATTTTGGAGAATGATGCTCATGTCAAAGACCCGGGTTCTTATTGTCGACGATGACGATGCCATAAGAAACGGCTGCCAACTGTTATTAAAAGATGAAGGCTATTCGGTTATGGCGACATCGGATCCGAGAGAGGGACTGAGGCTGGTAAAGGAAGAAAATTTTCCAATCGTTTTTGTCGATTATAAAATGCCGGAAATGACCGGCATTGAATTTTTAAGACAAGTCAGGCAGCAAAATCCGAACACGGATGTTGTCATGATAACGGGGTACGCCTCCATAGAAATGGCGATAGACGCCATCAGGCTGGGCGCTTATGACTATATTCAAAAGCCATTTTTGCCGGATAAGATTTTGGCGGTGGTCGCCAAATTAAAAGAAAAACGCGCCCTGCTCAGCGGCCAGGGCCAGGGCACATTGAGACTGGAACTTGACGGCAAGCCGATCATCATCATTGGCAAAAGTCCTGTGATGCAGGAATTGTTCCGCATGATAGGAAAAGTGGCGCCAACCGACAGCACGGTTTTGATTTATGGCGAAAGCGGCACCGGCAAAGAGCTGGTGGCCAAAGCCATTCACGCCAATAGCGGACGGAGCCAAAAAGCTTTTTATACCATGGATTGTGGCTCATTAGTGGAATCGCTCTTTGAAAGCGAGTTGTTCGGCCATGTGAAAGGCTCTTTTACCGGTGCAACAGCCACCAAACACGGCGCATTCGAGCTGGCCAACAGCGGCACTTTTTTTTTCGATGAAATAGGCAACATCTCGCTCAGCATTCAGGCCAAGATTCTCCGGGCTATCCAGGAACGGGAAATCAAGCGCATTGGGGACGCCAAACCAATTGCTGTCGATGTACGGGTCATTGCAGCGACAAATCTGGATCTGCGACGCGCTGTGGAAGAGGGGATTTTTCGTGAGGATTTATATTACCGCTTGAGCGTGATACCGATCCGGCTGCCGGCATTGCGAGAGCGAAAGAGCGATATACCGCTTTTGGCCGCGTATTTCATCGAGAAACATTCACGGAGAAAGGGCGTGCACGCGGTCAAATCCATTTCAGCCGAAGCCCTGGGTGCGATGCAAAATTACTCCTGGCCCGGCAATGTTCGCGAAATGGAAAATGTCATAGAAAGGGCAGTCATTATTGAAGAATCCGAAGAGATTTCCCTGTCATCGCTGCCGGCGTACCTGCGAAAAACCAGGGAGAATGGTGAAAAAAAAGATGATCTAAAACAGTTGCCCTTGGCGGAAATTGAAAAAGAGCATATCGGTAAAATATTGGGGGCAACCAAAAGAAATATCAGTCAGACGGCCAGGATATTGGGTATAGATCGCAAAACATTATACGACAAAATAAAAAAGTACGATTTGTAGTAAACTGTGGAAAAACTCTACACCGCGAATTTATGCCTGTTGCTTCAGGAAATTTGAAAACTCAATGGGGAATTTCTCCACACTTTTTGCCTGAAAAAGAAAAAACCATAGATGACGCAGGGCTGCTGCTATATGTTGCTTGTGCTTTAGTCCTTGAAAACCAACCACCAAACGGAGCGGACTTTATCCGAAAGAGTTTGGCAGGATATTTGATGAATGGAAATTCTCTTGGTAAAAATAAAGGTGACAAAACAGATGAATTGTTTGCTGGTTTCGAATCCGGAAAATCAATCGACGCAGGACGTGATGGGTTTTCTGGATGCGGAAAAGGTTGCTTATGTCTCGTTGACTGATCCGATCAGTGCCATTGAAAAAGCACAGGAACAACATTTTGATCTTATTCTCATCGATGCCGAGCCGGGCGGAGTGGACGTAGACCGCGCCATTAAAATATTTAAAAGCTGCGCGCCGAAGGCCCGTATTATCGTACATACGAATTCCAATTCCCGAACGCTGGAATCAAAGGTGAGAAAGGAAAAGATCTACTATTTTCACGTCAACTCGTTTGGCCCCGAAGATTTAAAATTAGCCATCAGAAATGCGTTGCAGAATAACCCGAGTCTGAACGAAAACCATTCAATTTGAAAATTTGCTGTCATTGCGAGGCGTTTTTGCCCAAGCAATCTCCTGAAAAGCAAAGGGATTGCTTCGTCGTTCGTGCTACACTTCTCGCAACGGCACTGCTGATAAGGAGTTATCGTTCAAGCACAAACTAATAAGCGGCGGATACCATGAGTGATAAAATAAGAATCCTTATTGCCGATGACGATCCCGATTTTATCGAGATCAACAAGACCGTGCTTCAGGCAGCAGGGTACGAAACGGACGAGGCCCTGACGTCAAAAGAAGTGCTGAAAAAATTAAGAGCCGGGCATTACGATCTGCTCATCCTCGATTTGATGATGGAGGAGCGGGATGCCGGATTTACCGTGGCCTATGCCGTGCGCGATGACGAGCATCTGAAGCATCTGCCTATTCTCATGTTGACCTCAGCCGAGCAAAAAACCGGCTTTAAATTCGACATATCAGCGGATAAGGACTGGATGAAAGTAGATGACCTGGCAGCAAAACCTTTAAAGCCGGCGGAGCTGATACGGCGGGTGAACAGGCTTCTTGAAAAAAAATAGGATTTTCCGGTGCCAGAGCTGAATAAAAGAATCCTCGTTGTGGATGATGAAGAAATCATTCGAACCGGCTGCGCCCGAATTCTGCAGGAATCCGGTTTTTTCGTCGAGATGGCATCCGATGGTGTGCAGGGTTTTGAGAAGATCATCCTGGGCCATTTCGATCTCATTCTGCTCGATCTCAATATGCCGGTGATGGATGGATTTGAATTGCTGGAAAAAATACGTGATTTTGATCGGACGCTCATTGCCATTGTTATCACGGCTTATGCCAGCATCGATAATGCGGTTACGGCTATTAAAAAAGGCGCCTACGATTATTTGCCCAAGCCATTTATGCCCGAGGATTTGCTTGCCAAAGTGAATAGGGGACTGGAAAAAAGACGGTTATTACTGGAAGCGGATAAATTAAGAGAAGAAAGAGACCGGAACCTGCTGGAAGCCGCTACGGAAAAATCCAGGACGCGGACGATCATCGACAACATGAGCGAAGGCATTATCGTTACCAATAATGCCTGCCAAATTGCCCTGGTCAACCCGGCTGCGAAAAAACTGTTGAGAATAGGTGAAAAAGATATCATTGGCGTCCAGTTGCCGGATGTCCTGACCCAGCAGGAGCTGATTCAGAGCATTTCGGAAACGGTCAAAACAAACAAGACAGCCGCACAGTTGACTCGAATGGATTTTTTGACCGAGGACAGTCTTGCGCTCCAATCCAATATCAGCCCGATCATCAGCGATGAGGGCGAATGCATCGGTTCCGTCACTGTTCTGGTCGACCTGACGGAAGAGAAACATATCGACAAGATGAAGTCCGACTTTGT
>METF01000095.1 GCA_001771235.1 Candidatus Zhuqueibacterota bacterium RBG_16_48_16
CGCTGGGATGTGGGCGTGCGATCTTATGGAGGTTTGATCGCAAAACACAGCAAGGGCCTGCTGCTGAGCACGGGATTATTTATGCGGTTTTGATTGACTTTTTCGAGCTGGAAATTCCCATCTTTCTCTATGAATCTTTGCCCGGTTATGGATGACTTTTCACCCGGTGTATCAAAGATGGATAGAGGCAGCTTGTATATCTCTCCCCGCTCGTTGCTGATAAAAATATCGGAACCGGCAAAGCAAATTCCTTCGCCTTTTCCTGCCGCTGAGGTGATGCGCTTGAATTTACCCGCCAGATAGTTGTCACTCTCCGAGGGTTTTTCGAACAGATAGATGTATTCATAACACAAAACCAGTAAAAGACTCCCATCAATCGATGCGTCCGCGGCGGTGACGGCGCCGTAAATTTTGAACTCTTCGATTTCGGTCAGCGTTTGCCGAGCATTGTCTTCGAGCGATTCGAATCTGTACAGCCTGGTTATTTTTTCACGTGCATGTTTGGTCAGGCAATAAAGTCGTCCATTTGCATAAAAAAGCGCCTCGCAATCAAAATTCGCGTTTGCGCCATTTCCTGAGCTCACCCTATCAGGAAAAGTAAAGACAATATGCATGATCACGGATGTGGAATCGGCCTCGAAGGGATTCGGCTCGTTGACGACATAAATCGTCAGCTCCTGGTTTTTTTCCCGGTTGTTGCCAAAGTCGCCAATGTAAAGGTGCCCGGAATCATCGATGGCGATGTCTTCCCAATCTACGTTTTTGCCTCCGTGAATTCGCACTTCCCGGATCAATTCCCCTTCCGCTGTGGTGGCAAAGATGCGTGCCCGATCGCCGCGATCGTTGTGGGTCCAGAACACTCTCTCAAACCGGCGACTCTTGACCAGGCCGGACGATTCGGCTATTTTATTGGAGCCGAACTTTCCATAGGGCGTCCAGGCGATCTCATCCTGAGTCGCTGAACATGCTAGCAGGAAACAGATTGCGACGAGGGCATGGAGGGCTATTTTGTACAATTCGGCTCCTTGATAAACATCACTTGAACCTTATTTTTGTCTTTCTCAAAGCACTATTATCCTGCCAATAATTATTCTGCCCCAAGATTTCAAGCATAAAATCTTTCAGTATGGCTGAACTTTCGCTGTAGTACCAATTTGAGCGATTTTTATCAGTTAGGGTTCGGATCTCAAGCTTTAGCGCGCCGGAGCAGAGAGCAAGATAAAGCGTGAACACCGAATATAACTTTACAGGATTGTCAATTCAGGATAAACATAAATCCGACTTCCGGGGCAACGTCGGTCGCCTTGGACGTCACACCAAAGCCGCTTCCTGCTTTAAAGTAAATACTGCGATTTAAAAACCACTGAATCTCCGGCACCAGCGCGATCTCGTCATCCGAACCTTCCATCATGGCAAAAAATCGAAAACGATTGGACACCCTTTTCAGGTATTCGATAGCATATTCGCCAACGCCGGCTACTTTCTCGCCTGTGTCATAATCCACAGCCACACGAAAGGTCATCGTACCCCATCCGAATCCCTTTACCATGCCTGTACCGAGCTTGAATTCCCAGGCGCTGGTGCCAATAAGGCTGTTTTTCTCACCCGTCGGCAAAACGTACTCGAAATAATTGAAAAACTCCGGCGTCCTGGCGTTTTCAAAGTTCCATCGCCACCGGATTTGTCCTTCCACGTCGCTGAGGCCGAATTTTTCGATCTCTTGCGGCACGGTGGAGAAATCCTTCTCGGACTTGTTGAACTCGGCGCCAATGATTCCTGCTTCGAATTCAAGGGCCAACCTGTCGGAAACACCATAGCCAATAAAAATCAACCCTTCGTTCGCCTCATAGCGGCCCCGGTATTCCCGTGTCGAGCCATGGCCAAAGTCATACGGCTCATATTCCACATTGTGGTCGTAATAGTATTCATGAAAAGGGTAAATTAATATTTCGCCTTTGCGAACGTATGTGCCGAACTGGGACGTCGGCATACCCGTGCCGCGATCACCCAGGTAAGCGGGAAGCGACTCCTGGGCAGGACTTTTTTCCGGTTGAAGAAAGATGACGGTTACTATCAGCAGTAATATGGATAGAGATCTTTTAGCCTTCATAGTACACTCCTTTTTTGTAACCCTCAAAAAATCGTTCTGCCGATCAATTATTCTGCCGATCAGAATTCTTTGTTGAAGACACCATGGTAACCACTCCCTGGTCCTGGCATTGCGCCATTTGGGGCGAAATATACTTTTACTTGTCATTCAGTCCCGATCCCGGAACTTTGGAATGACAGCTAAAGTCACCAGAACCGTATTAGGGTTTGACGCGCTCGTCAATTCTCACAACATGACCTTTATTCTTTCGCTCATGTTCTCGGCTATACGGAAGGACCTTATCCTTGCTGTCGAGCCATCGGGTCAACAGATACTCGTTGCCTCCATGAGCCTCCTTTTCAGTGCACACGGCCCGGTACTGCATTTGTTGCCCCTCAGGTTTCGGCTCCTCCTTTTTTGCGGTCACCTGGGGAGAGGAATTGGCCGCTTTCCCCTGGTCGTCGGATTTGCAGCCGACGAGTATTCCAATCATGAGAACGAAGAGACAAGCAACAGCAACAGGCTTGCACATCATGAATCTCCTTCTAAGATTTTGCCAACCGCAGGATTGCGTTCAACGCGAAGGTGCCCCCTGCAATCAATGCCGCATCGACGGCGGTGGCCGGGGTGTCGAACATGCCGGCGTCAAACCACTCCTTCAATTGCAGCACCACAAAGGCGACCACGGCGACCTTTATCGTGCGAACGAAAATATCAACCCATCCGCTGGGAAAGACGACACTTGACCAATTCCGGGAACTCTGCATCTTTTTTCTCCTCTACCTTTTAGCGACTGCTTCGGACGGTGGCACTTCAAGGAACTGTGCCGGGCTGAGCACGAGCTGGTCAAAGCCGACTCCTTCCATTCCCGCCTGCAGGCGTACCGTAATCTCTCCACTGGTACGGAAATAGACCAGTGCCGGCTCAGAGGAGTTGTCCTCCAGTTTAAAGTCAACCCAGCTCCAGCCTTGCTGCGCTGGCCCCTGGGCCGTCAGGTAACTCCCCGTGCCCGGCTTAAAGACCTCCTTGTTTGCCTTGTCAACCGCATTGGCAAATTGCGCCCAGAGCAGGTTTGCCTGTGACTTGACCTTGGGCGCCCCAACTTTCATGTGAACCCAGCAACGGTAGGGTATGCCTTGTTGAACCTCTACCTTAAAGGTCACGTGGGGATCATTCTCAGGTGGTGGATCCAGCTCGTCCCCCGTGTTAGGCGTGCCAACCATCTTGCCACCAGGCGAGGCCGGGTCGTCCCAAAAGTCAAACTCGGACAAGGCTTTCTTTGACAGATCGGAGGCATAGACGATGATCTCCGGCGCCGAACCGCCCGGCTTTTTTTCCTGGGCGTCGGCCGCAACAGCATTATTCTTCGACGCAGGCTGGGGATCTTCTGCCCATGCGGGTGGCACAACTGCGATAACACAAACCAATGCAAAAACTGCCACAATAGCAACGGCCACAATCAGCGGCTTATGCCTGGTCATTAAATTCGACTTGCTTATCATATTATGTACCTCGTGTTTTTATTCAAGCACAGGAACGACATTAAAAGAACTGAATGATGAATCACGAATGATGAATGAGGATTCAATCAGTTACTAGTGCGCTCATCCTTCATTATTCATCATTCATCATTCTTCAAGCCCCTCCCGTATCGATCTTTTTGCGGCGGAGCCGGTAAAGAATCACGATGCCCACGATCAATACCACCGGCCCGCCGATGGCAAACGGAAGCACACCACCGGGATTGAGTTTGGTATACTTTTCCACTGTCAGGTGGATACCCGGGCTGGCAATCGGTTGGCTGGTGGCATCCGGGCCTGCGGGCTCGGGAATGACGACCATGTAGACCAGGTAGTCGCCATCCAGTATGGCATTGACTCTCCAGGAAAGATGGGCCGACTGGCCTGCTGCAAGAGACTCTATGTACTGGGTGCGTTGTGGCGACCAGTCCTCGGGATCGACAATATCGCCGGCCGCGTTGAGATTGATGATGTTCATCGCCACACACAGCGGGGCAGAGGCCTCGGCTGTCTTGTTGGTGACCAGGGTATTGTACAGAATATGCTCACCTGCCCTTACGTTCTTGTATTCCATGTCTATGGTAATCGCCAGGGGTTGTTGCTGCATCGTGGAGGCGGTTTCCTCTACCCCCTGTT
Organism: Candidatus Zhuqueibacterota bacterium RBG_16_48_16; assembly: GCA_001771235.1. Taxonomy (GTDB): domain Bacteria; phylum Zhuqueibacterota; class Zhuqueibacteria; order Residuimicrobiales; family Sediminimicrobiaceae; genus Sediminimicrobium. The sequence continues at coordinate 4,246 of METF01000095.1, forward strand.
GTTGCGCCCTGGCAGGAGAGGTGCTCAGGATGACCATGATACCGGCGACCATTGACAAGCCCAACAAGCGGCCCAAAGACGACCGTAGCTTGCTGGCTTTTCCCCCCTCGAGGCGGAGACTGCTGGCAGACCAAAAAAGCAAGCCGAGGATGAGGCCGGAAAACAGCGCGGGAGCAATAAGCCATGACTTGAATTCGTCCAAAGTCCGATTATTTACCAGCATCTTTGACAGGAAATGATAGGCTGCCGCAACCGGATTCGATTGCTGGAGCAGTTGCCCCATAGCGCCGCTCTGGGCATGGCCGGGTAACTGAGTCGGAATGAGGAAAACAACATAGATGCCCAGGCTGACGAAAAAGCTAGACTTGTTGGTGTTGGACCAAAAACTTACGAGCATGCCCAGGCCGGTAAAGCCAGGAGCCAGCAGGGAGCCAACTATGGCACCCCAGGGCACAGCCTGGCCAAAAACTTCATTGCCCTGGGAGAGCACCTTCATGTAGGGGACGGTGATGGCCAATGCCAAAGGCCAGGGCGACATGGCGGCGAGGAACTTGCCGACGATAATCTGTCTGCGGCTCGTCGGGGTTAACAGCAGTCCTTCGAGGGTCGATCTTTCCCGCTCACCACTGATGCTGTCCGAGCTGATGACCAGACAGATGAACAACCCGACAGCAATTGCGGTCTTGAGCAGCTCGTACACCATTTCCTGCGGTGGGATCAGGCTCAGCTCGCTATTGCTGGCCATCACATAGGTAATGATTCCCAACAGAATGCTGTAAATGAGAAGGAGGATGGGCGCCTTGCCTCCCATCCACAGCTCGGCAAGCTCCCTCAGGAACACAAGCCACCAGGTGGGCGCCGTGCCCCGCGGCTGAAGCCGGGCTTCTTTTACGTTCTTGTTGTTGTTCATGAAATGACCTCCTCGGTTAGGTGAAGAAAGACTTCTTGTAAGCGGCCGACTTCGCCCTCAAACCTTAAAATCTGAACTTCGTCGCAGATGAGAGCCGCCAGAATTTTATTGTTGAGATGAGGTCCTTCTAAAATCTCATCAGCCGATTCCGTGACTTCTACCCGCAGCCAGCCGGCCTTCCCGTCCATGGGAGTTGCCTCTATGACATTGGGCGTTTCCTGTAATACTTTCAGAGCTTTTTCCACCGACTCTGATGGCACCTGGATGCGAATACCCTTTCCCTGGGCCATCTTACCGGGACGGGACTGGGCTTGTCCGATGACTTCGGTCACGGTTCCTGAGGCGACGACCTGCCCCAGGCTCAAGATGATCACGTCGTCGCAAACGCTCTCAACCTCCCAGAGCATGTGGCTGCACAAAATGACACCGGCATTCCGTTCCTGGGCAATCCACCGCACCAGCTCCAGCAGCTCTTGTTGGCCGCGGGGATCCAGCCCCAGGGTGGGTTCATCGAGGAAAACGACGACCGGATCGTTGAGGATCGCGCGGGCAATGCCCAGTCGTTGCCGCATGCCGCGGCTGTATGTGCCGACCAGGGATTTTGCCCTGTGCTCCAGGCCCACTTCTTTGAGCAGCGCCAAGCCGTTCGCTTTGGCGTCCGCAGCGGTTCGCCCATAGAGCTGACCGAAAAAAGTCATGCACTCGATTCCGGTCATGTGCTTGGGAAATCCCAGGCTCTCGGGCAGAACGCCGATCCTGCGGCGGATTTCCTCGGGATGTTCGGAGCCAAGCCCGTCCACCTCAAAGTGGCCCGAATCCGGCTCCATAATCGTTGTCAGGATACGGATTGCCGTGGTCTTTCCCGCTCCGTTGGGGCCAAGAAAACCCAGGATACGCCCGGCTTTCAGGGAGAACGACAATCCCCGCAGCGCCTCCCTGGCTCCATAGGATTTCCGCAGGTTTTCGGCCACTAACACCTCGACTCCGGAGATTGGTTGTTTGGAATTACTGCTTTGGGTCATAAGCAGCGGACCTCCTTATCTTTCGCAAAATGGGTTTTTGTTCTCGCACGAACTCATCACTCCCGCACTATTTGTGAATTAACTGAATGTGCGACGCACTTGGTTTTCTTGTTGTCAGGCAACAAATGGGTATAACTTTAGTCATTTCAAAAAGTGCGTCGCACATTTATCACTTTTTGTAAATTATACAGGTACTGTCTTGATTCATTTACAAATTATCGCACCAGGGCTAAAAGTTCACCATTGCATTCAGACGCAGGCGCGTGAAAAAGTCGTTTTCAATGCTATGGGCAGATTTGAGATGGTGCCGGCGATAGTGATACAATGTCAGGGTGAGTGTTGTGTTTTCAGCAATGACATAGTCGATGCCCAGCGTATACTGCTCATAATTGCTGGCGAGTGTGGTGTTGTCATGGGAGAATGCCGCCAGCACGGCATCGTTCTCCGCCAGCGCATATCCATATTGAAATCGCCAGTCCTTGTTCTTTGAAACCTTCCCGACATAGAGGTCTATTCCATAGCCCATGTCCTCGCCTCGTGCCGCGCCATTGTTTTTGACAAAATCCCCAACGAGCCGGACAGGATAGCGTTCACCAAACCCGCGATAGTCGATCGCCGCAAAGCCCTCGATCAAATCAAAGTCCGAGAGGTAGGCTTTGCCATCGGCTGTCAGGAAATTGCCCCGGGTGTCACCCTGGGAATCACCAGGAGGGTCTGCATGGGTCAAACTCTTGATGGTGTAATCATAATAGGCGCCCGCCAGCGTCAGGCTCAAATCCGGGCTTGGGTGAATGGCAAAGTCTAGCTGGCCGCCCAACATATAGCTATCGGGATTACTGGATTGCTCATCAACAACATAATAAGCCCCAGAGACTTTCGGCACTATTTTTTTGGCGCCAGGCAAGGTGTAGCTTCCGGCAATGCCCTGAAGATTCACATCTCCGTCCCACAACAACTCTGTCGTGCGGAAAGGATTCGCGAATTTGCCGCCGGTGAGAAAAAGGTTTTGGTATTTCAATTCCATAAAAGCGCGATCAAGGCTGATTGAGAGATCATTGACAAAATCACCCATTGTCACATCCGTGGTATTGGGATCATCCGGCGAGCCGGTCGCCAGCCGCGCGCCGAAATTGAACAGCCCATTAATCCGCCTGTTGATGCCGAAGCGAAAGCGCACCACCTCGCGGTTGCGAGCATCCCGGATATCGGGTGTCGCCCCGGGTTGCTGCCTACTGGTACTTTCAAAGCGCACACGGAAATCACCGGCGAAATTCATTGGATGATCGGTTTGCCCTTGTACCGGCAAGATGCAGACAATGAGCGCCACGCTCGCCAGCAGGGAGCTGAAGGCAATGCGGCACCGGCGTACAATCCTGCAATATGTTTCGACAGCATTTATTTCATACATGTTGTACCTCGTGATGGTTTTGGGCCGGGGTAAAACAGGTTATCTGTTCTAAATTTCAAGTTGCTTTATCTCGCCTCACTGTTAACTCTCTGTTAAGCCATCTATCTTGATGGCTTTTTCGAGCAGCGCCAGGATCAGGAGTGCGATGCCTTTATGCATCGCAACAGCAGCCCATAAAGGGGCTGCACTCCGAATTCTTCACTGGTTAAAGAGTTGCCTTACTTTTTCGCAAAACGTAAATACAGGCTTGGCACCACGAACAGGTTGAGCAGCGTCGATGTGATCAAGCCGCCGAGAATGACCACGGCCATGGGGTGCTCGATCTCGTTGCCGGGAATCGCGCCGGCTATTACCAGGGGAATCAGCGCCAGGCCGGTTGTAGACGCGGTCATCAATATTGGCGCGAGACGTTCTTTTGCCCCGCGCAGCACCAGTCCGGCACCAAAGGATTCGCCTTCATAGTGTTCGAGGTGCTGAAAGTGATTGATCATCAGAATGCCGTTACGCGCCGCGATTCCCAGGATCGTGAGAAATCCTACAATCGAGCCGAGCGAGACAATGCCGTCGCCCAACCAGGCCGCCAGCACGCCGCCCATCA
>METF01000096.1:0-1297 GCA_001771235.1 Candidatus Zhuqueibacterota bacterium RBG_16_48_16
CCGATTAATGGGTAGGCGGAATTGCATGAAAAAGGACATGGCCTTACACTTGTTGGAAAAATTCGAAAGGTAAAGTCATGTCCACAAGTATATTGTATCATATGTTTGGAGTCGTTGGAGTGCAATACAAGAGAGTCGATTTTTTGGCGGAAAGACCGTTCTTTACGGCTGCCTCCAGGCGAGAGAGTTGAAGTGCCCGGACTGCGGGTCCCGCCGGGTCGTGCGGTTCGGCCAGAAGCCCAGAGTCTTCAAAATGCTTCCTGTCGGTCGGCGCAAGGTCGAATTGGCTGTCGATATCCCGCGGCTCTGCTGTAAGGATTGCGGATCCATCCGGCAGCCGCCCCTTGCCTTTGCGGACGCGAAGAAGCATTACACCAGGTCGCTGGAACGCTTCGTCATCGATCTTTGTCGGATGACATCTATCCAGGATGTGGCGGCGCTGACAGGCCTTGGGTGGGATACCGTCAAAGAGATTGATAAGAGGCACTTACGTCGAAGATACAGATGGTTTAACCTTAAGAAAGTCCGTCACATTGCCATTGATGAGGTTTATCTCGGCAAGAAACGCAAGTACATTACCCTTGTTCTTGATGTTCGAACCGGGCGGGTCATTCATGTAGGTCAGGGAAAAGGAAAAGCTGCTCTGACGGGCTTCTGGAGGCGTTTGAAGCGGTCCAAGGCGAAGATTGAGGCTGTGGCAACCGACATGGCCAGCGGGTACATCGTTGCGGTATTGGAGCACCTTCCGGATGCCGATTTGGTGTTGGATCATTTCCACCTGGTTAAGTGGTTTAACGAAAAGTTATCCCTGCTGCGACGGCAGTTATATCATCAGGCCAGCGAGATGGACAAGGCCGTGCTCAAGGGCAGTCGATGGTTGCTCTTGAAGGCTCCGGAAAACCTCAAGTCGCATCTGGACTCCAAGAAAGATGAGCGGATTCGTTTGCAGGCTGCGTTGGAATTGAACCAGCCGCTGGCAACGGCCTACTATATGAAGGAACGCCTTCGGCTGCTGTTTCAGTGCACAGATCGACAGCGGGCTGAGGTGGAATTGAAGGCCTGGATTCAGGAAGCGTCCTGCAGCGGGATCGGAGTACTCAGAGAGGCCGCCCGGAAGCTATCAGTATGGAAGCCCTTTATCCTGAACTGGCATAAGCACCGCATCAGCACGGCGGGGCTGGAGGCCATCAACTCCAAAATCGCTACGCTGCAACGCAACGCCTACGGCTATCGAGACGACGAATATCTCAAACTGAGAATCTTCAATCTGCACAACGCTACCTACGCATTAACCGGA
>METF01000096.1:1604-2725 GCA_001771235.1 Candidatus Zhuqueibacterota bacterium RBG_16_48_16
AATTCCTGATCTTAGAAAATTACTTGAGAAAGTAAAGGAAGCATGGCGCAATGACATTGCTCCAGACTCACTTGCCTATCCACTACCAGCGGTGCTGCCTTTTTATCTCATCTTATCCCGGGCATATAGACTGATTGATTGGGACCAAGCTGTACCTTTTGCTCATACCCTGTTCAATGACTTAGGTGTGCCACCTACGTGGATCGCGAGCATTGAGCATTTCCTTGTTGATGAATACCAGGATTTTAACCGAGCTGAGCAAGTTTTCATAAAAACCCTTGCGACCACAGCAAAGTCAATGGTTATCGTGGGTGATGATGATCAAAGTTTGTACAGCGGACGTGGAGGCTTACCTGATGGCCTGAGAAAATTGTATGACTCCGATGATGTTAACAAAATCTCTCTAGTCCGCTGCTACCGATGTAAATCGGAAATTCTAAGAGTGGCAAATACCTTTTTGGCAACTATGCGCCCTGATCCTCGACCAATGTTTCATAAATATGTTGGAGGTAAAATCGCATGCAAAGGATTCAAGAGTAAGAAATCCGAGATCGAGTATCTTGTGAACTTCCTGAAAGCTAGTATTGCGGATTTGCCCGAGAGACCGGCGCAAAAGGATGGAATAGTATGTCTGTTTCCCACATGGAAAGTTCTTGAGTCCTATATGGCATGCCTGAACGAAGCTGGAGTCCTTTGTTATTCGAGGAAGACACCGTCTCATCCAGAAAGAACATGGCTCGAACGAGCGCTTGCATTGGTTTGTAATCCTAAACAGCGGTTCGTGGAACGGCTTCTCCTTGAAGACTTTAATGACATCAAGCCGCGTCACAAGCAAGCAATGGTTGGGCTGATGCTGGAACGCGACATCTCTCCCGTTGAGGCTATGGACATACTGGCCTCAACGGGAACACTATCCAAGCCTGCCGTATCCGCGGGGCAAGCTTTCAGTGACCTGTGTCTGGCACTTTCATCAGAGGACGCTGACTTGATAGCTAATAAACTTGCTAGCCGCCTGGCGACCAACATCCCTGATCTGTGTGAGCAGATCGACACATTCATTAAGCAGTTGGACCAGTCAAAACAGGAAGAGGCAATCAGTAATTTGTGCGACACCCTTGTCC
>METF01000096.1:2831-4243 GCA_001771235.1 Candidatus Zhuqueibacterota bacterium RBG_16_48_16
CTTGGCTTCCAGGCAATGCTTCCGGAAATGATATACATGAGAAGAAAAGGTTGTTCTATGTAGCTATTACTCGGGCCACGGATCAAGTTTTGATTAGTTATCCTAAGACACGTCCACCAAAAGACCCCTTAAATTACGATACCCCTGGCCGCGGACAGCCAAGCCGCTTTATTAGTCAGAGTGGTATATCTGAGTCGTCCGTGCCCAGACAAGATGGGGGGTATTAAAGGTATCCGGCCAGTTTTCTTTCGACTAAACACTAACAACTAATCACAATACCCAAACCCGCAATTTGTGTCAAATCAAAGGTGGCGTTTAGCCATAAGGCGTTCCATAAATCTTCATTCTTCAATTAACTTCGTGCCTTAGTGTCTTAGTGGCTAAAACCATAGAACCACTGTTACAGTATTACTCGGCGGGCTTCGCGGGCTTGAAACGCGATTGTTAGGTCAAAAACAGCTATTTGCATATTTACAACAAGGCATTGTAAGCGTGATATTCGACGGATGAAGCCCACAGGATGGCTTGCGCCACGTTATCTGTCACAGATGAAGGGCACTGGGCGATTCGGAGATCATCCGTCAAGTTGCGGTGAATTCCGGGACGAGTCCGGGAGCCTAACGACGACTTCTGGCTTCGGTTGGGGGGTGATTTTGAGATTTTCGATTTCCTATTGACGGATTGGGGTCTTTTCAGATTGCCACGTCGCTGCGCTCCTCGCAATGACGGCGCGTCAGTACCCCCGGTCTCTGCCCAAGTGTCTTCATCGCAAAATGATGGCCTTATGATGCGACTCTCTCGTTCTCCCCCTGTCCCGCTCCAGGCTCCACGCCTCACGCCTAATGCTTCCCGCTCCCCCCGCCCAATTGCCCCCGGGTTCGCCCTCCTGATAGCCTGATACCTCTTTTTCTCTGTGCCCTCTGTGGCTTTTGAACAATCCGGGCTAACTGCCTACCCCCAAAATCTCGCTTCATATTGCACTATATAAGTATATACGCATATACTTATATAGTGACGATTCAGATATCAAACAGAATGGACAACTTTCACCGAAATCTTCGATAAGAAAATCTCCGCCGCCATGTCCGCCCTCTGGACTTAAAGTTCAGCTTATCCGCAACCAAATAACCGCTTACCCTAAAACCTCATTTGATATGGCACTCCATAAGTATATACGCATACGCTTATATGCTCTTATGCTCTTGTGCCCTTGTGCTCTTATGCCCCCTGTATTCTCTGTGTCCTCTGTCCCCTCAGCGGGCAACTCAATCCACAAAATCTGCGAAAATCTGTGAAATCTGTGGTTACAATTCACTTGACACCCAACATCCCGCCGTGTATAATATGTATCTAACACATAGAGGATTCTTGATATGAAGAACAAAACTCCAACTAAAACGCCCATCCCCACG
>METF01000096.1:4388-4698 GCA_001771235.1 Candidatus Zhuqueibacterota bacterium RBG_16_48_16
AGCAAGAACAAAGGCTTATGCCAACGAACAATGAACAACGAACGTTCTCCAAAACAAACCCAATCAAACCCAATTCCCCCGCCCCGCCCCGCCAGGATGGCAGATTTTTTCACCTTTTTCAAGAAAATTGAATTTTTTAATTGACAGATTAAGTCTTTTAAGTATAATTGTTCTTATGATTGAAATTAGAGGCCAATGGCTGAGATAAACAAACAATTGAGTTTGCCTGCCGGCTGCCCGCTCTGCGGCGAGGCGATTGAAGTGACGCAGATAAAGTGCACCGCCTGCGGCAGCGAAATCAAAGGCTCGT
>METF01000096.1:4769-5254 GCA_001771235.1 Candidatus Zhuqueibacterota bacterium RBG_16_48_16
CGGCAATATCTCCCAGGTCGAAAAGGAGCTTGGCATATCCTACCATACAATCAACAAGATGCTCGACAGCATAAACAAGGCCCTAAGCTCCACCGGCCCGGAAAAGCCCCTCACCAGAAAAGAAATCCTCGACTCCATCGAAAAGGGCGAGATGAGCGTAAAAGAAGCAACATTCATTCTGAAAACCCGCAAATAAGGAGAATACAATGTCACCAGCCGCCACCACATCATCGATTCTGTTTGCCATCCTCATCCCACTGGTCTGCTCGACTGCTGTACTGCTGCTGTCGAGATTCTCAGCCAAGGCATCGTGGCTGACAGCAATTGCAGCTTCCGTGGTTGTGGCGAGCATAGCGCCCCTTCTGGGGATTAGGATGTTGCCGGGACAGGCTCAGCCTCGCTTCATGGTAGGCTCGCTGTTCCTTCTGCTTGCTGCAGTCTGTACTATCATCCTGCTCGTTCAGTTCCTTCGCTGGCTGCTTGTG
>METF01000096.1:5323-5484 GCA_001771235.1 Candidatus Zhuqueibacterota bacterium RBG_16_48_16
ATCAGCAGCCAGGAGGGGTCCGAGCTGCTCGATGCAATGGGCCGCTCAAGCGCGCTTCGCGCCCAGGGCGCATTTTCACGGCTCGACTTTGCAATGCTCTGCGGCGTGGCCCTCGTTATCTTGGGCTTTTTTCTGCCGTGGGCGTATATCACTTTGCCAGG
>METF01000096.1:5528-6120 GCA_001771235.1 Candidatus Zhuqueibacterota bacterium RBG_16_48_16
CGGCAACTCGGCCTACCAGGCCGGCTACCACGTCGGCGCAATCGGCTGGGCCGTACTGGTTATTGCGGTAGTCTCGGCCATACCCATTTTCGTCACGCCGAAAGACCTGCTCTACAAGATCTCGATGCTGCAGGTCTTTCTGACCCTTGTGGGCGGCGTTCTGGTGGTAAGTGTATTGGTGCGGGTGGGAGGTCACCTCGGAGTCGGCTTGATATTTTGCCTGGCCGGGTTCATAGTCGAGCTTGTCGGCTCCGCTGTAAAGCTCAAAAGCCTCGCCGCTTAACTACGCGGTCTGCTGCGGTTCAATTGATAGAATTCATTGGGAGTAAAGCGAGATGGCCGTAAACGAAGCAACCTTCATTCTAAAGAACCGAAAAAATAAGGAGGAAATAATATGAACATAGCACTTTGGGTAATCATACTCCCGGCTGGCTTGGGCGCCCTAATCCTGGTCATCAAATTCTGCCGCTGGCTCCTCGCCACCGGCGTCGAACAGGCCCATGTCAATACAGCCGAGCGAAGCAGAATCCTCAAAATGGTCGAGGACGGCAAGATCAGCAGCGAGGAGGGCGCCGAACTGCTCGATGCAATG
>METF01000097.1:0-9089 GCA_001771235.1 Candidatus Zhuqueibacterota bacterium RBG_16_48_16
GCTGAACTACAACCCCCCACAACCTTATAACTCATTGTGAAATGCAGCAATGAGCCAGCAGGCTCTCAGGTTTCGACGCGCTTGATCTCCAGCATGTCGAATATCGCTTCGCGTATGGCTTCGATCTGCTGTCGCGTTCTTAAGATGGCGCATTCCGGATTGGTGTAAAAACAATCCGTGCCTTTGCATTTTTGCAGCGCATTTTTACAATTCATCTTTTTTTGAAAGTGAGAGATAGGGGTGAAACGGGAGGTAATTTCTTCCTTTTTAAAATCCTTCCCCTTGCTGCGAATGCCAAATTCAAGGGACTTTTCCCAAAAAAAACGATGGGCTTCCATCATCTGTTCGGGCGTCAGCGCGTTGAGCGCCGTATCCATGGCAAGACCGAAAAACAGCTTGCGAAGGAATTCCAGTTTCAAGCTGTCCGGTAGAATCTCTTTATTATTCGTCAGCATATCTTCTCACGGCCTATCTATTCAGCCCACGAAACACACTAAATAAACAAATTCAATTCCCAAGCGTTCCTGGTAAACCGCTTCTAAAAATCCCCATCCTTTATTTTTCTAGTTCTGAAAGCAAGCTCCCACAATGGCATACTTTCTTCAGGATAAAGAAATTCTGCCATTATTTTTTTTCTCGAGTTTTTTGTGTGTTTAGTGGGCTAGATAGTTACCTCACGGCATTTGATCGATCAAAGCATCCAGCAGTGATATGACGATCTTTTTCACGCTTGTTCTCTCCGACAACCGGCACAACATAAATTTCGTCTGCCGGGAAAAAGTAATACCCGGCTGAAAAATCCTTTGCCCTACCGGAAACGGATGGTCTTGTACATCGCCCGCAATGATGATCGGCGCCTCGACCCGGAGAGCTAAAAAATCGATCATCTCTTTTGTCTCGGGAAAAAGCACATCATCAAACCAGTTGAAGAGGACGACATAACCGAGCACTTTTTTTGCGACAAGCTCCCAGGCAAAGTTATATTGACTGCGCTTGTATCCGATACCGTAAAAATATAAGCTCAAATTTTCATTGATTTCCATCTCGCCATAAGTAACGGCGTGATCGACTGAAACCGCCTGGCGACATATCGCCTGGATGAATTTCCGATTATCATCGTTCGACGGGCTGACAATAATAATTTCTCCGATCTTTTGCGTACCATTTGTCGAATTCAGGTAATTCATGAGTGCCTTATTGTAAAAACGGTATCACTAACATGCGACCCGGCGGGTGCACGAGAGATTGGTTCTAGAATCTATTCAGCAAGTATATGTTGCCGAATGAGCATCAAGTCCCCCCTGCTGAGATAGATTCTATGCGCTAATCTACTCTGATGATTTCGTCCGGATGGATTTTTTTTTTCATCGGCCAGGTGTTCTTTCAAGTCTCCCTGCGAAGGATTCTCACTTTCAAAATCCGTTTGTGACCTTTTCTTGAAAAAGGAGGCAATTCTCGTATGCAAGCTATGAGAGGACTCCCTGATCTCTTTTACGCGATCCATCATCTCATTGCCGTCAGCATTTTCCGTCCCTGCTGTTGGCGCAGCGACAAGCCATCCATTGTTAAGAAACTTTTGAATGAGTTTCAGGCTGGTCAATCCATCCAGTTTGCAAAGTGAAATGCCTCGTTTAATTCGTACGGGAGACTGGAATACCGAAAGTACCCGCTTTTCGATGGGAGTCAAAGAGTTATTATCTATTCCATTTGAAGCCATCACGGCTGAATCGAAAGGGGGCAATTGGCCGGCCAACTGCCGCCATTCTTGTATAAGCTTTGTGCCCAGGAGCAAAATATCGCGATTGGATTTATTTAAAACCCGCGCCCGTTGTAACTCCTCCAGCGTAACATAAAAGCTGCCATCCAGCCAGGTCAGCATGGTTGTCAAGGCGCCCTCCGAATCGAAGCTATCGAGATGAGCATCGATGACCTTGCCTTTGTCCAAATAAACCAGTCCTTTTTCGTCGTCGTGCAGCAGGTGGATGACGCCGGATTTTTCACCCAGGTCGAGCGTCTGTATCAGGTCGACCAGGTTCATTTCCGCCAGATTTCCGGCAAAGCCATGTTTTGAGTCGTGCATGGCCTGGTCGATCGTCTCAACCTCTTGAATAATGCAATCCACACGTGCCACGACCTCTTCGGGGATGTAGGGTTTATAAATATAATCGTCAATCCCCGGGGACATGCTCTTAATGCGCTCCTCAACCTCCAATTCCTTTGCCAGGAAAATAACAGGAATCTCTTTTAAAAGCGGATTTTCTTTCAATCGTTTGAACAATTGCATGCCGTTCAGCTTGGGGACATCCAGGTCGGTCAGAATCACCCGCGGGGGAGTTCTGAGGCAATATTGGTAAGCTTCCAGTCCATCCTGAAAAAAGGACACATTGAAACGATGGTTCTCAAACGCTTCGATAAGTCGCTTTGCCGGTTCTGATTCTTGTTCTATTAATACAATTTCATGCATGTGACAACATATTTCCTGAATTCTTCATCCTGGCACGATAGCGGTCAAAAAGGGAAAGTAATATTTTATGAGAATTGGATATGTCGATTTCATTAAAAATAAAAAGCGATTCTTTTTCTTTTAGCAAAAGGTTCTTCTCAAAAAGGGACCTGTGATCGACATCAGCCTTTCCGTTGCCGGTAATCACAACGATCAGAATAGGCACATTCAATTTTGACCTGAGTACCGAAAGCAGATAACTATAATATGCGAAATCGGTGAATGCGGCATCGAGTATCAAAAGGCAACCAAGGGTTTTCTGTGAAAAATAATCGATAAGGGGCGTGAATTCTTTATCGAGAGTCAATCCGACAAAATTCAGTAAATGGCCACCTTTAAAATCGGCTGTGCCCCAATATATATCGGACAGCCCTGGTTGAGTGAGTCTTGTTTCCAGCGCTGTGCCTTTGGTAAAAATGTCCACAAGATTTTTCCGGTGCCAGTCATTTGCCCCCAAAACCAGTATGGTTCCGCGTGCCTTGCCAAAGGAGGCTGATGTTTCGGTTTTTTGCTCCGGCGCCGGTTTCACAATGTTTGCCGGCTCTTCTTCCGAAATGACTTTCTCTTCCGGAACCGGCTCCGGCTCTGCTGTTTCTTCAGCGAGAATCGTCTTCTCTTCGCTGGCCGCACCATGGATTTCATCCTCGATTTCTTTTTCAGAGATCGCGGGAAAGAATTCATCGATTTCCTCTTCGGATTCCGGAGGCTCGATTTCTTTTTCTTCCTCGATAAGCATTTCCTCGGTAACCGGCTCCAGTTCCCTGTCCGCCGCATCCGATTCTTTTCCGGGATGATCAAAATCCCGAAGAACGTGCAGGAAGCCAAGTCTGTATAATTTTAATATCCTTTTGAGGGAGGTGATCTCATCATAGCTGCTCTCGTCGATAATGCGACCGAGGGAGCGTTCTCCATCGAAAAGCCGTACAAAATATTCCAGGTCCGACGCTAATTCCTTTTTGTCCAGAATCTCGCGAAAATTAGTCGTTGTGACCAGCACAGCATTAAGAGATGGAAGTTCTTTTAACAATTCTTCTCTTTGTTCCATTCTCTTAGCTCCTTGTAATAAAAGGCCCATGTTACTCATACCGATATCATCAGCAACATCAACATCACAAAAAAACATCGAGAATCGGCCCTTCAGCCAGGACATCATCTTAAAGACAGCTTCCTCTGCACGAAGGTCGGCCGTAAAGGCGTTGATCACATTACCGTTTTCAAAATAAATGTGGCCGCTCAAGCCGTTGATGTTATAAAGTCTCAGAATGCCTGTTTTTCGTTCTATGCCGAATGCTTCTATTAAATCGGGCAAACTGATGTCTTCCAACCGGCCAACAAATTTGCGATTTGCGATGACCTCTTCATTATTCCGCCGCTCCAGTCTGTCGAGCACCATGTTTACCCGGGCTAAAATCTCTTTCACATGCATGGGTTTTACGATGTAATCTTTGGCTCCGAGTTTAAAGCTTTTGATCCGGTTCCACACATCGCTTTTCTGAGTTATAAAAATGACTGGAACGTTTGAAAAGGCAGGCTCGCGCTGGATGCGCTCTAAGAGACGGTAACCATCGATGTTGGCGGCAAAAAGCTCCGACAAGATAACGTCGTAGTTATTATGTGAAATTTTCTTATACGCTTCTTCGTCAGAAGACGTACAATCAACTTTATAATGAGCTTCTTCAAAATTGGATGTCAATATTCTGACATTATTCGGCTCATTATCGATCAGTAATAAATTTCGACTCTTCATTCTACCATCCCCACTCTCGAGGGATAGAGTGATGCCTCCCTGTAGGGTGCAAATTTTACCTTCACGAAGTCGTTATTAAATAAAAAGTTTTGCCTACTCGTTAAATTGTCCGAAAATGTATTTAAAAAAAAATAGCATGTCAAGGCTTTTCTAAATATGAAAAACAGTTTAAAACAGAGCGCGTTATTCCGCAGGCAAAAAACGATGAATCGTTAAGATAGTTTTTCTAATAGAGCTTATAGAGCTTAGCAGACGTCTGCCGGGGATTTCAGCCAATGAGAAAAGCGCCGAACTATAGTCGGTGCCCACAAACCGTTTCAAAAACCATTCCTAAAATGTTTAATGGATGGTTTGGAACAAATCTAAACGGCTTTTCGATTTGTTACGGGTCAACTTTCAAAATGTATGAGCGGGACGATTTGACCGACGGGTGAAAGGTATTTTCTTTGCCGGGTGAGGTATTGGGGAGTTACTGGCAGGTTGCCGGGAATACGGCTTTTGCTAACCGGACGAGTCTGTTCTCTTCTTCCGATTCATTTGCTTCGGAATCAAAATACAATATTTTATTATCGAGTTTCGTCAAATTTATATTTGGAATGACCGCAGCGCCGGCGCTGTTAAAACGCACTTGTTCGCTGACCCCCGGAATGTGCAATTTCCAATCTTTGTAATCTTCAGTTCCCTGTGTCAATAGGTAGAGAAGGGTAGAGTCGTATTGAGAATCCGTCATCCAGCGGATGTTTATCTCCAATTTATTCAAATCTTTTATGCTAAAATCGGCGAGTTTCTTCTCACCTCCATAGCCGTTCGCTGAAAAGATAAGCCTTGCCTTATATGCATGTCCCTTGCCGTTGTTGCCCTCAGGCAGGGGCTCGCATGCAATCAAGCCATAGATCACATCTGACCGGGATAGGGTTTTGGCAAAATCCAGCACTTTGTTAGTAACCGGTCTGGTAATCTCCTGGATCAATACGGAATAAAAGGAATCAAAATCCTTTACCTTTGCCGAACAGCTCTCGCATTGCTGCAAGTGCATTTGTGTTCTTTTGCGCTCTTCTTCGTTCAAGCCAACATCCAGGCACAACATCTCCAGTTGCTTCTGATTTGGACAAAGACCTTTCTGTTTTATGGATTTTGACATGGCGGGTGCAACGTGTTTTAAAGTAATAAACCTGTATCTTTTTGTTACATTTTAAAAATAACATACAGGCAAACCCCTAAAATTACGGAAAAATTAAAGCAATTCTTTCAGATGTTCTCGAAATTCTCTTTTTGCTACTTTTGCGAGATATTCAAAAACCGACCGCTCATTTTTCCGATATTCACGCTGCGTAAGTTCCGGGAGATAAAACCTGAGGTTGCGATAGTACGACGAGCTGTCTTTTTTCTGAATCAAATCATACAACACATCCCTTAGCGCATTGCTGTAAATTTTTGCCCGTTCCGCATCGAGCTTGCCCGAGTCGACATACAGTGAGTTTATCTTGCCCCAGATGCCCCTCATGACGATATCTATAAAACCCTCAATTTCCTTGGATTCCAGGTTATCAAGGGGTGTCGGAACGTTTTCTTCCGAGTTCATTTTTTCTCGAAATGCTTCAAACTTGACATTTCGCATCAATTTAACGATCACGTCCAAAGCAATAAAATTACGGTAATCCGAAAGCGAATGAATCTGCATCAGTAATTTTCGTATGGTGTTGGCAACGGAATCGTTCGGATTATAAATATCCATAAAGCGCGAATCCAACATTTCTTCAGGAACAGGCGGCAAGGCTCTGCGCAAATACACTTTTAATCCATTCATGTCCACAGAATCCTTATCCTCCAGCTCGAAGCCGTTTGTATAAAAAACGAATTCTTTGCCCATGTCCTGAAATACCCTGAGCTTTTGGGAATTGCGCACAGCGACTTTGATATTTCGAACGATCTTTGCTCCTTCAGGGTCGCGCTCTCTGAAAATTCTTGAGAGCTCTTGTTTTGTTTTACGAACGATCAGCCTGCGAAGCAAAATAAGCACTTCGGAATCTGTGATCTCGTTCTCTCCGTTTATAAAAGGATTGAAATATTTCTGCAGTTGAGGAAAGTTCCCCTTCCCGTCCGAACAAAACAGCTCAGCGATGCAATCTATGGATAGATCTTCGATCTCGACCGTGGTGTCGAGCCTTTCGCCGGTAATTCGCTTGCCTAACACCTCCTGGTATTTGAGGTAGCTGAGCGATATTTTCTGCGCTAAATTAATAAAACTTACAAGATCAGATTGGGCATAATTCCCCCCGCAAATTTTTTGAACTAATGAAGTTAATTCTGGATTCTTCATATTTATGCGCGGCTTTCCTAATTTCAACCCATACCATTCGTTAGTTACCCATCAACCCTCATCTAGAGACTAGTGTCCGTTCCGCCATCCCTGTTTTGCTCGTAGAATAATGCGGGTCATGCCTTATGCCTCACTATCATATGCGCATAATTGTCAACTTCATGGGCCCATCTTCACATCCATAAATTTAAGTCAATTGGTAGTGCGCTATGAACATACTAGGCTTTGAGTGTTCTCGTTCGCAAATCGTATACCAGAGAAGCGGAAATTTTTGGCGTTATAACTATATGAATTTTTTGATGTGAAAGGGAGGTTGGATCAGGTGCTGTTGTGACAAATTGTGAGGTAATGAGACACTGTCTCAGCGCGAAACATTTTTTCGACTTTGTCGGAAAAAATATTCCCCAATTTAGCGTTAATAATATTAAAAAGTTATGTCAACTTTTCACCATGGGCAGGCCGTACTTTTTTGCTTTGCGATAAATTGTCGCACGCCCAATCCCCAATTTCTTAGCCGTCTGAGATATATTCCCCTCACACTCCAAGAGCGCCTGCCGCAGGGCTTGCTCCTCAAGTTTCTCAATCCAGCCGGCCAAAGTGTCGTCCGATTCGTAAATTCTTTTTTCACCAAGAGATTTTACAGCAGCGGGCAAATCTTTGGCGGAAACCTCCGCACTATTGGCCAGCACGACAGCCCTTTCAACCGCGTTTTCCAGCTCGCGGACGTTACCGGGCCAGTTGTATGCCATCAATAAATCCAATGCATCGGATGATATACTTCGAATATCTTTGCCCTCCTGGCCGCAGAATTTTTTCAGGAAATGAGCCGCAAGGTGAGGGACATCCTCCTTTCGATCTCGAAGTGGCGGCAGCTTGATCGGGAAAACGGAGATGCGGTAATAGAGGTCTTCGCGGAATTCGCCTTTCTTCATTTCTTCTTCCAGGTCCTTATTGGTGGCCGATATGACGCGCACATCAACTTTGATGAGCTCGTTAGCGCCGACGCGCTCGAATTCCCGTTCCTGTAAAACACGAAGTAGCTTGGATTGAGTGGCCGAGGTCATTAATCCTATTTCATCGAGAAATATCGTGCCGCCATTTGCCTGTTCGAATTTACCGATCCTTCTGCCTGTCGCGCCGGTGAACGCACCTTTTTCATGGCCGAAAAGCTCACTCTCCAACAGCGACTCCGGCAGCGCCGAGCAGTTTACCGCCACAAAGGGCTTGCTGGCTCGAGCTTTGGAATGAAAATGAATGGCCCTGGCTATCAATTCCTTACCGGTGCCGCTTTCCCCTTGAATTAACACGGTGACGTTGCTGTTAATGATCTTTTCAATGGAACGAAAGACATCTTGCATACCGCCGCTCTGGCCGATGATGTTATCAAACGCATACTTGTCTTTCAGCTCCAGGCGCAGCTCGTCAACCTCCCGGCGCAGGGAACTGTTGATCAATGCATTCTGTACAGTGACGATCAACCTGTCGCGGGCGAACGGTTTTGTGAGAAAATCATAGGCTCCTAATTTCATCGTGCTCACGGCCCGCTCGATGGTGCCATGAGCGGTCATCATGACGACCGGGATCCGGGAATCTTCTTCCTTGATCTTTTTCAACGTTTCAATGCCGTCGATGCCGGGCATTTGGATATCCAATAACACCAGATCCGGAATCTCGTCGTGAATGCTTTTAAGACAAGCCTCACCGTTTAGCGAGGTCTTTATCTCATATTTCCTTTCCTTGCGCAGGCTGGCTTCGATCATCTTGCATATATTTTTATCATCATCGACGATTAATATCAACGGCCGTTTGCTTTTCTCTTCCACTTTCTCTTCTCCAACAAAGAAAACATAAACTGATTCGGTGCATTAACCTGAGTTGTGACAAAATCTTAGCAAATATTTCGAACAATATCAAGAGAATTCTTGTATTAACATGAGACAGTTAAAAAAATCGATGAAATACTTTTTCCAGCAGGGTCTCATTTTCAAGCTGCAAGTGCATCCGCAGGTAATGCCAATTCGGATCGGATTTGACAAAGGAAGCAACTTTGACCCAGTCTTTTTCCGTGGTGATAACAAATTTTGCATTCCTTTTAGCCGCCTCTTTTTGAATGGTTCCCATATCCCCCATTGAGTAAATGTGATGATCCTTAAAAGCGATCATATCGACGATGTCGATGCCATATTCATCAAGGCTCTTTCGAAAAGTCGATGGGGATGCTAAACCACAAAAGGCGATGACTTGCCCTTTAAGATCATTTGTCAAAACCGGGCCCCGCACATTGAAAACTCCTCCGAATGTATAAACCGCGCGGAAAACCGGTTTATCGCGCAAAAATGGCCAACCCGCGCTGCCGGAACTTTTTATATCATTCACCCAATAAAGATCGCCCCGCTTCATATTAAACGCAAACTCCCGCAGCGGCCCGGCGGGCAATACGAATCCATTGCCCAAACCAAATCCGGCATTAATTGAGAGAATGTCCACATCCCGGAACAGTCTTCGATGTTGAAAGCCGT
>METF01000097.1:9112-10776 GCA_001771235.1 Candidatus Zhuqueibacterota bacterium RBG_16_48_16
GCAAACTGCCGGACAAGTTTCTCCGCTCCTCTCACCCGGTTTTCATCAACGACTATGGGAACTCCCTTTAATTGTTGCGACAGCATAAAAGCCTCGTCACCGGCGCTTTTAACATTGCTGACAACACCATTGTCAGTGGCGACGACAACCGTACCTTTTGACGCACGGGCATAGCCCCGACTCAGAACGGCCACCTTTTTGCCTTTCGCCAGGAACCACTTGGCCAGGTAGGCAACGGTCGGCGTTTTGCCCGTTCCGCCGACGGTGATGTTTCCCACACTGATGACCGGACAATCCACTTTATGGGTTTTGAATATCTTCTTTTCATAGCAAAAATTGCGCGCCTGCATGCCCAGGCCATAGAGCAAAGAAAAAGGCCAGAGAAGAATTCCGGGCCATTTACGCGCGAAATAATCCATCCGCCTCTTCCACCAGTCTGTTCATGCGCTGCTGCATCTGCTGCCGATACAGTTCCAACTGCTCCGTACTCGCCCTGCGCGGAATCCGGAACGGTTTGCCGTAGCACATACACACCTTTGAAAAAGGCAGCCACATAGTGAAACCATCCCAACTGTTGAATGAGATTTGCCATTTCGCGGCAAATGTCATTGGCAGAAGATAAGCGCCGGAAATCTGTGAAAGTAAAATGGCTCCGGGCTTAAATTCATGTCGGGGACCTCGAGGGCCATCCGGCAAAATAGTGGTTACCGGATGCTCTTTAAACGCCCGTAACATTTGCCGGAACGCTTTCGTGCCGCCGCGACTACTCGAGCCGCGCACCGTGCTATATCCCAACCGTTCGACCGTTTTGGCTATCAATTCTCCATCGCCGTGCTCGCTGACCATCGCCTGGACGTGCAGATTTCTATGCACAAAAATCGGCAACAGCATGCGTCCGTGCCAGCACACGATAATGATCTTTTCCCCCTTGCGTATCAGGGAATTCCAGTACTTACGATTTTTTATTCGGATGCGACCGGTGTGACCCAAAAAAAGGATGAGGAGCCAGGCTAGTTTAGTTGCCAGCAAAGTAAGGAGCTTTATTTTCTTTTCTTTATGCATCGTCTAAGTAACAATAATTCTGCAACCCATTTGTGGCAAAAATCACATAAAGACAAACGGAATCATCCCAGCATCGCCAGCACGTGTTGCGCCGTGCGTTCGATAGCGCCCGCCGAACCGAGTTTTTCAGGGAGACGAGCCAGTTGCTTTTTTATCTCTTCCCTGGCGGATTGGTCAAACAAGATCTTTTCTACCTTGACAGATAACAGCGCCGGATTCGCCCTGTCCTGGATGAGCTCAGGAATCGCTTTTTCCGCAAGCACGACATTGACAAGCCCGATGTTTGGAATTTTCACCAGTCGTTTGCCAATCGAATAGGATATCGGCGACACGCGATAGATGATGACAAACGGCGTGCCCCAAAAACCCATCTCCAGTGTGGCCGTTCCCGATGCGACTATTCCGGCGCGGGAGTATTTCATCATCTCGTAGGTGGCTTCAGCGACAAGAACATGGCCTGGCTGATTTGCCAGGATCTTTTCGTAAAAATTACCATCGAGAGCGCTCGCTTTGCTGATGGCAACCTGCAACTGAGGATGCTTTTCAACCAAAAGCCTTGCAGTTTCCATCATAACCGGCAGCAGTCGCTGCACCTCCTGCCG
>METF01000097.1:10847-12321 GCA_001771235.1 Candidatus Zhuqueibacterota bacterium RBG_16_48_16
TCGCCATGGTCAGCTTGAGCTGTTCGACCAACGGATGGCCGACGAAATGCGTCTTCAGGCCGTAGCGGCTGAAAAAGTCCACTTCAAAATGAAACAGCACGGCCATTTCATCAACATAACTGGCCATCTTTTTCGCGCGCGATTGGCCCCAGGCCCAGACCTGCGGAGCGATGAAATAGAAAATTTTCATCCCCAGCTTTTTGGCTTTTTTAGCAAAGCGTAAATTAAAGCCCGGATAATCGATCAGGATGATGAGGTCGGGTCGGCGCTCTTGAACCACGGCGAGAAGATGATAAAATATTTTCCTGAAATGAAAATAGTGCCGGGCGACTTCGCTAAAGCCGATGAAAGCAAGCTCGCTGATATGATAATAAAGCGACACACCGGCGCTCTTCATGCGATCCCCACCCACGCCAAAGAGCTCCAGGTCCGATTGTTTTTGCAGAAGCACTTTGGCGAGATCTCCGCCGTGTACGTCGCCGGAAGCCTCCCCGGCGATAAGCATTATCTTCGTCGGCATGCGATCCTCGACCTCAAATAATAGAAAGCCACTACTGTGAGGAGTGTTGTTTTACATGGAGACGGTCTGGCCGGAAATTGTTTCCGAGATGATGGTGGCGACTTTCAGCGCTTCCAGTCCATCCCGCCCGCTGACGATGGGTGTCGTTTTTTCCGTGACGGCTTTAATAAAAGCGCGCCACTCGGCAACCAGTGCATCTTCATCGCCCGGCTTTGGCCGGTCATAGACGATGCGCCTTTTGTGCCTGCCTTTTTCAATTTGTCCCAAAATCACGGTATTGGGAATTTCTTCCTGTTCATCCGTAAGACGAAACACTTCGGTCAGTTTCTGCAAAAAATCGATGGAAATGTATGACTCTTTTTGGAACAGGCGCATTTTCCTCATCTTGTGCTGCGAGATGCGGCTGGCCGTAACGTTGGCCACGCAGCCGTTTTCAAACTGGATTCGCGCATTGGCAATATCCGCCTCATCGGAAACAACGGCCACGCCAATGGCGTCCACTTTTTTAACCGGACTTTTGACCAGGCTCAGGATGATATCAATATCATGGATCATCAAATCCAGAACCACGGCCACATCCGTTCCGCGCGGATCGAAGGGCGCCAGACGGTGGGACTCGATAAACATCGGCTCGAGATGGCTTTGTTCCAGACAACGGATGGCGGGGTTAAAACGCTCGATGTGCCCCACCTGAATGGTCAGCCCACGCTTTTCAGCATAATCCACCAGTTCTTCGGCCTCGGCCACCGTGGAGGTGATGGGCTTTTCTATGAAAATATTTTTACCGCTTTCCAATGCGCGTTTGGCCACCTCCAAATGGCTGGTCGTCGGCACGGCAATGCCGACCGCATCGACGTTATTTAACAGATCATCATAGGAATCGAAAGCCGGACAACGGTAGGTGTTGGCTATTTTGGCCTGGCGGAGCCGGTCGATATCGTGAACGCCTGCCAG
>METF01000098.1:0-208 GCA_001771235.1 Candidatus Zhuqueibacterota bacterium RBG_16_48_16
ATATAGTTGTGAAAATAATTTTTGGTCTCACTGTCACTGGCTATGACCAGTAGTCCCGACTCGCCGTTGACGATTTGTTTGGTCGAAGAGGGATCGTTTATGTCAAGATCCTCTGAGCTGGCGATGAATTCCGTACCCGGACCTGTCACAAAATTAATTGTGGAAAGCTCTGTCACTTTATACCAGATTTTACCGGGACCGCCTTTGG
>METF01000098.1:214-867 GCA_001771235.1 Candidatus Zhuqueibacterota bacterium RBG_16_48_16
TCATGAATACATACAGCTTCTGATTCCGGCTGTCGATGAGAATAACAGGCCGGGTATGTTTGTCGCTCTTTTTGGCCACTTCGTACGACGTCCACGTTCCATTGGATTCGCGTTTATGCAGCACGATCATCTTAGCATCTGCACCGGTCAGATTGGTTTTGCTCACCGCGTAGACCGTTCCGCCATCACTTGCGAGCTTTAGGTTGATATGATCATCGGCGACATTGCCGAGACTGGTATCGATGTAGGCTTCCTCTACGAGCTGCCACACATTGGCCGGGTCGCCATCGTTGTGAACCATAAAATTGATCACCCAATCGTTCTGGTTGGTCCATATAACGCCGATCTTGTTGCCGCCGAATGCGACCAGGGAAGAAATGTCATCCGTGGCAACATCATTACCCAGGCCGGTCAGCTCGATGGGTATTCCCCAGGTCAGATCATCGCCCGCCGAACAGTTCACAAAAACGTGGCCTTCTCGTGTCCAGGTCACCCACAGCTTTCCGGTCGAGTCCTTGTCGAGCACTAATGTTTCGGTAATGTCGCCGTTGACGTTCACCGGAAAACCGGCATCAAGGCTATAAGTCTTGGTGATCGTATTATAGGTATAG
Source organism: Candidatus Zhuqueibacterota bacterium RBG_16_48_16 (assembly GCA_001771235.1). Classification (GTDB taxonomy): domain Bacteria; phylum Zhuqueibacterota; class Zhuqueibacteria; order Residuimicrobiales; family Sediminimicrobiaceae; genus Sediminimicrobium. Next base: position 826 of record METF01000098.1, read on the forward strand.
CGATAGAGGCGGCCTTCTTCTCCGGGATCGGCTTCCGGGGCG
>METF01000098.1:1006-1073 GCA_001771235.1 Candidatus Zhuqueibacterota bacterium RBG_16_48_16
ACGAGCCCGCCGAAGGATCCCACATGGATGCCCACCAGTAGCCATCGTGGAACCACAGCTTGCTCTC
>METF01000098.1:1177-1736 GCA_001771235.1 Candidatus Zhuqueibacterota bacterium RBG_16_48_16
GAAGGAGTAGTGTGGAAATGAGGCATAGGAATGCCACCATTTTTTGGCCTGCAACAATTGCCGCTGCGCCGCGTTGCTTGCAGGATGCTGCTTGATGTTTGCTGTTCATGATGTAGTCCTCTCGGCCGGAAATGGAGGCCGGCCTTAAAAATTGGTGAAAAAGTTATCTCATGCAGTGAATTACTCCTCCCGGATTCGCTGATTTATTTGATTGCCATGAGTAACATGACTGGTCAGTCAGAGGGCGTTCCTCGACTGCGCTAAGGCCGATAGGCACCATGATCATGGTGGGCGGGGCCGGAGCATCGCAGAGTACAGGTCGTAATGTGTTCTCTTTTTACCGTTCATTCGTATGCTCATTTCAACACAGTCATTTTGCGAACAAGGGTAGTCCCGGCAACATGCATGACATAAAGATAGAGGCCACTGGGCACGGCCTTGTTCGCCTCGGTGGTGCCATCCCAGAGGAAATCATATTGGCCGGCGCGCAGTCTGCCGTTTTGCAGCATCTTGACCACCTTGCCGTTTATATCGTAGATGGAGAGCCTGACCTGATTTT
>METF01000098.1:1787-4948 GCA_001771235.1 Candidatus Zhuqueibacterota bacterium RBG_16_48_16
AGTTTTGTTCCAAACGAAAAGAAGCGGGCGGGCTTATGGCATCATCCTCTTTCAGCCTGCCGATGTTCATTAAAGTCGGTACATTTATATCCGTGCGCATCTTCAGATGGCCCTGCGCCACATCCTCCCAGGCGTAGAGCCTGAACAATTTTGCCTTTTGATCGTGCCAGACCAACAAGCCGTGCTGAAAGCCGTCCGAAACCGGGGCGCTGGTGACATCGATCCCATCACCGCCTTTTTTGATTGTATTATATATCGTCGTGATGAGAGGGTGGCTGTGGGGATTGGCGGCTTCGCCCTCGCGGGGATAGACTTTGATACATTTGTTTCCGGGATTTGATACCAATAAATAGCCGGTGCTGTCTTTGCAGGTGTAAAGTGCCAGGCCCTCGCGGTTACCATCGATGCCATCATCCTGGGCGAAAAACGCCAACCGTTCATCGCCTTTGTCCGGGTCGGCGTAGTATTTGTGAATGCCGGCTTCCTGCTCGGCAATATAAACATAGCCCAGCTCATCGTCGGCCACCATGCCTTCAACAGTAGTGGGAATATCCCAAAAATCCCGAACGAGCGTTGCCTTAATACCTCCTTCGCCGTCATCCTCTAATCGCAATTGCCAAAGACGTTTGTCTATTTTGGTCGATCCACTGCTTACGAACGCAAAGATGGCCCCATCGGATGGCCGCTTGTACAGCGTCAATCCCAAGGGTGAGACGAAAATTCTCATCTTATCTTTGGTCGAAACATCAACCAGGGTCAGCGAGTCGGGATCGATCTTGAAGGCGCGTATCTCTTCATGGTCGCGCATGGTCACTACGGCGATGTCTATCGATTGGCCGCTCAAATTAAAACCGTGTCGCACATCGACGCTGTTCGGATGGCTGATGTTGATCCGCTGGCGCAGCGTTCCGTCCAGGTTCCAGACAAACAGTCCGCCGTTGGGATAAGTGCCTTTGTCCGTGCCGATGATCAGGCTTTTTGATGAATCCGTCGGATGAATCCAGATAGCGGCATCGTCGGCGTCGTAATTGACGGTGTCGGTGCTTACTTTATGGGCGACGATCAGTGAATCCGGAGCTTGCTGTGCTTGCATCGCATGAATCAGCAGGACGACGGCAAGGAAAGGATACAGAAAAATCTTTTTGAACATGTCTCACACCTTTGTCTTTGGTGAAAACCTTACTAACCTGATCAGCTCATAAATAATTCCCACAGGGCACCAGGTCGTGAAAAATATGTATTACCATGGAAAATAAGTTATTTCCATCATTATCGGGCGTCCCGCCGCGGCCATGTTAATTCCTCCTGAATGGCATGAAAAGTTACGTTGTATTTCCAGGATAGCAAAGCTATCACTGTGATTATCGTGTATGTTGCAGAGCCAAAAGTCGATACAATTCTTTCGCGTTTTTTTTCAGGTCGAACTGTTCGGCGACTTTGGCGCGGCCATTTCGACCCATTGTCCGGCGCAGCTCTTTGTCTTCATAAAGCCTCTTCAACGCTTGGGCCAGTGCCAGATAATCCCGAGGCTCCGTCAAAATACCGGATCGTTCATGCTCGACCAATTCCGGAATACCGGACAGGTTACTCGAAATAACCGGCAAGCCGCAGGCCATGCCTTCCATGAGCACGACCGGTATGCCTTCTCTTTTGCCATTTTGGGTAGGCACGCTGGGCAGCACCTGGACATGGACGCTGCGCAGCAGATCGATCACGTCCTGCCGGGCCAGGCCGCCGTGCAGCACAAATTGTCGATCCAAGCGCGCTTCTGAAATCTCCCGTTCGATGTGCCGGCGAATGGGCCCTTCGCCGATCAGGTGGCAGACAAAATCGATCCCCCACGTTTTCAGAAGCTCGCAGGCTTTGACCAGCCAGGTATGGCCTTTCACCTCTTCAAACGAGGCGACGCATACTATCCGGAGCTGAGTTTCACTGTCCTTTTCAAACGGAGGAGCGAATAAATCCAGATCCGTGCCGCAGCGAATGACCTTAATCTTTTCCCTGAATTTTTCTCCGCATTCCTCGATAATCAGCTCTTTATTATAGTCAGAAATCGTGACCACGACGCTGGCCGCTTGGACTTTTTTATCCAGCATGCGCCGCTCCACGTGGAGGTCGGAGCCATGTGCGGTGAAGCTGAAAGGAATGCCGGTCAGCCGGTAGATGATCAGAGCGGCGACCGCCGGGTGCGTGGCAAAATGAGCGTGGACGTGGTCGACGCCGAGCTGCTGCATGGTTCTGGCAAAGAGAGCGGACTTGGGCAGAATTCCCAATGCGCCGAAGAAAAAGTTCACGCTACCGGCTGTGCCTGCGAGAACTTCATAAAGCATTTTTAGATAGGTCCATGGTTTTTTCATCAAATAATGCCAATGGGCTTTGATGATCGGCAAAGAAATAAACGGCTGGTAATGAGCCAGCCGCACCAGCCGGTCTGCCTCCGGGTGCGCGACGCTTTGCTTCTCTCTTAGCAGCGGGAATATTTCGACCTCCACGCCTTCATCACGCAGTGCCATCAATTCATATAATATAAAAGTCTCGGTCAGCTTGGGAAACCGCGACATGATATAGGCAATTTTAAGCTGTTTCACAGGTTGAATCTTTTTTTCTACGATTTCTTCAGTTGCCAATGCCATTCGATATGCTCTCGGTAAATTGATGTTTAAAGTCTCGTTGTAGTCCTAATCACTGATCGCCCTGGATTTCTAATCCAGGGCGGGTGATAGAGTGGGGCTTCCGCCCCCATTTATGCTGTTAGCTCCTGTTGAATTCAAATGACATCACCATCTTCCAAAAGGCAATTTTTTTCCAGATCAATATGGATTTTAAATCGCTGCATTTTGTCTTTCTGTTTTTCAGGTTCGGATTGGGGCTGGAAGCCCTAATCCATTGTTACGCCCAGGAATGGAATTCCTGGGCGATCAGAAATCCTTGGCTATCCGTATGAAAAGATGCATTGCCGTGCTAGTTCCATGTTCGATGTCTCAGTCGATCGATGTAGCCCATGGATTTGAGCAGACGAAGCTTAAAGATGGTTAGCTTCGTCCTGGGCGTGATATTTGTCCTTTTCAATCTCAGCAAATCCATCGCCGACCATTTGTTGTGGCCGTCTCTAGTGCCGAAGGCCAGTCTGATGCCAACATCCCGCAGAATGTTGACAACCC
>METF01000098.1:5002-5110 GCA_001771235.1 Candidatus Zhuqueibacterota bacterium RBG_16_48_16
GCCGTTCCAGGTCATCCATCGATCCCCGGATTTCATTCTCGATATCCTCCTCGCTCAATTCCTTCAATATGGCATGGTTGCGGGTATGAGGGCCAAGCGCCACGCCTT
>METF01000098.1:5236-5386 GCA_001771235.1 Candidatus Zhuqueibacterota bacterium RBG_16_48_16
ATTCCTGAAGGCTTTTAAGCGATGACAACGACGTGTCTGTCAATGCGATGGGCAGCGACTTTAACAGCCGCTCATCGGAACGTTCTTCACGTGCCTTTTTAAACGCCCGGTAAAGCCTGTCCCACCAAAAGGAGCGCTCCGGCCGGCCCG
>METF01000098.1:5401-5751 GCA_001771235.1 Candidatus Zhuqueibacterota bacterium RBG_16_48_16
CGAACAAGGTCACCGGCAGTCCGAATTTTTTCAGGATCGGCCAGGCGTGAATTTTAAAATCAACATACCCGTCATCGAAGGTGATCATCACAGAGCGAGGCGGGATGGAGGCGCTGTTATCAATTGCCATCAACACCTCTTCGGCGGACATCACCTGATAATGTCTCTTTAAATACCTCATTTGCCGATAAAACATCTCCGGCGACGCGCTGATGAGGCGTGGATTTAGAAAAGCAAAATCCTCGCGCCGGGCGATGCGATGATAGGTGAGAATCCTGAGAACCTGGCCGTTGTTATGGCCTTTCTTCAGCGGAATGGATTCGCGAACGATATGTTCTACTTCTACTGTT
>METF01000099.1:0-2823 GCA_001771235.1 Candidatus Zhuqueibacterota bacterium RBG_16_48_16
CATTAGAGATTAGAACACGAAATAAATATCCTGCAGATTGGGCATTGACTAAAGTCTGTTTGGCCACAACATTGGGTGCCCGAATACGTGGCGATAGAGCACAGAATCAAGAACGAGCTATAGAGATCTACAAAGAAGTTCTAACTGTATTCACAGAATACGAATTTCCGGTTCAGTGGGCTGGCACACAAAATAATCTTGCGAATGTCTATGCTGAACGAATTCATGGAAACCCAGAGGAAAATCTGGAACTTGCTATCGCAGCTTATACTGCCGCCTTAAAGTATAGAACATTTGAGGAAAATTCGGTCGATTGGGGGGACACTCAACATAACCTAGGAACCACTTATCACGATCGCATTCAAGGCGATAAAGCGCAAAATCTTGAGAAGGCTATATACCATCTGAAAACCTCACTCAAGGTGAGAACTCGAGATAACTTTCCTGCACAATGGGCAAATACGCAAAACGATTTAGGACTTGTTTATTGCGAACGTATTAATGGTGATAAATCCGAGAACCTTGAATTAGCCATAGAAGCCTTAAGCAATGCCTTAGAGGTAAGAACGATAAATGACTTTCCTGTGGAATGGAGCGTAAGTCAATTAAACTTTGGAAATGCTTGGCGCTTTCGTGTTAAAGGGAATCGAACTGAAAATATTAATAAGGCTATCGAAGCATATCGAGCTGCTTTAAACGGTGCACAAACCTACAGGCTAGATGAATTTGAACGAAAGGCTGCAGAAAATCTTGGTGATCTTTATTATGAAAATTCCCAATGGTCTATTGCGTATGCTACATATAAAAGTGCTATTCAAGCATTAGAAAGATTGCGTTCTAATTCCTTTAGCAAAGATGTGAAGCTTCAGTTTGGAGAAAAAAATTCCCGACTATACGCTCGTATGGCTGAAACCTGTCTAAGAGTGGGACGGAAAATAGAGGCTCTTGAGCTAGCCGATGCAGGCAAGGGGAGGTTCTTTATCGATCAACTAGGTTATGGCTTCTTTCCTAAACCATCTCTTCCAGAAGAGAAAAAATTCCTAATCGAAAAAGAAGCCTCTTTAATAAATGCAGTTCGAGAGATAGATATTGCTATTCACAAAGCCAGAAATGATTTTGAAAAAAATCGTTTTATGAATGAACTGGAAGCCAAAAGTACCGATTTGAAAGGAGTTTGGGACGAACTCGAATCATTAGATAAAGAGTATGTAAGGTTACGTCGTGGCGATCCACTCGAATATAAGAATCTTCAACAAATGATAAACAAATTTGAGATCGATATTGCTCTAGTGGAATTCTGTGCCCTACCAGATAAGATCATAAGCTTCATTATACGCAATGGAAAAGAAGAACCCACTACTATTGAAGTACCGATTTCCCAAAATGATATTTTTTCTGCTATAAAATCATTGGAGAAAGATGGAATTTATCTCGGCGAACTTCCAGATTTTAACCCCAGAAGTAAAATAGAGCATTGGCAAGAAATGGGAGATTGGCTTTTTGATAAAATAGTAAAGCATTTGGAGGGTGTCGGTCTCGTGTATTTTGTACCCCATAGTTTGCTTCACTATCTACCAATCCATGCACTAAGTATAGGGGGACAAAGTTTAATCGATTTTTTCCCTATTGCTTATGCCCCAAGTGCAACATCGTTGGAACGTATCATAAAGAGGCATCCCCAAAGTGAGCAGGCAAAAAAATTTAGTGCGTTTGTAGCGGGAAATCCCACTATGGACTTGAAATGGGCAGAAAAAGAAGCAAACGAGGTTGCTCAAATCCTAAATGTTACACCCTGCTTAGGTATGAACGCATCCAAAAAAGATGTTTCTTTTGAGTTAGAAAATAAAGAATTCATTCACTTAGCTTGTCATGGGAGGTTTGATACTAATAATCCTCTGAACTCTCACGTCATTCTTGCTGATGGTGAAAAATTAACTGCGCTTGAAATTATGGAATTGAGTTTAAGCGCTAATCTCGTAACTCTAAGTGCCTGCGAAACCGGCCAAAGTGAAATTAGTCTTGGAGATGAATTAGTGGGCCTTTCACGGGCCTACCTATATGCAGGCGCTTCGACCTTACTTGTTAGTCTTTGGGCAGTCAATGACAAATCCACCGCGCAATTAATGAAAAAATTTTATAGTCTCTTATTTGACAAAAATAGACGTATTCAGAAATCTAAAGCAATTGCTCTCCAAGAGGCTATGTTAGCAGTTCGCAAGGAGTACGATTCCCCTTTTTATTGGGCCCCGTTTATTCTAGTCGGCGATTGGCGTTAAGTAGTAGTTGTCTAACGCCGTGCTCGTGCTGACGGGGCGACGGCGGCATGATTTTTAATCCGACCAAGCGTGAAGTCGCCCCGCAGCACAGCAACGGTGTTAGTTTTCTTTTTCCTGGAGGAAATCGAAATGAAACCTTTTAATCAGTGTTCAATCCTGGCGTTGCTATTCACCCTGGCCAGCGCCAGGGCTCAATCAACAGAAACAAAACTCACGGTCAATGAATTTAGTTACGACAATTTCGGCAGCTCTGTGGCCACTGATGGCAATTACCTGGTGGCTGGCGCCCCGACCGCCGAGGAAGGTAGGGGCGCCGCATTTGTCTTTAGGCGTGAAGGAGAGAACTGGATGCAGCAGGCAAAACTCCTTGCCGGTGACGGCCAGGCGGACGATAATTTCGGCTTGACCGTGGCCATTGCCGGAGACTTTGTTCTCGTCGGCGCTCCCGGTGACATCAACACTTCCGGCGACTCTGGTGCGGTCTATATTTTCAAACGGGAGGCCGAAGCGTGGCGCGAACAAATCAAATTGTCGCCTGATAACGCCG
>METF01000099.1:3035-3131 GCA_001771235.1 Candidatus Zhuqueibacterota bacterium RBG_16_48_16
AAGTTGGGGTATCGACCCCCAACTTAATTACCAAAAGCTATAAAGCCAGGATTGCAGCGATGAAACATTACCGAATTCAAAAGAAACAAATGTACA
>METF01000099.1:3206-17242 GCA_001771235.1 Candidatus Zhuqueibacterota bacterium RBG_16_48_16
ACTTTTCCCTGAACGCTGCATTAAATCGACTTAAAGAATTAAAACCCGCTTCATAAGCAATTTCAGTGATACTGTCATTTGACACCGAGAGCTGTCTTTGCACATGAAGAATTTTTTGCTGGAGTAAATATTGATTCAACGTCATGCCAAAGGATTTTTTAAATACTGTATTGGCATAATCCGGATGCAGTCCGACAGCCTTTCCGATATCTCCGTTTTTTATCGGCCGCATGTAATTACGGGCAATAAAGATTGTCATTTTTTCGATTTCATTATGTCTGTCCGGTCTTGGCATCAGCTTTGGTGTCCACATTTCGACTGTAAATCCATAAGGTTTGAATTCAGGACGACTGTTATCGAAAATATTTAGAATCTCGGAATTCAGCATATTTTGCCCTCAAAAAAGGTGGTTTCTCATGTATCTATAGAATGAATTAACGACAGTCGATGAATCCGTCAAGTCAATTTTTACCACACACCAGGAAATGATAAGTTCACCATGAAATCAGTCCTATTAAAATCGGAACAAAGCTTATCGGTCAATCACCAACTGATAAAATAATTATTGGTTGAGACCGAGTTATTTTCCAAAAACAGGTTATCATGAATATGAATGGCTATTATTCAATTAGCGATGGCATTAATAAATATACCCGAGAATAAGAAGTGAATCACGATAAGAAAATATTGACGATTGACCAAAGTACCAGCGGTACCAAAGTCCTTATTATCAATGCCGATGGACAGATTGTTCATCGCTGCACGGAAGATCACCGGCAGTTCTATCCACAGCCCGACTGGGTGGAACATGATCCCATTGAGATCTGGGAAAAAACGCAAACGGCCATTCGCAGAGTGTTGACAGAAAGCAATACAAATGTGCAGTGTATTGCTGCTGTGGCGATTACCAATCAGCGTGAAACAGTTGTTGTGTGGGACAGAAAAACCGGGCAACCGGTTTATAATGCGGTTGTCTGGCAATGCCAGCGAGGCGCGCAACTATGCAAGGAGCTTCGCGAAGCGGGATATAACGCGATGGTAGAAGAAAAGACAGGTTTGCTGATTGACCCGTATTTTTCTGCTACCGGAATCAAATGGATTTTAGACAATGTTAAAGGTACAAGGGAAAAAGCCGCCGCCGGAGACCTGGTATTCGGCACAATAGATACATGGTTGATCTATAATCTCACAGGGAAGCAAGTCATTGCAACTGATTATTCAAACGCCTGCCGGACGATGCTACTTAATATTTATGACTTGACGTGGGATAAAGATTTACTGCAATTGTTGGATATTCCCTTTTCAATGGCACCTGAGGTCTTGTTTTCAGACGCTGCGTTCGGTTATACTGATGTCGGAAATCTGTTTGAGCGCGAAATCCCGATTACGGGTGTGATGGGTGATTCACATGCAGCGCTCTTTGGTCAAAATTGCTTTGAGCCGGGAATGGCAAAAGCGACCTTTGGAACCGGATCATCTATTATGATGAATATCGGCAAACAACCGCAAAAAAGTCCTCAAGGACTCGTAACCTCGATTGGCTGGGGCAGTAACAGCATTGTGAGCTATGTTTTTGAAGGAAACATCCACTGTACCGGCGATACGATCAACTGGCTTGTGAATGACCTGAAACTGTTGGAGAACGCGGCAGAATCCGAACAGCTGGCGTTTTCGGTTCCGGATAATAACAGCGTCTTTCTGGTGCCCGCTTTTGCAGGATTGGGTGCACCCTATTGGGAGAACCGCGCGCGTGCCTCCATATCCGGCATGCCCCGGAGTACAAAAAGAGCGCATATTGTGCGCGCAGCTCTCGAAGCGATTGCCTATCAGGTGCGTGATTTGATCGATTTGATGACGCAGAACTCGGGACTCATTTTGAAAGAGCTTCGCGTGGATGGTGGTCCGACCCGCAATGCCTTTCTCATGCAATTTTTAGCGGATATGGTGAACGGCAAGATCATCCGCACCCGGGCTGAAGAGATATCGGCGCTTGGGGTTGCGTTCATGGCCGGACTGACAGTCGGGATATGGAAAGATTTAAACGAATTACAGACTATGCGACAGGTAGATCGGGAATTTAAGCCAGTGATGGCTGATGATCAACGACAACAATTATATAACGGCTGGCAGCGTGCCGTTCAATCTGTCCTGAACGCGGCAAAGGGATCATCACTCAGCAAGGAGTATAAATTATGACACAGAAAAAACCGGTATTGGGGATCATCAATAGAACACGAAACATCACTTTTATAATAAGCATATTAATAACATGCTTAATTTTGTCTTCTTGTTCATCTTTGGATAAATCGAATGATAAAGTGAAGAAAATAGCTGTGGTTATTTCGACCCTGAACAACCCCTGGTTTGTGGTGCTTGGCGAAACAGCCAAACAGCGCGCTGAAGAACTCGGTTATGAAGTGGTCATTTTAGATTCACAGAATAACCCATCAAAGGAGACCGAACATTTCGACAACATTATTGCTTCCGGATTTAAAGCCGTTCTATTTAATCCGACGGATGCGAAAGGTTCTGTCGTAAATGTTAAAGCCGCCCAAAAAGCCGGGATTCCGGTTTTCTGTATGGACAGGGAAATCGATGCCAATAATCTGGCCGTTTCCCAGATTCTCTCGGATAATTATTCCGGTTGCGTACTCCTGGGTCAGTATTTTGTTAAAAAGCTCAATGGGAAAGGCACTTATGTGGAAATCCTCGGTTTGATTGGCGACAACAATACCTGGAATCGTTCCAAAGGTTTCCATAGCGTGGTGGATAATTATCCTGATCTGAAAATGGTAGCGCAGCAAACCGGTGAATTCGATCGCAACAAAGCGATGGAAGTGATGGAATCGATGCTGCAGGTGCACCCCAATATTCATGCAGTCTTTTGTGGCAATGATGCGATGGCTATGGGTGCATATCAGGCTGTACGCGCAGCAGGAAAGGCGGACAAGATCATGATCTTTGGTTTCGACGGCGCTGCCGACGTTGTGGACGCCATACGCGATGGCAAAATAGAAGCCACCGGCATGCAGTTTCCCAAAACGATGGCCAAAACAGCAGCCGAATATGCCGACAGGCACATAAAAGGTGAACGCGATTTTAGTCAAAAAGTACCTGTGGCTGTGGAGCTGGTCACAAAAGAGAATGTCGGTAATTACATCGCTTATGGAAAAGCAAACTGATTCCTGACGCTTGATATTAAAATACAGGCTCAAATGAAGAAATATATTAGCATTTCTGTTATTTCCCTTTTGGCAGTTATTGCTCTTTACAATTCGGTATATTTCGCAAAGCTCGATGCGAAAAAGGTAGAGGAAGGCATAAAGAACTTTGATCCTGCAGAGAAAGCAAACTATTTCTGGAACAACAAACTGGATGAAGCACTTAAATCGGCCATCGATTTAAAATTATTTGATTCGCAATTGGCAGATAATCCTGAATCATTGATACGCCAACATGGAAAGGCGATCGGTATTACTTCAACGTATTATTTATTGGTGAAGGGTTTTGCAAAACAAGTGACGCCGGGATCTGAAGAAATTCCCGTTGAAGTGCCGGATGGTTATGCAAATTACAACCTCCGGACAAAATACATTTTTGGCAATGCTGCCCGGGATGCTACCGGCTTTTTCAAGATCGATGACTTTGAGAATACGATGGATTTTAATGCGGTTGCGACCGAATTAAACAAGTTGATTTTGGAAAGAGTGATCCCGAGACTCGATTCGCTATCCCCTGGTGAGACGATAAAATTTATTGGGGCTCTTGAAATTAATTCGGAAAATATAACGAAACAGATATCTATCATCCCGTTAGAAATTGAGGCTGCCCGTTGAAAGGATTTACAACGGATAATGTGGTCATCGAGGCCAGGAAAATCTCAAAACATTTTCCGGGTGTGCGGGCTCTCCATGAAGTCGATCTCAACGTATATGCCGGAAAGGTCAATGCTGTTGTCGGCGAGAACGGCGCGGGCAAGTCGACCCTTATGAATATTCTGTCCGGAGTTTATACCGAATATGACGGCGAATTGTTATTCAATGGACAGAAAGTGGTATTTAAAGATACCACCGATGCCCGGCAGGTTGGTATTTCAATTATTCACCAGGAGCTGCAATTAGTCCCCAATATGTCCATTTTGGTTCTGTTAAATGTATCACCGTTTTGGCAGCAGGTTATCAAAGGTCTGGTGATATTGCTGGCCGTTATTATTGATAAAATTCAAAAGAAAAAAGAAATCTGATTGCCAGTCATTTTTGAAAGATAAATGAATTAGAGGAGAATATAAAATCATGGCTTATAAACAAAAGCTTACCTTTGGAATCATCATCGGAACCCGAAACATTTTCAACTTTCAATTGGCGCAGGAAGGCCGGCGAAAGATTCTCGCCGAACTCGAAAAAATGGGTTTTGAGGTGGTTATCCTGCCTGCCGAAGCTACGCCCACCGGCGCCGTCGAAACGCTTCAGGATGCCCGTAAATGCGCTGAATTGTTCAGCCAAAACCGCAATATCACAGATGGTATTCTCGTCACGCTTCCCAACTTTGGTGATGAGCTTGGCGTGGTGAATGCGCTCAAATATGCCGAGCTGAACGTGCCTATCCTTGTTCATGCGGAAGACGACGATAACGATAAGGTGGATGTCAAAAGCCGTCGCGACTCCTTCTGTGGCAAGCTCTCGGTCTGCAATAATCTTTACCAATATGGCATCCCATTCACCGATACGACTTTTCACACGTGCAAAGTTGACAGCGATATTTTCAGAAAGGACATTCAACGCTTTGCCGCCATTTGCCGCGTGGTGGTAGGATTAAAACATGCCCGGATCGGCGCAATCGGCGCACGCCCGGCTGCTTTTCAAACTATGCGCGCCAGTGAAAAGCTTTTGCAGGAATCGGGCATAACCGTGGTGCCGGTCGATTTATCGGAAATCATAGGCGAAGCGCAGCGCGTCGATGACCAGGCCGGCGTTTTAAAAACCAAAATAGGTGAAATAAAGGAGTACGGCAAAATACCCACCTACATTCATGAATCAAAAATTACATTGCAGGCCAAATTAGGCGTCGCCATTGAAAAATGGATTGCCGAAAATGAAATCGATGCAGCAGGCGTTCAATGCTGGTCATCGGTTCAGAATAATTACGGCTGCGCCACGTGCATTTCCATGAGTATGCTCGGTGAAAAAATGATACCATGCGCCTGTGAAGTGGACATTGCGGGCGTGATATCTATGTATATGCTGGCGCTGGCCTCGGGCAGGCCTTCGGCAATACTGGACTGGAACAACAACTTTGGCGATGACCGCAATATGTGTGTGTGCACCCATTGCAGCAATTACCCGAAAAGCTTTTTCGAAAACGAGGTTGAAATATCCAATCTCGATGTTTTGGGAACCACTCTTGGGCAGGCTAACTGTTTTGGCGCTGTTAAAGGCAAAGTCAAAGCAGGACCGATGACCTTCTTCCGAATTTCCACAGACGATACCCTTGGTATGATTAAATCCTATCTTGGAGAAGGAGAATTTACAGACGATGCGTATGGAATGGATGGCGGTATTGCTGTAACACGAGTTCAAAATTTGCAAACGCTGTTGAAATATTTATGCAAAAACGGTTTCGAGCATCATGTGGCTATGGTACGGGGGAATGTCAGCGGTATTCTGGCCGAAGCGATAGACAGTTATCTGGGCTGGGATTTGTATTTGCACGAATAATCTGGCTTCGACTCCGCTCAGCCAACGGTACCCGTGCCCTGAGCGGAGTCGAAGGGCACATGACGTGATGAACTATTACAAATTTTGAAAAAGGGAAGGTTCATGACAGTCCGGGAAGTAAGAGAAAAATCAATAAATTATCGAAAAAAGTTATTGACTTACATCAAGCATGCAAATGCTGGTCATACAGGCGGCAGTCTTTCCTGCATCGACATCCTGAACGTACTCTATAATCGAATATTGGATGTGACACCTGAGAATTTTACGAATCCCAATAGAGATCATTATATTCAAAGCAAGGGACATTCCGTAGAAGCGCTTTATGTGGTTCTGGCGGATAAAGGCTTTTTCCCGGAATCGGATTTGAATACACTTTGTCGTCACGGTTCACACTATGTGGGACATCCAACCCGTAAAGTGAACGGTGTTGAGCATAACACAGGCGCTTTGGGACATGGTCTTTCATTTTGCGTTGGACTTGCTTTGGCAGAGAAAATGGACAGCATGAATCATAAAGTCTATACTTTGCTTGGCGATGGAGAATTGGCCGAAGGCTCCAATTGGGAAGCGCTGCTTACGGCGGCGCATTATCAATTGGACAATCTTATTGCAATCGTCGATTTTAACAAACTTCAAATTACCGGTTGGACAAAAGATGTCTGCGCCACAGATCCTTTGGAACAGAAATTTTGCGCATTTGGCTGGAGCGTACAGCATGTGGACGGACATGATATTGAGGCGTTGACAGAAGTCCTGAACAGCGTCCCTTTTGAAAGAGAAAAGCCCAGTGTGATTATCGCCCATACAATCAAAGGAAAAGGAGTCTCCTTTATAGAAAATAATCATACATGGCATCATCATGTACCGACAGATGCGGAATTGGTACAAGCCATACAGGAATTGGATCAAGCGCTGGTACAAGTAATCGACAATTATACGGATTAACGGCATACTCAATATGAATCAATTGGAATCAGGCAAAGCCAATTTGGAGGTTTTTTCGGAAACCTTGATTGATCTGGCAAAAAAGGACAAAAGTATTGTTGTTGTTACCAGTGATTCGCGCGGTTCCGGGAAATTAGTACCTTTTGGAGAACAGCTTCCGGATCAAATGATCGAAGTCGGCATTGCCGAACAAAACCTCGTCGGCGTTGCCGCCGGACTGGCAGCGGCAGGAAAAAAGGTTTTTGCAGTCTCACCGGCTTGTTTTCTGACGGCTCGTTCTCTCGAGCAGATAAAAAATGACGTTTGCTATTCGGATCATCCCGTCAAGCTGATCGGGATTAGCGCCGGAGTCAGTTATGGCGCCTTAGGGACGACGCATCATTCATTGCATGACATTGCAGCGTTACGCGCGATTAACAATATTTCAATCATTGCTCCCGCCGATAACTTTGAAACGCGCGAATCCATCAAACTGGCTGTGGAAATGCAGCATCCCGTTTATATTCGATTCGGCAAAAGGGCGATTGAACATGTGCATAAACCGGATGCTGTTTTCAAATTGGGAAAAGCCATCATAATCCGTGAAGGTGATGATGTTGCTTTTATTGCTGCGGGTGAAACGGTTGTTCAGTCGCTGCTGGCTGCACAACTTTTAGAACAGAAAGGCGTTTCATGCCGCGTTGTCAGTGTGCACACCATCAAGCCTTTGGATGGAAAAGCGGTCATCGAAACAGCAAAAAAATGCAGGATAATGATAACGGTGGAAGAGCATTTGGTGTATGGCGGTTTGGGCGAAGCGTGTGCCGCCCATTTGATGCAGGCAGGAATTTCCTTGCCTTTCAAGGTTGTCGGGATCAGAGATGAATATACGGTTACGGGCAGCCAATTGGAGATATTCAAAGATTACGGCATGACTGCTGAAAAATTATCCGAATCAGCAATGCAATTGCTGGCGCACATATAAGAATAAATCAGGCGTCCTGCAACGGGATGTAACTGAATTTATGAGACATTGTCAATGCTTTGACATTTTTATCAAACCAAGTCGCATAAAACCTGACGTGGTGGATCATACTAACCGAAAGACTAAATTTGTTCAATCCATGAGAGGTTTTATGAGCACATACGGTAATCTATGAGAATCCAGGTATTTTTGTATGTTTGTTTTGTTGACTAATTGTAAATTTTAAGAGTTACAGATAAAGGTAACCCTCCGTTATCAAGATATAAACGAATTATAGTGAGTATCATACCAAAATAAAATAGCACAGCCGCTTTAATCAGTGGCTTGGTTTGTAGCACAATTAACAGTATTGCTTTGCTATAAGTCAACAATGCCGATTCATAAAAATGAGGGAATTATGAGATTAAAAGCAATTATCATAAACCTTGTATTGTTCGGAGCTTTATCCGCCCAGACTGCCACTGTGCCGCTTTACCGTGTTTTTGAGCGTAAAGTCGTCAATGATAAAGACTACATCAATCACTTTACGGATGTCACACTGAATGTCCAATATCAGGCGCCCTCCGGACGACTTTATAATTTTTTGGGATTTTATGACGGCAACGGCAAAGGAGACTCCGAAGGCGCTATATGGAAAATGAGGTTTATGCCTGATGAAGCGGGCAAATGGAGTTATGTATACACCTGGTCCGATGGGGCAAAAGGCGGAATCGGAACGATTGATTGTGTCGCCGAAGGCGCGGGCAGGGGAGTTCTTCAACCTTATGCTAAAAATCCACATTGGTTCGCCTATAATGGCACAGATCCGGTCTGGATAAAATCCTATTATGAAACCGGTCACGGCTCGATTGGGCAAAACTTCGACTGGGTGGTGAAAAACGTCTACTCCAAGTTCTTCGATGCGGGATATAATCACCTTCAGGTCAACTGGCTTTTGTCGTTGTGTTGCTTCGGCCAGTATTACAAGGACGGACCGGAGCCTGAGACTTTGGATTTGGCATTATACCGCGAAGGCGACCTGTTCGGCTCTATGAGCCTGGATGTCTGGCGAAGAATGGAGCAACACCTTGGCTGGCTCAATGATCATGATATCGGAGTGCACATGTTTCTGGGCGTGGACGGCAGTAGAAATAACGGCCCGGACTGGGGGAAGCTTTCTTATGAAGAGAAAGACGGATTTGTGAGATATATGGTTGCCCGGCTTGCGCCTTATGCAAACCTGGCAGGGTGGAATTTTGTGTGGGAAGTTCCGGGGGATCGTGAAGATCGGGAGCTTGGATTTGCACGATTGATCGGAAAATACGACATCTTTCATCATCTGCGCACCTATGAAGACGAAACGCCCCGTGATAATGAGTATGCGCGTCCAGAGTATACTTTTGCAGCGGTAGAAAATCACAAGATCGCCGCGGAAGATAAAAACATGGAACGGCACCTCCACAAAGAGCCCTGGACCCACCATATCGCCTGCCTTCTCGGTTACAAGGGAAAGCCGGTCTTTATGAGCGAGGGCAATGCCTTATGGCGGCGTTACTGGCAGGAGCGCACCAAAGCGACTCAGGACGATCTGCGAAGGTCGGCCTGGGCGTGTGCAACAGCCGGCGCTGCTTTCACCTGGAATGGCCACGCCGGAGAATATGAACTCTATGTTGGCGGGTCCGAAGGATTGCCGTTCAATGAAGAAAATCCTTACCAGCAATCAGAAAGATATATAAGCATTCTCGCGGATGTCATGGAAAATGAAGTGGCATTTTACAGAATGGTTCCTCACGATGAATTGCTTGCCGATCAACCGGCATTGCAGGTTTACTTACTCGCTGAGCCGGGAGAGCAGTATCTCGCTTTTACTACGGAAGGCGCTGCTTTTTCCATTAAAATAGAAAAAGGTATCTATTCTTATGTAACATGGATCGATGCAAAGACGGGTGAAAGGGTATTCCTGAAACAGATTTCCGTCAAGGACGAGCAGGTAACAGTTCCCTTTGACCCGCCAAACCGCCGCACGGATTGGGCGCTGATAGTTAAAAAATCCTTTTCCAATGAATAAAGAATAGGAGAGAAATGAGCAGAACGGAAAAAAATCCAGGCATCAGTGAGAAATCCACTCTTGTCGAACGGCTCGACGCGCTTTATGAGTATGACAGGGAACCAGTTGCAGAAAAAAAGCTGCACGGGTGGAAAACTTTTATTGCCATGTTTTCCGGCGAACATGTGGCGGGTACGGAGTTTGTGCTCGGTCCTCTCATGGTGATGCATGGCGTCTCCACTTTTGATTTTTTTATCGGTTTGTTGATCGGCAATATTCTGGCGGTGCTGAGTTGGGCGCTGATGTGCGCCCCCGTGGGCGTAAAGACCCGTCTCACGATCTATTGGCAACTGAGAAAAACGTGCGGACCCTATTTGACCATTGCGTATAGCGTCTTCTATGCCATCATTCTTTGCCTATTGGCTGGCGCCATGGTCAACGTGGCGGTGACGGCGATATCCATTCCATTTCATATCCCGAATCCTGATTTTGTAAACGGAGAGACCATCCCCACCATTCCCTGGATGCTTCTTGCCTTGGTTGTTGGTACCGTCATTGCGCTATTAGCTGTTCTGGGCTTTGAAAAGATCGCCCATTTTTCCAAAATCTGTGCGCCCTGGATGGTCCTTGTTTTTATTGCAGCAGCCCTTGCTGTTCTGGCTGACCTGGGCGTGAATTCTTTTGGTGAATTTTGGAAGGTGGCCAATGAAAAGATATTTACCGGCGTGCCGATCGGAAATAATACCAAGTATACCATCTGGCATGTGATCGGTTTCGCCTGGCTTTGCAATGCCACGCAACATATCGGGTTGGCTGACATCACGATTTTCCGCTTTGCAAAAAAGTGGACACAGGGATTTGCTTCGGCCTTTGGCATGTTTTTGGGCCATTATATGGCCTGGATTGCCTCGGGGATTCTTTGTGCGGCATACCTCGCCGCAGGATTCAGCAATCCACAACCGGGGACCATTGCTTTGTTTGGAGCCGGGATTGCAGGAGCCATCTGCGTGGTGATTGCCGGGTGGACCACTGCCAACCCCACCCTGTACCGCGCCGGACTGGCGATACAGGTGGTTTCCCCCGACTGGAAACGATGGAAGGTCACTTTCGTCGCGGGCGCGTTTATGGTTTTGACCGCGTGCATACCCGCTGTCAATGCCTATCTAGACCGCATCGTTGGGTATTATGGGCTGTTCTTTATGCCGCTCGGCGCATTTATTTTTATCGATTTGTGGGTATTCCCCAAACTGGGATTGATCAGCAATTATGCCGAAAAGAAAAGGTTGCTCTTGAGCTGGCCGGCAGCCGTGGCCTGGATGGGTTCTTTTTTGACCATGCTTTTTTTCTACGGAAAAGACAATTACCAGTGGTTATCCCGCCTTCTCGGAACGCAGCCTGCCTGGATGGCATCCATTCAGGCTGATTTGTTGTTCATGGTCGCTCCCGAGTGGATCTTGTCTGTGTTGCTGTACACTGGGCTGAGTATGATCCAACAAAGAAAAAGAAAGAATCATTGAAATGAGAAATATCCTGAAAGTATTGTCGCTTTTCGGCCTGCTGTTGACGGTGGCGCCTGCGTTCCTGGTGTTTTTTCATGTGATCGACAAATCGACTCATTTTATCCTGATGATGACAGGCGTGTTCCTTTGGTTCGCGTCGGCGCCCTTCTGGATGAAGGGAACCTCTTTGGAGTGAGAAAAAAGTCATCTATGAGAATTTAGCTGCCTTTGTTTGTTTAGCTGACTAATTCTAAATTCTGGAGGTTATATAATTATGAGAACTATCTTTTCTTTAATTATATTTTCTTTGATGCTCTTTTCGCAATCTCTTTTCGCACAAGCACATCAAAAAAACAGAGTCGTTATACTCACCGATATAGAAGCTGACCCGGACGATACAGAATCCATGGTTCGTTTGCTTTTATATTCTAACGAAATTGATATAGAAGGGTTAATCGCTACAACATCGGTTTGGCAAAAAAACAGAGTAGCTCCTGAATCCATAAAAAAAATAATTCAAGCGTATGGCAAAGTACAACCTAGCCTTATTATCCACGAAGCTGGTTTTCCTGATGCTGAAACACTTCTCATGAAAGTGAAACAAGGCTTACCCAAATATGGAATGCTGGGCGTTGGCGATGGGAAAGATTCAGAAGGTTCGGACTGGATTATAAAAGTACTTGAGGAAAAAGATGAGCGCCCTTTATGGATATCTGTCTGGGGAGGCGCCAACACCCTTGCTCAGGCATTGTACAAAATTAGAAATACAAAAACAGAAACAGAAGCAGAAAAATTAATTGCAAAACTCAGGGTTTATACCATATCAGACCAGGACGACAGCGGGATATGGATCAGAAATAATTTTCCAGATTTATTTTACATTGTTAGTCCGGGTGATGATTACGGTAGCGCAACATGGAGTGCCATTAATAGTTTTGTAAAAGGGATAAACAATGATGAAATTAGCAATACCTGGCTGGCACAAAACATTCAACAGGGCCACGGTCCTCTGGGCGCTGCATATCCCGACGTGGCTTACGGAATGGAGGGAGATACACCATCGTGGTTATCATTAATACCAAACGGGCTAAATGAAGCAGAGCATCCTGAATGGGGCGGTTGGGGTGGTCGTTACGAACTGTACAAGCCGGATTTTGCTACGCTTAAGAAAGGCGGATCGGGTGTTCCATTTGAACCAGAGACAAGGGAAATCCGGACAAATGCAATGGATAGTTTTACTCCATATATTTCTAATGAATATGGACGGACGGTTCGAAGGGACACTGTCACATTTACGGATAATAAAGTAACATTGTGGCGCTGGCGAGATGACTTTCAAAATGATTTTGCCGCCCGCATGGACTGGTGCACAAAAACCTATCAGGAAGCCAATCATCCACCGGTTCCGGTATTAGGGCATGCTGAACAAATAACTGTAAAACCTGGTGAAGGCTTTAGTTTGGATGCCAGCGAAACTACGGATCCTGATGGCGATAACCTCAGTTACCTGTGGTTTCACTATCCGGAGGCTGGTTCATATAAAAAATTTATTAAAATCGATTCCGCCGAGAATGCGCGTGGGATCTACGTGATAGCTCCTGAGGTTGAAAGAAAAGAGACTGCTCATTTTATTTTGAAAGTTACAGACAAGGGAAAGCCTCAATTATCAAGATATAAAAGAGTAATTGTGAATATATTACCATAATAAAATAACACAACCGCGCCATTTACCGCGTCCAACTCAGATCACCGGGCTCTGTTATCTTGTGCTACATCGCAGATCCCGATTCTTCGGGACTTGCCCGCGGACTCGGCCTTCGGAGCTTGCACCTGCGAAGGCAGGTGGCGTTCCCGTTTCCTTCGCTTCGATCAGGACAGGCTCAGGCTCGTCGCTTTGCTACAGGCCCCGTAGGATAATTTATCCAACGAGGCAGGCTTCCTATAGACATCGTCTCGCGACTTTGCCCTCCGAAAAGTACTCGGAGCAGGCTTTGCCTAACGCTGGTCGTTGATGTATTATTACATAAAATTTAAAGACGTCCATAGGAAAGAATAGAGTGAGGTAAGGAATTTCAATGGTTCGCGGAGAACTGAGCCACAAGCCCTGCTAGCGCCTCAGGCAAGCCTCTATGCGCTGAATGAAACACATCGATGAATTCACACGAACTGACAATCAAAAGAAAAGCGGTTGCATGATTTGAAATTTGTTTTAAATTTCTCAATGTTATGCTGTATTCTGATTCTTATGAGATTTTGACATGACAACCAAAAGCAAGGTGATAAGTATGAACACAATTACTTATTCTCAGATTCAAGAGTTGGTCAATCAACTTCCTGCTACGAAGTTACCGCTCGCTTATAATTTTCTGGTTGATTTGGCCAAAAAGGAAGTGGACGTGCAATCATCGCAACTCGATTTTATGCTTCTTCCCCTGAGTGAACGACGTCGAATAATGGCGCGGCAGGCCGAACAGTTGGTTGCCCATTACGAACGGACAGAAACGGAACGTCTATCATGGCAAGGCGGAGACTTTATTGATGAATATTAATCGGGGCGATATTTGGAAGGTGAATCTTGATCCGACAATTGGTGCCGAGATCCGCAAGACTCGACCAGTTGTCGTCATTAACTCAGATGCAGTGGGCGTGTTGCCAATCAAGCTGGTAGCTCCGCTGACCGAATGGAAAAATTACCTCGCTCAGAATATATGGCATGTGAAAGTGGTTCCAGATAGCACAAATGGATTGACGAAGACATCCGTGGTTGACACGTTACAACTACGCGGTGTTGATACTCAGCGATTCGTTGAGAAAATAGGAACTGTTTCGCCTGAAATCATGAGATCGATTGTAACAGCGATAGCCGCCGTTATTGAATACTGAGGCGG
>METF01000099.1:17346-17434 GCA_001771235.1 Candidatus Zhuqueibacterota bacterium RBG_16_48_16
GGCCCCGAATCAAGTTCGGGGCAGACTTATCATCGCAGGACAAGGTCTGACGCAAAAAAGTTCTTTCTCACATTAGCAAGGCCGGCCC
>METF01000100.1:0-1031 GCA_001771235.1 Candidatus Zhuqueibacterota bacterium RBG_16_48_16
TTCCACAAAAAAATCGCATGAATAAACGCTGCCGTCGTGCTCGACCACCAGATACACACCGCACTCTTCCAGCAAAGTGCATTCCGGCGCGGCCTGTCCCACAAAAGTATGCAAAACCGAATCGAACCAGCGGACGGACGTTGTCGGCTGGCCGTAGCGAAAATCGTTTATCCACAGGTCGAAAAGATCGCAGAGAAAACGCCCGAATTCCTCCGCACCCGGAGAATAGTTGACCTTCCGATCATTGCCAGCGGCAGTGACTTCGATGCAGGGAATGAGCTGCATAAATGCCACGCCGCTCTTTTTGTGAAAATTATAAATTTCTTCGACAAAATGAACGGAATAATTATTCACCACACTGAGCGCATTCACTTCGGCGCCAGCGTTTAACAGCAGATCGCCTGCTTTGACAACGCGCTCCCAGGACGGCTGACCGCCTTTCGCTCGCCGATATTTGTCGTGAACGTGCTGCGGGCCGTCCAGCGACAGACCGGTCAAAAACTCGGCATCTTTTAGAAAGCGGGCAAAGTCCTCATCGATGAGAAGGCCGTTCGTCTGCAAACCGTTGCCAACCGTTTGGCCGTTGCGGCCATATCTCTTTTGATACGAGATTGCCCTTTCGAAAAAGTCCCGGCCCATCAAAGTCGGCTCTCCCCCCTGCCAGCCGAAATTCACCTGCCTTTCGCCCTGCTGCATGACCTGTTTGACCAGTTCCCTGAGTATATCGTCGGTCATCCGGTGTTGCTTTTGGCCGGGGAAAAGAGCATTCTTATCCAGGTAAAAACAGTACGCACAGTGCAAATTACAATCCGGCCCCGCGGGCTTGACCAATATGGAAGAAATGCTTTTTTGCGTTCCGCCGGCGTTTAGAGGTAGAATGCAGCTACACAGCCCACGAAATACACTAGATAAATTCATTCTATTTCCAAGCATTCCTGGCAAACTCTTAACCTGGACAAGCCCCGTTGGATGTTTGATATCCTAGGGGCAAGCCCCGTTGGATGATTACTATCCTACGGGGCAAGGCAGAA
>METF01000100.1:1194-1878 GCA_001771235.1 Candidatus Zhuqueibacterota bacterium RBG_16_48_16
CGGTAGAACGAATATCATCCAAGTCCCAAACTCAGCATGGCTGTCATTCTCTTGAGAATCTTTGTAATTGTGTCATCGTACCTGCTGTAACTGCATTTTTTAGGAGGAATTCTCATCGGCTTGCAGCTTTTTCAATTTGTGGATACCAGACAAAGATTCCCAAAGAAATGACACCCTCTTTTTAGTAAACGGAATCAACAGATTGTCATTCGACTTTTTCGTTCGTAGCGCAAGCTTTAGCTTGCTGATCAGCCTAAAGGCTGGATTACGAACGAAAATGTCATAAAATCGATCTTATCACAGATTCTATTTGCTCCTGCGACAAAACCACCGGATTGCCTTCCATACTGGAGCCTTGTGAGCCTGCCACCAATTGCGGTATCATATTGTCATACTGCCCTCTTGGCTCAAGCCTGGTGGGGATAGCGATTTTCCGGCAAAGCAATTCGACGTATTCAACCGTTTCTTCGGCTGACAGCCGCTCGTTTTGTCGATCTTTTAAGCCAAGACGCCGGCCGATCTCGGCAAATTGTTTGGTAACGTGCGGCAAATTAAGGCGCATCACGCCGGGCAACAGCACGGCACACGCCCGGCCGTGCGGCACATCGGCTAATGCACCCAACGCTGCCGCAATGCCGTGAGCCGCGCCAAGACCGGAATTGGCCAATGCAAGCCCGCTCAACA
>METF01000100.1:1991-3465 GCA_001771235.1 Candidatus Zhuqueibacterota bacterium RBG_16_48_16
GGCTGGGCTTTAACCGACACGTAGGACTCGATGAGCTGGGTCAATGCATCCATTCCAGTTTCGGCGGTGATGCCAGCCGGGAGGGTAAAAGATAATTCCGGATCCAGCAGCGCCACATCCGGGAGCAGCAAGGCGCTGCGGATGCTCTTTTTATATTTTTCATCTTTAGAGGCAATGACCGCGTTCCTGGTCACTTCAGCGCCGGTGCCCGCCGTTGTCGGCACGGCGATGAACGGCAGCGTGGGTTTGGTCAGCACCCATCCCCTGCCGACACCCTCGAGATAGTCGGCCACCGAGCCGTCGTGAGTGGCCATCCCCGAAATCGCTTTGCCCGTATCGATCGTGCTGCCGCCGCCCACAGCGATGATCGCATCGGGCTGTTTCTCCCGCGCCGCCAGGGCACCCTGATCGATGTCCGACACAACCGGCTCGCCGGAGGGAAAACGCTCGACAAAACAGTCCACACCCGACCGGGAAAGCGAGAGCCGTACCCTATCAAGAATGCCGTGCCTTTCGACGCTGCTTCCCCGCAGGCAGATCATGGCCTTGCGTCCGAATCGCGACGCGACTTTGCCAATGTCATCGATCTTGCCGCAGCCGAAAATGATTTCGCCGGCGGAGTAAAAGGTAAAATCCATATTGTCTATTCCCGCATCAAAACCAGGCCGGAGCTTGGATTGAGATTTACGGGACTCTGTTGCACTTCATACAGTGGCTCCGCTCCCGCTTTATTTTCATCCGCCAATACTACCCAGCCCGTGCCATCCGGCTTGAATTGTGCGACGCTCTCTTTATGCGCGTTGAGCAGCACGAGATAGGTTCTGGTTTTGCCGGCCTCAGTCGCCGTCATGGAAAATCCGAAAGCAAAGGCATTATTCCCATCCAGAAAGTGAATTTCCGCCGGTTCAATCGAGCGAAAGACGGTGTGTTTTTTTCTGAGCGCGATGAGGCCTTTATAATAATCCACCAGGTCACTGTTCATGGCCGCATGCTCAAAGTTGAGCCAATTCGTCTCATTGTCTTTGTCATAACTGTTATGATCGATCCGGCCGACCTGTTCATCCGGCGCATCGGTTTTTGCGATGACCTTGCTGCGGCCATACTCCTGTCCCTCGGCGATCATCACCCCGCCCTGGCTGGTAAAAAGGATGAGAGCGCCCAATTTGTTCAGGCGCTTTTGTCGCTCGTTCAACCTGGCATGTTCATCCAACCGGGTAATGACCTGATCAGGTTTTACATCTCTCAGCCCGATTCGAATAAAGTCGCCAAAAGTGTGGTCATCATGTGACTCCAGGTAATTCACCGTATGGCTGCCCCGGTTAAACTGCCCTCCATTCTTTTTCAAGTCGCCTGTAATATATCTTTTTATCGCCTCGATATTATTATTCCAATAGCGGCCAAAGATGAATCCCAGGCCGTTTTCGGGATTTTGGCCTTTGATGCCGTTGCGAAACTGGTCGTTCCAGGACGCCCA
>METF01000100.1:3511-13557 GCA_001771235.1 Candidatus Zhuqueibacterota bacterium RBG_16_48_16
TGGCTCGGCGATGAGGATGACATCGGGATTTATTTTTCGCGCTTCCCTAAAAATCAGATCGACGGTTTTCCAATCGATCATGGCGGCCAGATCGAAACGAAATCCATCGATGTGGTATTCCGTCATCCAATATTTTATGCTATCCAAAATGAGCCGTCGCGCCATTGGCCGGGCAGTCAAAAAATCATTGCCACAGCCGCTCGCCGCACGGTAGGTCTGGTCGGGATTGAGATGAAAATAATATTTTTTGTCGATGTGCTTGAAGCAATTTTGGTCGTATTGGGAGACATGGTTATAAACGACATCCAAAATAACCGCGATGCCCTGCCGGTGCAGCGCTTTCACCACATCTTTGAGCTCGGTCACCTGGCGCCCATCCAGCCCACAGGCCTTGCCCGGCTCCAGAGAATTTCCGCTTGCATAATAAGACTCGGGCGCAAAGAAACAGGATGTCATGTAGCCCCAGTGATTTCTGGCATAAGGATTCCAGGTGTTTTCCATGCCGTCCACAGGCACTTTGAAGGGGATTTCAATGTTGCCGAATTCATGGATGGGCAGAAACTCCACGGCGTTTACGCCGAGCGATGCGATATATTCGATTCCTCCCCGACAGCCGCGCTGCAGAAATCCTTTATAACTGCCGGCAAGCTCGCGACTCACAGCCGAGCTCGGATGCGCGGTCAGGTCGCGCACATGGCATTCATAGATGATCAAATCCTCTGGTTTGTAGCCGAGCCACGAATCGCCTTGCCAGTCATAATCCGCATCATTCAGAATGAGTGTTTTGCCGCGGTGCAGGTATTCGTTCCTGGTCGCCACAGCTTTTGAATACGGATCGTACAGCAGCAGCGAGCCGTCAAAATCCTCAGTGGCCGTTTGCGGCCCGTCGACTTTGTAACCGTAAAATTTGCCGAAATAGTGGCCGGGGAGAACGACCTCCCACACACCGTTCCTCTCTTTCTTCATTGGATGTTTCCGGCCAGTCACCGCCTCAAACGAGTCGAACAGAAAAAGCGCCACCTGCGACGCCCGTGGAGCAAACAGGCGAAAAATCGTCTCTTTGTCGTTCCAGAAACAACCCAGCTTTTTATCGGAGTAAAATCGATCCAGCACACTATCGGGCTGGACTTCATACTGTTTTCTCTTGTATTTGAGAAATAGCGGTTTGCTGAGATCTATTTCAGCCGTTGCAATATCGTAGTAATTTCGTCGGGCTTTAATCAGATACACGGCGACAGGTTGGCTGAATTGAATTTCCTCTTTTGCCAGGCCCAGGGAATGATCTTTAAGGGTGATTCTCACTTTATCCGCTTGAATGATCTTTGCTGATGTTATGTCCGAAATTTCCAACGCCACTCCTTCCCATAAAAGTGAAAAAAAAGTTAAAAAAAGAACACACACCAAAATAAGCTCAGACTTGAATAGAAAAAGAGCACTCCCATTTTGTTTATACATTCTTACTATCATCTACACATCGTTTCCATGAGAAAAGATTATTGCAGCTATTTAGCCTGCATGATTCATCCGCCACAAAGACACCAAGACGCAAAGTTTCACAAAATTAATCAATATACTCTTCTCTGTCAGACAATGGCTTAAATTTCATTTGTGTTCCTTTGCGACTTTGTGCCTTAGTGGCGAAAGTTACACCTGAACAGTCATAAAATATTTAACGAACAGCGCTGACAACGGCAAGGTTCAAGAACCGCCATGGCACATCGATTCTTTTAAATCCGGCCGAATGTAACCATTCAATCTTTGTATCGACTCTGCAGATATGATGTTTTTGTCGTAGAATTGTCGATTGAGATAAAAGGTCGATTTGCTCTTTCGTCACCTCGCCTCTTTGCAGCGATGATTGTATGTAGCGGATTTCGAGATCGTGGAAAATGGTGCTCACATGCTCGTCTGCCGGAATAAAAAATTCACAACTGACGAACCGGCCGCCGTGATTCAGGGCGCCGTAAATGTCCGAGATAATCTCCCGGTGCCGGTCCAGGGTCAGGTAATCGAGGGTAAAGGACGACACCACGGCATTCAACGGACTCAAACCAGCGGCCCATGCGCTCAGATTCAGATTGCACTGAAGACCTTTGAACCGATCGCCAAAGCGCCCCAGCTTTTCTTTCGCTCTTTTCAGGATTCTTTTTTCTTTATCAAGACCGAAGACGGTGGCCGTCGGCAGCATCTCCAAGAGCCGGCCGCTTAATTCGCCAAAGCCGCAGCCTAAATCCGCCACCCGAATGTCTTCAGTGACCGGGAAGTCCAGCATCGAGATCATGATATCATGCGCTTCCAGGTACTTTGGAATGATATACTCGAATAAATCTTCCAGAAGGCGAATATCTTTGGACATCTCGGGATTCGATTTTGTGCTCATTTTAAAAAGAATTTAATGGATGATGAATCTGCTTGCCCGGTTTCAGGCACAAATGTCAATACTTCCAGCCGATAGTCCCCCTGCGATTGTTTGTTCAAATCCAGGGCGAGGTATTCGACTGAAGTTCTTTGATCGGCAAACCGTTCGATGGTATTGGAGGTCTCTGACATGCCGCCGCCGAATATGCCGGTGATTTTGGCAAGAATACTTGTTTTCTCTTTTCTCAGTTGTTTGATCTTATAGGTCACGTTGAAATCCAGCCGATTGCCGTTCACAACAGGCAAATTATAAACTTCAAAATAGACATAAACAGGATCTTTTTTGGAAAACGTCCGAACGGGCTGCGGTATCACTCGCAAACCGTTCTTGACAAACTTGTTCGTCTCATCGGTTGCCAGAATTTCCCGCGCCAATTCCAGTTTGCTCATTTGCAGCAGCTCGCGTCCGTAGGAGCCGATGGTTGTATGGTATTTATATCCGCCGACTTTGTTTTCATCGGCAACGCGAATGACGATGTTTATAAAGTGCAATCCCGGCCTGGCATCGAATTGGAACTGATCGACCCACAGCCCGAACATATCCGTATCGAATTTGATCTTTTCAGCGGACACATCAAGCTGATCGTGATAAACGGTATTCCAGGATTCGTCCACAGCCGAAAAATAGGCCGTGACTTTTTTATCCGGCGCATAGTTTTCCATTTTGGGCCAGATATCCAGATGGCTCAGGCCAAAATACAGCTCATAGCGGGTGGCGCCGTTCTCGCCGTGGAATGTGGAAATATAAAATGGAAAACCGATGGGAATGATCCGGTCGGTCCATGAATGGCGATCGGAATTCAAGCCGACCTCCACATCCCTGCGACTCCTGTCGGCCAATTCCAGTTGCAGGCTGTTGCCCTCCAGCCGATCGGCAATAAGCATGCGATAAAATATCGGATCAAAATCCAGCCTGCTTTCCGCCATATAGTCCGGAATCGTCGGGCTGAGACGCCAATTTGTGGGGCCGGCAGCTTCATCGATAAAAAAATGGAACATCAATTTCGGCGTGGATTGTCCGCGGTAGTACAGCCATGATTCATTTTCAGGAGCACCCTGGCTGTTCATGAAGGCGCGGTCGTCAGGCTCCCCGTGCCGGATATAGACCAATCCCTTGTCGTTGTACTTGTCGTTTAAATAAAAGACTTTGGGATAGGTCAAATACTGCAATTTGTCCGGGCTATTCATTTTTGAACGCACACCGTCATAACGATAATATTTTTCAGCCTGCAATACCCGCCGAATATGTTCCAACATGCGCGGGTTTTCTTCCGTAGCAAAAAGCGGATTTCTTATTTGCCACATTTTGGAAAGGAGTTCCCTTTTCTCCCCCGCCGTTTTAAGCGAGAGGTAGCCTTCCAATTCCACGTCGGTAAAGATATACTTCATTTCTTCAAAAAGGAAATCAACGTCGAACAGTGTTTTTGCCGAATCAAGCGCCTGCCGGAAAAAATTCTCACCCTCATCGATCCCGCCTTGCTGGTAGCGCAGTCGCGCCAAAGCCATTCGCAGCGGCGTCTTGGAAATAATGACAGAATCCGGCAAAAGCATAAGGTGCATAAAAACCGAATCGGCCCGGACAAAATCATCCGAACGCCGGTAAGATTCGCCGATATAGAGTCGGGCGCGCGGCGTATTTCTTCCGGCAAGCCATGTTCTTAAATTGTCGCCATTTTTATGATAAAGCATCGAATCATAAAGTCGATGCAAGCCGATAAGCGCTTGATCGGCGCCAGGCTTGTAAGCCAATTGGCGCTCGGCGAAATCAACCGCCTCGGTAAAATGTTCGCGGTATTTTTCCAGCACCCCGTACTCATAAAACACCAGTCCATAAGAAGGCGAATTTTCCATGACAAATTTGAGGTACCTTTGTGCCTTGCGAAATTCGAGCCTTCTCAGCAGCAAAGCCTTGTACTTTGCTATTTCTCGGTGGCAAATACCGAGATAGTAGTGCGCCGCGATGTCCGCTTTATCGATTTTCAGAACCTTTTCAAACCACTCTTTTGCCTCGCCCCATTTTTCGCGCTTGAATTCCACCTGCCCCAGGGATTGTAACGGCGCCAGGCTGTCAGGAGCCATCTCGTGTGCGGCTTTGAACTCCCTGAAGGCCTGAGAGAGATTGTCATCGCGAAACGCCCGGCTGCCGCTCGACATGCGATCACGATAACCATCATCGGATGCGGATGAAAACGAGATATGGAGTATCAAAGACAAAACGAGGAGATAATATGTACGTGGGCGATAAATCATTCAGGTTTGCATTTTGACATAGGGAGATTTGGTCAGCGGCATTTTACCTAATATAATAGCCAATATCAAGCAAAATTCACGGCATTTGGAATCGACCTGCTATTTCAACATCACCCGAACGATTTGCGCCCGGTGGTCCGAAGCCTCCGAAGGTAAAACCGCCGCATTGAGTACGTGAAAGTGATCGGACAAAAAGACATGGTCGATCCGCAAAATATCGAATATAAAACGATCGTAGGCCTTCCCCAGGGCAGCCACCAGGCTGCTGTGGCCAAAAGTGGTTCCCAGTCCCCAACCGGCCTTTTTAAAAGCATTGGTGTACGCGCCGGAAAAGAGATTATATATCTGGCTGTTGGGCGTATCGTTAAAATCGCCGGCGACGATGAGCGGGCCGTCAGCGCTTTTCAGGATGCCGAACAATTCCACCCCTTCCGCGATTCGCCTGTTGTAGGCGATGCGACTCTGGCTTAAAAAACTGGCAAAACTCCTTCGCCCCATCATGGCTTCGATAAGCTCGTGGCCGTTTGGATAGAGATGGCAGTTATAAAGATGTATGTCCTGATTGCCGATCCGTATCGTTGCATAATTCAGGTTGGTATGTTCTTCCATGTGTTGTGTCTTAATGTCGATGTTGCTCGTGCGGATGAACGGGAATTTTGATAAAATAACGCCGCCGTTATAATCTTCAAATCGATCCGAAAAAAATTGATGGGGAAACATGGCATGCAACTGCTGGCGGAAAAGCACCCGGTCGTCGGGGTTGATCTCTTGTATAAATACGATATCCGGTTTTTCTCTCACAATGGTCGAAATGACCTCCTCCCTCCGTTCACCGGGCATATAAACACGAATATTGTAGCTCATTATCGTAATCGACCGTTTGGTGTGAAAGGATAAATACTTGAAAGCCGGAAACAACTGGCCTCTATAGTTGCTGACGAGAAGCACGATCGCAACCAGGAATAAGACCTGGTTTCTGCCGAGCCTTTTAAAATGAAAAATATGATAAATGGCCAGGGCGGAAAACGGAATGACGAGATAAAAAAGGTATTTGAAGGCATTGGACATGTTCATTACGATCAGGACAAATATGGCAAAAAACAGCAGGGCCGACAGTTTTTTTAGCCAGCCGTAGCGTGCGGATTTGACCGCCAACAAAGCGATCATGAACGGCAACAGCAATCCCAATGGGATCCAGATCACGTCCTGGAAAAGGCTGGCAAATACCTCGACGAGGGGATGGTAGCGAAATAGAACCGCTCGCAATTCAGTCCAGAGTAACAACAGGACAAAAATATAAAGAATCAGGAAAACGGTAGAGATTTTATCCGCCAATTTTTTAATCATCGATCGATCCAACGCACCTTTTGTTCAAAATTGTTGAACAGTAGCTATTCAGCCCACGAAACACGCTCAATAAACTATTTCTATTTCCAAGCATTGCTGCTAACCTCTTAAAAACCCGCATCCTTTATTTGTATAAACCTGAAAGCATGCTCCCATGATGGCATAACTTTCTTCAGGATAAAGTAATTCTGTCATAATTATTTTTCTTTCGATTCTTTCGTGTGTTTAGTGGGCCAGATAGTTACGTTAAACAAGTTGCAGATCATAATGATACAAGCTCGAATTCAAGGAGATGCCACTCTATCAAATAGCTCGACATACAACAAATTTCACACCAAAAAAAGTCACTAAAATTAATCGATCCATCTTGAGAAGCATTTAAATTATTAAGACAGGCCGCAAAAGATGCTTGAAAAATTAATTTTTTCTATTGACTATTTAATTTATTTATCTATCTTTGTACTTCGTCAATCAAAAAGAAATCGCTCTTGAATGTAATGAAGAAAAAAGAATTTAAAAAACTCAATCCTTTGGAACACAGCGTCGAATCAGGATCGATTGATCCCGGATGCAACAGTATGTTTCGTTGTAATATGATACTCCCAGTAAACGGTATACCTTCCAAACCTGGTGTGTTGGGCCTGCCTGTGTTACGCCGGGTGCTACTACCCATCATCATTCTCAACCTCTTGCTCCTATCGCTATAAAGCCGTAAAGGTGCAAGAGGTACCGCAAAGCAGCTCTTCTCGTTCTTAACCCAGAACTCAATATCAACATCACATATTTATAAAAGGGGGAGACAATTTACGAGCAAAATTCAGGTGGACTTTGATGAGTCGGTTCAATACAAGAAAAAGATCATAAAAAGAGGTAACGAAAAATGACAGGCGCACAGATGATCGTCCATGCGCTCCAACAGGAAGGGGTGAGGGCGCTCTTTGGCTTTCCAGGCGGAGCTGTTATCGATCTCTTTGACCAGCTTTATGATGCCAAATTGCCTTTTTATTTGACAAGGCACGAACAAGGAGCCGTGCATGCGGCGGACGGCTTTGCCAGGGCCTCCGGAGAGGTCGGCGTATGCATCGCCACCTCGGGGCCGGGCGCAACGAATCTCGTGACCGGCCTGGCAACCGCCCACATGGATTCCGTGCCCGTCGTCGCTATTACCGGTCAGGTGGCAACGCATCTGATTGGCAATGACGCTTTTCAGGAAGCCGATATTGTGGGAATCAGCAGGCCGATAACCAAACATAACTACCTGGTAAGAGACGTCGATGAATTGCCGCGCATATTGAAATCCGCCTTTTACATCGCACGTACCGGCCGGCCCGGTCCCGTTCTCATCGACGTTCCCAAGGATGTGCAGCAGGCCAGGACGAAGAAGGAATATCCATCATCGCTGGATATAAGAAGCTACAAGCCTAAAATGAACGGCCATTTGCCGCAAATTCAAAAAGCCGTCAAGGCCATTGAATCGCATAAAAAAATTGTCATTTTTGCCGGCGGCGGCGTGGTGGCCAGTGGCGCCAGTGAGGAGCTGAGGGAATTGTCCAAAAAAATAAACGCCCCGGTAACGACTTCACTCATGGGCCTCGGCACATTTCCGGAAACAGATGATCTTGCGTTAAAAATGCTGGGCATGCACGGCACCGAATTCGCCAACTATGCCATTCAGGAGGCCGATCTGCTCATCGCTGTCGGCGTTCGCTTCGACGATCGGGTTACAGGCAAAGTCGACAAATTTGCGCCCAATGCCAAGATCATCCACATCGATATCGACCCAACGACCATACGAAAGAATGTAGAGGTGTTCATCCCTATGGTCGGCGATGTCAAACGTGTGCTCAGAGAAATGATCAACCTGGTCGAGCCAAAAGACCAGCCCGAATGGCGGCAACAGATAATGGACTGGAAGCGAAATCACCCGCTCAGGTACGACAATAGCAACGGTCGCATTCAGCCGCAGTACGTCATCGAACAAGTCGCTGATTTGACCGATCACAATGCCATCATTGCGACGGAGGTTGGGCAAAACCAGATGTGGACGGCGCAATATTTTAATTTCAAGCGCCCGCGTGCTTTTCTTTCCTCCGGTGGACTGGGCACAATGGGTTACGGATTTCCCGCAGCGATAGGAGCGGCCATCGCCTGCCCGGATCAAACAGTAATCGATATTGCCGGTGATGGCAGCATTCAGATGAACATTCAGGAATTGGCGACGGCCGTTACCTACAACATACCGGTAAAAATAATCATCTTGAACAATCAATCACTGGGCATGGTCAGACAGTGGCAGGCCATGTTTTATAATCGCCGTTTTTCTCAAACGTGCTTGCGAAAAAACGTCTCTTGTCCGCCGCACTGCGACGGCTCCGGCGACAA
Organism: Candidatus Zhuqueibacterota bacterium RBG_16_48_16; assembly: GCA_001771235.1. GTDB lineage: Bacteria > Zhuqueibacterota > Zhuqueibacteria > Residuimicrobiales > Sediminimicrobiaceae > Sediminimicrobium. The sequence continues at coordinate 11,909 of METF01000100.1, forward strand.
TTGTCCGACTTATGTGCCCAATTTCACAAAGCTCGCCGAAGCCTATGGCGCCGCCGGCTTTCTGGTAACGGAGCCAAAAGAGGTAAGGCCGACACTGGAAAAGGCAATGAATACGCCGGGTCCCGTCATTGTGGAGTGCCGGATTCTTGAAGAAGAAAATGTCTACCCCATGGTCCCATCAGGTGAGCCACTGAATAACATGATAAGAGGAATGGCATAATGAGGCATATTATCAATTTGGTTGTTGAAAATCAGTCAGGTGTTCTGGCGCGAATTGCCGGGCTTTTTAGCGCCCGCGGCTTTAACATCGAAAGCCTGACCGTCGGCAAGCCTTTCGGTGACGAGACCTCAAATATGACCCTGGTCGTAAGAGGAGACGACTGGGTTATCGAGCAGGTGACGAAGCAATTGAACAAGCTCATCGATATCATCCATGTGACCGACGTTACGGAGAATGATTTTGTCGGCCGGGAGCTGGCCCTGGTTAAGATTGCCTGCCCGGCCAACAAGCGCAGCGATGCGTCGGAAATTGCCAATATTTTTCGCGCCAAAGTGGTGGATATAAGTAACCGCTCGCTCACCCTGGAGCTCACCGGCAGCGAATCGAAAATCAACGCTTTTCTCGAAACACTAAAAGCATTCGGCATAAAAGACGTTGCCAGGACCGGTCCCATTGCCATGCTACGGGATTCGAACGTGCGGCCGGACTAATGCTACAGCGAAAGTTTTCCTAAATATTGCTAGCGCGCTGATTCATTTTTACCAAAACTTTTTTGTGATCAATCCATTTGCGCAATACCTGTCCTGTTAGGGACATGATGTTTGTAGCAACCAACAAGTTGAAAGCCTCCGTCCCGATAGGGACGGAATTTTTAAAAATGGTGCAGGGCCAAATAAAATGGTTAATAGCCTCGCAGTCATCAACATCCAGTCCCTATGGGACTGAACACGCGTGGTTTTATCAGTTTCTACAAACATTTAGTCCCTCCGGGACTGAGATTATGGATTTTGCGGTTTCTGTAAACATTTTGTCCCGTTAGCGCAAAGTATTTGTAGCTAATCTTTCGCTGTAGTTCTAGTGAGCCGATTGCTAAATAATATTACAGATAGTAGCTGTCATTGCGAGGCGCTTTTTGCCGAAGCAATCTCCAGCGGATAGGCAAGAGATTGCTTCGCTGAGAAGCGCTCGCAATGACAACAAGAGTTTAACAAAAAAATCAATCAACAAATCTAACCGGAGGATTCCAATGCAGCTATACTATGATAAAGACGCAAACCTGGAGTTGGTAAAAAACAAAAAAGTCGCGATTATCGGTTACGGCAGCCAGGGCCATGCCCATGCGCTCAACCTGAAAGAAAGCGGCGTCGATGTGGTCGTCGGTTTGAATGAAGGCAACGAGTTCAAAGAAGTGGCGGAAAAAGACGGGCTTACCGTGCTTCTCAATGCTGAGGCGGCTAAGAGAGCCGATATCATCATGATGTTGGTTCCAGACACCATTCAGCCCGCCGTCTATGAAAATGACATCAAACCACACCTGAAAAAAAATGATGTCCTGGCATTTGCCCACGGCTTTAATATCCATTACAACCAGATCGTCCCGCCCCCTTATGTGGACGTGATCCTGGTTGCGCCCAAGAGCCCGGGCCAT
>METF01000100.1:13570-21387 GCA_001771235.1 Candidatus Zhuqueibacterota bacterium RBG_16_48_16
AGTATAAAGAAGGAAGAGGCGTCCCCAATTTGATAGCCGTGCACCAAAACGCCTCCGGCAAGGCCAGAGAGATTGCCCTGGCTTATTCCAAAGGAATTGGCGGGACGCGCGCCGGCGTCATCGAAACCACCTTTAAAGAAGAAACCGAAACAGACCTGTTTGGCGAGCAGGCGGTCTTGTGCGGCGGCGTTCACGAGCTGATCCTGGCCGGTTTCGAAACCCTGGTGGAAGCAGGCTACCAGCCGGAAATTGCTTACTTTGAGTGCCTGCACGAGCTCAAGCTCATCGTCGATCTCATCTATGAAGACGGCCTTTCGGGCATGTATTATTCGGTGAGCGATACCGCGGAATATGGCGGCCTGACTCGCGGGCCGCTGGTCATCGGTGAGGCATCACGAGCGGCGATGAAAAAACTTCTCAAGGACGTTCAATCCGGCGCTTTTGCCACGGAATGGATCCTTGAAAACCAGGCAAAGGGAGCGAAATTCCAGTTGCTACGCAAGATGCTACAAAGCCACCGGATCGAATCGGTCGGCAAAAATCTGCGAAGTATGATGTCCTGGATAAAAAAACAATGAGGTCCAATCATGGATAATGACAAAATCATCGTGTTCGATACGACTTTACGAGACGGGGAACAATCGCCGGGCGCCAGCCTGGACGTGGCCGATAAGGTGACGATTGCCAAGCAACTGGCTCGCCTGAACGTCGACGTGATCGAAGCGGGATTTCCCGTCTCTTCGAAAGCCCAGTTCGATGCCACAAAAATCATCTCCACAGAAGTAAAGGGGCCGATTATCGCCGGCCTTGCCCGCTGTATCGAAGGGGATATCGATGCCGCGGCCGAAGCTTTGAAAAAAGCGGAGCGGCCTCGTATTCACACATTTGTGGCCACATCGAAAATTCATTTGGAAAAGAAATTCCGCAAGTCCGAGGAGGAAATCCTTGAAATGGCCGTAGCCGGCGTCAAGAGAGCAAAGAGCTATTTTGACGATATCGAATTCTCGCCGGAAGACTCGGCGCGTACCGGTAAAGATTTCCTGTTCCGCATCATCGAGGCCGCAATCAACGCCGGCGCAACGACGATCAATATCCCGGACACTGTGGGCTACTCCAATCCCGATGAGTTCGGCAGCTTGATCAAAGAAATTTTTAACAAAGTACCCAACATCGACAGGGCCATCTTGAGCGTCCATTGCCACAACGACCTCGGCCTGGCCGTAGCCAACACTCTGTCCGCTGTCATCAACGGCGCGCAGCAGGTGGAGGTAACGATAAACGGCGTCGGTGAGCGGGCCGGTAATGCCTCGCTGGAGGAAGTGGTTATGGCTCTTAAAACCAGGCACAACTTTTATGGAAAATGTATCGGTATCAATACAAGAGAGATCGTCCCAACCAGTCGGCTGGTCAGTAATTTGATGGGAATGCCGGTGCAGCCCAATAAGGCTATCGTTGGAGCCAATGCCTTTGCCCATGAAGCGGGGATTCACCAGGACGCCGTGCTCAAAGATGCCAGCACTTATGAAATTATGACGCCGGAAGAAGTCGGGCTGGAGTCGAACCGGATCATCCTCGGCCGCCATTCCGGACGCCATGGTTTGCAGCAGCGGCTGGCCGAGCTCGGCTACAAACTGGGCAAGGAGGAAATCAACCGCATTTACGAGCGCTTTAATGAAATCGCCGATAAGAAAAAAGAGGTGTTTGACGAAGACCTCATCGCCCTTGTCGGTGACGAAACAGCCGATTACAGCGAGGCCTACGAGCTGGAGTACTTTCATATTTTGAGCGGCAATAAAACCGTACCCACCGCCACAGTCGGCCTCAGGCGTGGAGACCGCTCTTTTCAGGAAGCCGCTGTCGGCGATGGCCCGGTGGATGCGGCCTGTAAGGCGGTGGACAAGATCACCGGGCTGTCCGTCGCGCTGGCTGACTATTCCCTGCGCGGCGTAACCGGCGGCAAAAATGCCGTTGGCGAGGTGGTCGTGCGCATCACTGACAACGGCCAAAAATACCTCGGTCGCGGCGCCAGCACCGACGTGATCGAAGCGAGTATTCGCGCTTATCTTCATGCTGTCAACCGGCTGATCAGCGCGAAAGAGAAACAACTTCAAAGTAAAGTGGAAAAGGCACAGCTTTAGGCTGGTATTATCAAGCTAAAGCTTGAACTACAAACAGAAGTCGAGTTTGGGAAAAAGCAAGTTCGTAGTCCAGCCTTCAGGCTGATATTATCAAGCTAAAGCTTGAACTACAAACAGAATGAGAAAGGGAAAACCGTGAACAAAAAATCGTACAACATCGCCGTTCTTCCGGGAGACGGCACCGGCCCCGAGGTTGTCCGCGAAGGAGTAAAAGTTTTGGACGCTGCTGCCAGCAAGTATGGATTCACGCTCAACTACACCCATTATGATTTCGGGGGTGCCAGGTACCTGGCGACGGGCGAAGTCCTGCCGGACTCGGCGATTGAAGAATTGAAAAAACTCGATGCCATATTTCTTGGCGCCATCGGCCACCCGGAGGTCAAGCCGGGAATACTGGAAAAAGGCATCCTCCTTCGACTCCGATTCGAGCTCGATCAATACATCAACCTGCGCCCGGTCAAGCTCTACCCGGGCGTGGAGACGCCGCTAAAAGGCAAAGGTCCACAGGACATCGACTATGTCGTCGTCCGGGAAAATACCGGCGGCTTGTACACCGGCGTCGGTGGGTTTTCCATGAAAGGAACGGAGCATGAAATCGCCGTTCAGAGCATGGTTTATTCACGACACCAGGTGGAACGTTGCTTGCGCTACGCCTTTGAATACACGCGAAAACGCAACAAGACAAAGACGCTGGCCCTGTGCGGCAAGACCAATGTGCTGACTTATGTCTATGATCTGTGGGAACGGGCTTTTCATGAAATCGGCCAAAAGGATTACCCCGACATCAAGCGGGAGTATTACCATGTCGACGCCACCTGCATGTGGATGGTCAAGAATCCCGAATGGTTCGACGTGATCGTCACCGGCAATATGTTCGGCGACATCATCACCGATTTGGGCGCCATTACGCAAGGCGGTATGGGCATTGCCGCGGGTGGAAACATCAACCCGGACGGCGTCAGCATGTTCGAGCCCATCGGCGGTTCTGCGCCAAAGTACACCGGCAAGAACGTCATCAATCCCCTGGCTTCAATATGCTGCGGCAGCATGATGCTGCAACATTTGGGAGAAGAAAAAGCTGCCGACGCCATCGAAAAGGCGGTCATGGACGTCACCGCCACAAAACTCAAAAGCCTCGGCGCCGGCAAGATGGGTTATTCGACCACCGAAGTGGGCGACCTGGTGGCGGAGCGAGTGTAACGGATTGAAGTGTTTAGCCAAATAGAGTAAGTCGAGGTGAAATTCCAAATGTCAAGCAGCCAAATCTCAAAAAAGCCCAAAATTCGAATGACCAATAACCAAAGCAAATGAATTGGATATGTTTGGATTTTCGAATTTTGCTCATTGGAATTTATTGGCAATTTGGAACTTTGGGAGTTGGTTTTTTACCTGCACTTCACTTGACCAAACAGTTACGACGTATTTATGACAATTATAAAACCACCGCGGAGGTACAAAAAATGCCGCTAGAACTTTCTCTATATGATACAACATTGAGGGACGGCTCTCAAAGCGAAGGCATATCGCTATCCTCTCTGGACAAAATCAAAATCGCCAAACGCCTCGATGAATTCGGCATGGACTATATCGAAGGTGGGTGGCCCGGCTCCAACCCCAAGGACATGGAGTTCTTTGCCTGCGCCAAAGACATCGACTGGCGGCAGGCAAAAATTGCGGCATTTGGCAGTACCAGACGTGTCAAAGCCAAAGTCGAAGAAGACACCAACATCAGGCTTTTGCTCGAAGCGCAAACACCGGTCGTCACGATTTTCGGCAAGACCTGGGATTTGCACGTCACCGAAGGCTTGAGGGCGACCCTGGAGCAGAATCTCGACATCATTCGCGACTCGATTGCCTATCTTAAAGAGCATGGCAAGGAAGTCATTTACGACGCCGAGCACTTTTTCGATGGCTACAGTGCGAACGCGCAGTATGCCCTTGAAACGCTTTACGTGGCGCAGGAGGCCGGTGCTGACTGCATCGTTCTCTGTGATACCAATGGTGGAACATTGACCTCGCGGCTTTCGCACATCATCCGCGAAGTATTGAAAAATTCATTTCACGTGCCCTTTGGCATTCACGCCCACAACGACAGCGACCTGGCTGTGGCCAATTCCATCGCGGCCATCGAGCTTGGATTGATGCACGTTCAGGGCACTGTGAACGGTTATGGTGAGCGCTGCGGCAATGCGAATTTGTGCCCGATCATCGCCAATGCCGCTTTGAAAATGGACGATGTGACGGTCAGGCCAAAAGTAACGCTTGCTGAGCTGACCAACCTTTCGCGATACGTCAGCGAGATGGCCAACCTGCCTCATCGCGAAGAAATGGCTTATGTCGGCAAGAGCGCTTTTGCCCACAAGGGCGGCATCCACGTGAGCGCCATCCGGCGCAATCGCCGTACCTACGAACACATCGATCCGGCGCTGGTTGGCAATCACCAGCGCGTGCTCATTTCGGATCAATCGGGCCAAAGCAGTGTTTTGCAAAAAGCCGAGGAGATGGGTTTGGACATCTCTAGCGAAAAGGGCGAGGTGGTCAAGATCGTCGATCACCTGAAGACCCTCGAACACCTGGGCTACCAATTCGAAGGGGCGGATGGCTCTTTTGAGGTGATGGTCAAGAAAACCATCGGCCAGTACAAGCCTTTCTTCTCCCTCGAAGGTGCCAAGGTCATTGTGGACAAGCGCGAGCATGATTCCATCTACTCCGAGGCCGTCCTGAAAATTAAAGTCGGCGACGTAATGGAGCATACGGCCGCGGACGGTCACGGCCCGGTCGAGGCGCTGGACAAGGCGCTGCGCAAGGCGCTGGAACAATTCTATCCTTCGCTAAAGAAGCTGCGTTTGGTCGACTATAAAGTGCGCGTGTTGAACAGCGAGGAAGGCACGACGGCCAAAGTGCGCGTCTACATCGAATCCGCCGATGAGGACGGCACCTGGGGCACGGTCGGCGTTTCCGACAATATCATCGAGGCGAGCTGGCAGGCACTGGTCGACAGCATATCGTACAAACTGATGAAAGACAATAAAAACGGTGAAAATAAATCCAGCCGGCTCGATAACCACGCCCAGGGGCTATAAAGCCGCGGGCGTCTATTGCGGTATCAAAGAAAAAGGCAAAGACCTGGCGTTGCTGTTCAGCGACATGCCGGGCACAGCCGTGGCCGGCCTGTTCACAACTAATGTGTTCAAAGCGGCGCCTGTCATTCTCAGCCGAAAAAGAGTGCATAGGGGCTACGCCCGGGCGCTGCTGATAAACAGCGGTAATGCCAATGCCTGTACCGGCGCCGAAGGAGCCAAAGATGCGGAAGAGATGGCCCTCCGTGTGGCCAAACGGCTTGGCCTGAGCGCCGAAGAAGTTCTGCTTGCGTCAACCGGCATAATCGGTGAAAAGCTGCCCATGAACAAGGTCTATACGGGCATTGAGCAAATCTGCGAGGCGCTTTCCAGCGACTGCGGACACGACGCTGCCGAGGCCATTATGACCACCGACACTTTTCGCAAAAGCATGTCCACCTGTTTTGAGATCGACGGCCGAAATGTCACCATCGGCGCCATGGCCAAGGGCAGCGGCATGATCAACCCCAAAATGGCAACTCTGATTGCCGTATTCACAACCGACATGGCTGTTGAGCCTGAACCGTTGAAAGAAGCCTTGAGCGCCGCTGTGCAGCCAAGCCTCAACGCGCTGACCATCGACGGCGAGATGAGCACCAATGACTGCGTATTCATTTTTGCCAACGGTGCGGCAGGCGGCGATTTTGTAAAAAGAAATTCGCACGGATTCGACGGTTTTGTCGCGGCGCTGAGCGGCCTGGCTGTCGAGGTGAGCAAATCCCTGGCCGCTGACGGCGAAGGCGCCACCAAAATGATTACCGTAACGGTGGAGGGCGCTGCATCGCAGGAGGATGCCGATAAAGCCGCCAGGGCCGTTGCGAATTCCCTGTTGGTCAAAACGGCCATGTATGGTAAAGACCCAAACTGGGGGCGAATTTTTTCCGCCATCGGCGCCTGCGGCATCGGCTTCGATCCTGGTGACGTTTTTCTGGCCATATCAGGACAGACAATCGCCTGTAACGGCGCCCCGGTCAATTTCGATCTGCAAAAATTATCACACTCTTTGGAATCCCGCGACATCGCCATTCGGCTCAAAATCGGCGGCGGCATTCACTCCGCAACCATTTACACCTGCGATTTGACTCATGAATATATCAGCATCAACGCGGAATATCACACATAGGAGCGGCCATGTTATTCAGCAAAAAAATATCCATTATCGGCACCGGCAACATGGGCGAGGCGTTATTGGGTGGTCTTTTAAAAGCGAAACTGACCGATCCCGAAAACATCATCGCCACCGATCTGCAAAAAGAACGGCTCAAATACATCGCCGAAAAATGGAATGTGAACACCACGACCGATAATCTCAAGGCGGTAAAATTTGCCGATATCATCATCATCTGTGTCAAGCCGCAGGGAATCAAAGATCTCTTGACCTTGATAAAGCCCTGCATTCGCGAGGAGCAGTTGCTGATAACCATTCTCGCCGGCATTCGCACCGATACCATCACCAAATTCATTGGCAAAAAGAATCCGGTCATCCGGGTGATGCCCAACATACCCGCGGTTGTGGATGCAGGTGCGGCCGGATTGTGCCTGGGCCAATACGCCGAAGATCTGCATCGACAGCTTGCGGTAAAAATTCTCAAGGCCGTCGGTGAAGTGGAAATCGTCGATGAAGGACAAATGGACGTGATCACCGGCCTCAGCGGCAGCGGCCCGGCCTACATCTATATGGTCATCGAAGCCCTGACCGACGGCGGTGTGATGATGGGGCTGCCCCGTAATGTGGCCACCCGCCTGGCCACGCAAACGGTGCTCGGCTCGGCCAAGCTGGTCAAAGAAACAGGCGTCCACCCGGCCATGTTGAAAGACCAAGTGACCACGCCCGGCGGCTCGACAATTTCCGCCATCAACGAGCTGGAAATTCACGGTCTCAGGCCGATGCTCATCCGCGCCGTGGAAGTGGCCACCAATAAATCACGAGAGCTGTCCAAATTCCTTGAAGATCAAAACAATCTCACTGACGAATGAAAACATCCGGCGACAAAACCTTCAGGATCGGCATTGCCGGCGCAACAGGCTATACCGGCGAAGAGCTGCTGCGTCTGCTGGCCGGGCATCCCTTCGCAGAGATCGCTTTTTTGACATCGGAAAAAGAACAGGGACAACCGGCGAGATCCGTTTTCCCGCAGCTCACTTTTTTGGCTGAGCGCACATTCATCTCCGCCCGGCATGCTGCGGACGCTGAAGCCGATCTGGTATTCCTTTGTCTTCCGCACGGACAATCGGCGCAATTGGCGGTTTCCTTTATTGAAAAAAACATCAAGGTCGTCGATCTGGGCGCTGATTTTCGCTTCTATAACGCCGACGATTATAAAAAATGGTATCAACAGGAACATCCTTCTCCGGAGCTGTTGCAGACCACGGTCTACGGTCTGCCGGAGTGGCACCGCGACGATATTAAAAAAGCAATCTATGTGGGCAATCCCGGTTGTTATCCCACCAGCGTCCTCCTGGCCGTGCTGCCGTTTATCGCCGGGGGACTTTTGGGAAGCGGGCCGCTCATCATCGATGCCAAATCCGGCGTTTCCGGGGCCGGTAAGTCGCCGTCGCC
>METF01000100.1:21446-22117 GCA_001771235.1 Candidatus Zhuqueibacterota bacterium RBG_16_48_16
ACCGGCATGTGGGGGAAATGGAGCAGGAAATCGGCCTCTTGCTCGGACAACCGCGCCGGATCATTTTTACGCCCCATCTCGCACCGATGAGCCGCGGTATTTTTTCGACGATTTACCTGCCGTTGAACAAAAGCCGCGCCAAAGAAGAGCTGCTTGCGGTTCTGCATAAAAAGTACGATGCCGAGCCTTTTGTCCACGTTCTCGATGAGCGGATACCTTCCACCTCCATGGCCGCCTATACGAACCATTGTTTTCTCGGCCTCGAAGTCGTGCCCGGTTCCGATTACGCCATACTCTTTTCAGCGATCGATAATCTGGGCAAGGGAGCAAGCTCCCAGGCCGTGCAAAATATGAATCTCATGCTCGACCTGCCGGAGACGGCGGGGCTGCTAAGTGCAATGTCACATCAATACGACGACATGTCGTGATAGTATCTTAAAAATCAAATCTGGCCATTTTTGAGCAAAAAAACTTTACAGCTTAACGCAGATCCAGAGGACGCGGAGGTAGGCAGAGAGCTTAAAAAATTTGTTAATTCTCTAATAGCTTACCACAACTACAACGAAAGTTTAAAGTCAAATAACAATCTACCACCCCCGTTCACTAAAAAGAGGGTGTCATTCCTTTAGGAATCTTTGTCAAGTGTGCACAAATTGAAAAAAACGCAAACG
>METF01000100.1:22211-24282 GCA_001771235.1 Candidatus Zhuqueibacterota bacterium RBG_16_48_16
GACGGTATTCGGTCTACCACAACGACGCATCCGACACACCATAAGTCATTCCTTAAGGAATTGACATGAAAAGTTCCGTTGTAGTCCTGGTTATCAACGAGAATCAAATTACTTTCTCTGCGACCCTTGGCGGCCTCTGCGTTAGAATTTTAGTCATCTGCAACAAATAACGATCAACTTTTTGGTTCTGGCTTCTCCAAGTTGGGATTAACAAGATGAACAAGAGAAAATAGAACATCGCACTGAAGTGACACGAAAGATCATCATCAAAATCGGCGGGCGGGCGTTTGAGGCGCAGGCGGGCCTGCGAGAGCTGGCACAGGACATCAAATCCTTCCAGGGCGGCTTCTTTGCCATCGTCCACGGCGGCGGCGCCGAAATCACCGCGGCGCTGCAACAGGCAAACAGGCAGCCGCAGTTTGTCGCTGGCTTGCGCATCACCACGGCGGAGGACATCGAGATCGTCAGGCATGTTCTGTCCTCCGTCATCAATACCCGGATTTCCGGGCTGTTGGAAAAAGAGGGCGTCTTCTGCCAAAGGATGTCCGGAGAGACGGATTCGCTTTTTCTCGTTACTCCGCTGCAAAAAAACGGAAAAAGTTTAGGCCGGGTGGGACAGGTGACAAAAGTCAATCCCTCGGTTATTTCCGAGGCATGGGAAAAGAATAGCGTGCCGGTCATTTCCCCTATTTCGGCAGATGACCAGGGCGTTTGCTACAACGTCAATGCCGACAGCGCGGCAGGCGCTTTGGCCGCGGCCATACGCTGCGACGATCTGGTCTATTTTACCGACGTCCCCGGCGTAAGAAACGGCGACCACTTCGCCACCAGGCTAAGTATTGCCCAGGCCAGGCATCTCATAGCGCAAGGCACCATACAAGGCGGCATGATCGCCAAAATGGAATCGATTTTTCAAGCTCTTGAATCCGGGGTACAACGAGTGCACGTCGGCACCTGGGCGGGCAAAGGCACCTTGCACAGGCTGCTCGACAATACCATTGCCAATGGAACAACGATTTACAGGGAATGAACGAATGACGTCGTCAGAGATTATCGAAACGGCTAAACATTATCTGTTGCCGACCTATACCAGGCCGGACTTTGTCATCGAGCGCGGCGAAGGCGTTTTTCTATATGATGCTGCTGGAAAAGAATACCTCGATTTCGTCTCCGGTATTGCGGTGAATGCGCTTGGCCACGGCGACCCGGGCGTATTAAAAGTTCTGACCGAACAGGCCGGTAAACTCTGGCACTGCTCCAACCTCTATCATACCGAGCCACAGGCAAGGCTGGCGCAGTTGCTGGTGGAAAACACCTTTGCCGATAAGGTCTTTTTCTGCAACAGCGGCACCGAAGCCATCGAGGGTGCCATCAAATTCGCCAGAAAGTGGGGCCGAAAGACCAAATCGGAGCGCTGTTTTGAAATCATCGCTTTTCATAATTCCTTCCACGGACGCACGCTCGGCGCCTTGTCGGCCACAGGCCAGCCCGAATTCTGGCAGGATTTCCAGCCCCTGCTTCCCGGCATTCGCTTTGCGGAGTTTAACGACTTTTCTTCCGTGGAAAAATTAATATCCGACAATACCTGTGCTATCCTCGTCGAGCCCATCCAGGGGGAAAGTGGGGTGTTTCCGGCGGAACGAGAATTCCTGCCGGTACTCAAGAATGTCTGCCTGGAAAAAAAGATACTGCTCATCTATGACGAAATCCAATGCGGCCTGGGCAGGACGGGTACCTTTTGCGCCTGCGAGCAATTCGGCGCAGAGCCGGACATCATGACCCTGGCAAAACCGCTGGCGGCGGGTCTGCCACTAGGCGCCATCCTGGTCAAAGATTCGGTTGCAGCTCATATCGGGCCGGGCCAGCATGCCTCGACTTTCGGCGGCGGACCGCTGGTAGCGGCGGTCGCCGAGCACGTGGTGCACCGCCTGCTCGACCCCGGCTTGCTCGCCCACGTCCGGGAAAAGGGCGCCTGGCTTTTGTCTCAATTACAGCGGCTCAACACGCGCTTTTCTATGATAACCGCCGTTCGCGGAAGAGGATTGATGGCAGGGGTTTCGCTTGCCGATGA
>METF01000100.1:24364-24943 GCA_001771235.1 Candidatus Zhuqueibacterota bacterium RBG_16_48_16
TGGAAAAGGAGCATATCGACAAGGCGATGGAAATTTTTGCAAAGGTGCTTCAAGACACTACGAATTGACGCTGTGACTAGTACTTCAGCGAAAGTTTGCCCATCCTGAAAGATTTTATACTTAAAATTTTATGGCAGGATAATTGTGCCTTGAAAGAGCAGAAAAATGGTGTTGCCTGCCATTATAGATAAAAGTTGCGTTATAGTCCCAGGACTACCGCGGAGCTTTTTATGTCAATCCCCTAACGAATGACTTGTGGTATGTCGGATGCCTCGTCGTGGTATACTGAAAACCACCTCCCCTGTTCCCAATTCAGCGTGACTGTCATTCCCTCGAAAATCTTTGTAATTGTGTCATCGTACCCGCCGAAGGGCATTTTTCAGGGGGAACTCCCATATCAGTCCGCGTCTTTTTCAATTTGTAAACTCTTGACAAAGATTCTTAAAAGAATGACATCCTCTTTTTAGTAAAAAGTCAGGATAATTAATGACAGGATAATTGAAGACGAGATCATTAAGAATGTTCTGATAGAGTGACTTGACTGATGGAAACTCGGCTTTTTAAAATAGTGCCTTGCGT
>METF01000100.1:24964-25262 GCA_001771235.1 Candidatus Zhuqueibacterota bacterium RBG_16_48_16
ACTTCTTCTTGATCCTGCTTCTCAAAAAACGTTAAAAAATACCCGGATTACCCTGTGATTGTTTACCAAGTTCCGCCAGTTTACTAACCAGCGCCGAGTGATACGACTTTCCCCCGACAATTTTCTCCAAATCACGCTTATCAAAAATCCCCTCTTCGGTGATGATCCCGTCGAAACAATCCACGGCCACTTGTTCGAAATAGTGATTGACCACACGTACATTTAGCGGCGGATTCGCCCACACCTCGTTTTGGCCATGTTCCGGCTCGGCGGGCATGGCGATAGAGGAAGGCAAAAA
>METF01000101.1:0-3212 GCA_001771235.1 Candidatus Zhuqueibacterota bacterium RBG_16_48_16
CCTGAGAACAAAGCCGGGATCTTGCTGGACGCTTTGAGAGAAAAAGGCATAAATGAAGCGGTTGTAGTCGGCAGGATTGTGGAGCGTAAAGAACTGAGTATCACAGTAACCTAGAACTACAGCGAAATTTTGGTTGTCATTCAGGAGGAATCTTTGTTTTTATCGGCACATTGCTCTGAATCAATAAGATTCCTCCTGAATGACACTTTTCTTTTCTTTTTTTAGAAAAAATTGATAATTTATTATTCAAGACTAAACTTTCGCTGTAGTACTAGAACTACAGCGAAAGATTAACTGCTAAAATTTTGGACTAACGGGACAAAATGTTTATAGAAACCGTAGAAGATATGATTTCAGTCCCGGAGGGACTAGATGTTTGTAGCAACCGATAAAACCTCGCATGTTCAGTCCAGTATGGACTGGATGTTGATGTTTGCCAAGCTATTAACCATTCTATTAGGCGCTTCCCTATTTTCAAACATTCCGTCCCTAGCGGGACGGAGGCTTTTGACTTGTTGGTTGCTACAAACATCATGTCCCTAAAGGGACCGGAAACGTGCAAATGGATTGATTACAAAAAAGTTTTGGTCTTGGCGAATCAGCATGCCTGCAATAATTAGCATTGTCGTTTAATTAATTTGGGCATTGTTGTAGAAGACAGAAAGAAAGAAGACAGAAAAATGCCTCCCTGCTTTTACAAGCGAATTATTTCAACTTTAATCGTTTTGCTGTTTGGCCTCAGCTCCTACTCATTCGCCCAGGTCAAGCTTGCCACGTCCATTCCACCATTCAAAGCCATTTTGCAGCATGTTGTCGGTGAAAGAGGGGATGTTTATGCTATTTTACCTCCCGGTGCCTCACCGCATACTTTTGAAGCAAAGCCAAAGAACTTTTTACAGGTGGAAGCCGCAACGGCCTTGTTCTATGGCTCGGAGCACCTGGACAAATGGGTGCTGACTTTTAAAAACGACAACAGGATTTCTCTATTGCAATTGCTGCCTGCGAAGGATCGACTGGAGCTGCGCGGTTTCTATGGAAAAAACAAAGGGCGACCATTAGGTGTCGATCCTCATTTCTGGACCTCGCCTCGCGCGGTAAAAAGTATACTGCCCGGATTGATGAAAGAGCTGATCGCTATCGATCCCGCCGGCAAAGAAGTCTATGAAAAGAACGCAAAAGCCTTTGCCGTGACATTGGATTCGCTGTCGGCCACCGTAGCTGAAATGATGGCAAAGGTGAATCGCGCCCCGGTCATGATGTCCCACCCGTCTTTTCAATATTTCCTCAAAGAGTTTGGTTTTCATTTAGCGGGGGTAATCGAGGTTTTGCCCGGTACGGAGCCAACGGCGCGGGAAGTCAAAGAGCTCATCGAAACCGCTAAAAAAGAGAGCGTGCGAGTGATTTTCAGCGATCCGCAACATTCCAGCCGGCCGGCCGAGCTGATCAGAGAGTCCACAGGCATCAAGCTCTGCCAGCTCGATCCTTTGGGAGGAACGGAAGGCAGAATGAGCTACGAAGAGATCATTCTGTATAACGCGCAGAAAATTGTCGAGGCTTTGCAGTGAGCGAACCAGCCATCCGCATCGATCACCTGCATGTCAGGTTCGACGAATACTATGTTCTTCAGGATATTCACGCGGAGATACAAGAAGAATCTTTTGTCGCCATTGTCGGTCCCAACGGTGCGGGGAAATCGACTCTCCTGCGGACGCTTTTGGGGCTGGTCATCCCGACCGAGGGAAATGTGACCATTTTTGGCAAAGAGCCGAGAAATGTTCCGGCGGACAGGATCGGTTACGTCCCGCAGATAAAAACTATGGATCGATCTTTTCCGGCGCAGTCTATCGAGCTGGTGTTGACCGGGCTGAACCGCCGCTGGCCCTGGACTAAAAGCAAAGAAGATTACGAAAAAGCGCTTGCGGCGCTGGAAAAAGTGGGCGCGGCGCACCTGGCCAAAAGAGCCTTGAGCAAGCTTTCGGGAGGCGAATTGCAAAGGGTTTGCCTGGCGCGCAGCATTGTCCGTCAGCCCCGGCTGGTCATGCTCGATGAGCCGGCCACGGGCATCGACGCCGTTGGCGAAGCGGATATGTACCGCGATCTGGAGCTGTACCGAAGAGAGGCAAAAGCAACCGTCGTCATGATCACCCATGACTGGCACGTGGCCATGCATCATGCGGACAGGGTTCTATTGATAAACCAGAAACAAATCAGTTTTGATGCACCGTCGGTTGCCCTGAGCGAGGAAAACCTGCGCCGCGCCTTTGGGCACATAGGACACGAACACGGACTTTTATCCCTGGTGAAATCGAATGGGTGAGATTTTATCCTTGCCATTTATGCAGCGGGCGCTGCTGGGCGGCATCCTGGTTGGCATTCTTGCCAGCTATTATGGCGTTTTCATCGTTCAGCGCGGCTTGAGCTTTTTGGGCAGCGGACTGGCCCACGCCGCTTTTGGCGGCGTTGCATTGGGCCTGCTTCTCGGCGCGGAGCCGTTGTGGGTGGCTGCGATTTTTACGATTGTCGTCGCGCTTGGCATCGCCTGGGTAAGGCTGCGCACCAACCTCGGCGGCGATACGACCATCGGTATTTTTTTCGCGGTCTCTATGGCCCTGGGAATCGTCTTTCTGTTTATGCGAAAAGAATATACCAACGACGCTTTTGCCTACCTTTTCGGCTCCATATTGTCCGTAACCGAACGCGACCTGTGGATGACGGCCATCGTCTGTGTGCTGTCATTGTTTTCATGGCCTCTTTGGAAAAGATGGTCCTATGCCACCTTTGACCGGGAGCTGGCGCAATCGGATCGCCTGCCGGTGGTGCGGGACGATTATTATTTGTCCATCCTCATTGCGATCACGGTGGTCGCGGCCATTAAAGTGGTCGGCATCGTCCTCATTGCGGCGTTTCTGGTGATACCCGCGGCGACGGCGCGGCTCATGTCGCCTACCTTTCGGCTGATGACGATCTTGTCCGTGCTCACCGGCGTGGTCAGCGCCGTGTGCGGACTTTTTCTTTCTTATTACCTGGATGTGCCGAGCGGCGCAACGATTATCTTGCTTCAGGCGGCTCTGTTTGTCTCGGCCATGATCTTGAAGACGCTATTCCGACATAAAGCATAAAAAATGGTATGCCCTCAATAAATGATGGTAAAAATTGATGATTATAGATCAAAAAAGTATTCCTGCATGGATGCATGATTGCATGAATGCATG
>METF01000101.1:3298-6504 GCA_001771235.1 Candidatus Zhuqueibacterota bacterium RBG_16_48_16
GAATGTTTAAAAAATTACTTCATTTTTTTATAGCGATATTTTTTCTGCTTGGCAAGACCTGGCGCGGCATGGGGAAAAGAACGCGCATAATGGCCCTATTGTTTGTGGCGATTGTCGTCCTTGTGGTGGTAGGGATCTGCCGGCGTGAAGACAAGTCTGCCGCAAAATTGCCTTTGTATGCAACGGATTCCCAATGGATTTTTCACAAGCCGGAAAAAAATGTTCTCAAAGTTTTTAACAAGATAGGCTTTTCCGACTCGTCGCAGGTCGCCGACAGGTTAAAGAGCATCATCGATGAATATAAAAAGGGGAAACAAAACCTGTTTGCACAATTGGCTGATTTGGAAGAATCCATCGCCGATACCGCTCTGGTTATCAGCGAGCGGGATTCGCTCGATGCACTGGTGGCCGCGCTAAAAAAAGACGAAGAGGCCATTCGCAGCAGGATACTCGGCCTGATCAGAAAATTTTTCTTTCAATGCATCGTTATCGGTGAGGATAAAGAAAATAAAAAAAATGACGGTAAATTCCGGCAGCAGGCTTTTGACCGTTTTGCCGAAGAAAAAACCCTGGGCCGGCTGCTCGGCGAATTCCCGGATTTTGCTGTTTATCTGAAAGATATTACCTGCACGCTTGACAATGCGATCACCCAATTTGAATACCTGAAGCACGGACTGGATCGTGTCGTTTATTCTCATGCCCTTTATACGGCCCGCCCTTCGACAAAACACGCCCAAACATCACCCGTGGCCGGGCAGCAGATCGGACATTATGAATTGATATTCAGCAGGCAGGATTGGAACGACATACGCGGCAATTTTCCGGTGGAGGTCAAAAAAAGAGTCGAAGCCCGGATCAACAGCAGGAGAATATTTGCCCTTAATTCGGCCACTCTCGATAGCATCCGAAAGATGATGATCGGATTGAATGAAATCGGCACGGGAGATACGCTGCGAACGCTTCAAGAGGACATCTTGCACTATGGCAATGCAAGTGCTCGATTGAATCAAACGTTGCAGCAGGACAGAACCGACAGGCAGTTGTATCGCGAAAAGATAGCCAATGAAAAATTCCTGGAGGTGGTTCATGTTTCTCTTGTCCCGGACAGCGGCCGGGTAGCCACGGTAAAAAAGGACCTTGTCAAGCGGGCGTTTGAAAAATATAACAAGATAGCGGATCGTGAACGAGGGCGACCGATAAACGTCCTTGGCCAGGCGTATAGCGTTACCAAAGGTATTTTGGATTCGGTCAAGATCGTCGGATTTTTTGAAGATGTTAACAGCTTCAGGACACGCTACAATCTCTACCTGGCTTTTCGCTATGGCGTGGAATATAAAGTCGTTGAAAAAAAATCGGCGGAGAACCAGGAAGAAAATTTCATCAGCCGCGTGTTTCATAAAAAGCTCTTTCTGGCTTTCATTCTGATTGTCCTCGCTATTTTTCTGATTCTTTTTTATGAGAAAAGGAAAAAGGACATTCGGTCACCACGCCGTCCTTATCGCGATTTGTAGCAATTTGGCTAGTACTACAGCGACACTTTTATTTACGAAGAATTAAATCTTCGCCACCAAGTCGCAAAGTCACGAAGAAGCACAAAGATCAAATGGCAAAATTTGACCAGGATGGCATTTCCAAATCTCAAAAAATGATTCACATCAGGAATACAATTTTTATCGATGAAAACGAGCTTTTTTTTGATTACGTCCGCTCGTCCGGTCCCGGCGGCCAGAACGTAAACAAGGTCGCCACCGCGGTTCAGTTGCGTTTTGATGCGATGAATTCCACCTCCCTGCCGGATTTTTTAAAAAAACGGCTGCGGCAACTGGCGGGAAGCAGAATGACCGGCGATGGGATAATCGTTATAAAAGCCCAACGCTACCGCAGTCAGGCGCAAAATCGCCAGGACGCGATTTACCGCCTGGTGCAGCTCATTGACGAGGCGGCCGAGATCCCGAAACCGCGTAAAAAGAAAAGGCCCTCATTGGCTGTCGTTCAACGCCGGCTGGAGGGCAAACGCAGACGCAGCCGGATCAAGAAATCCAGAGGACACCGACCTTCTGAAGAAATGTAAAAGTATACCGCTCATTTGTGAACAAACTCTGGTAGTACAGCCAAAGTCCAAAGTGGAATATCAATCTATCAATTCAGTTTACTAAAAAGAGGCTGTCATTTAGGAATTGACATGCTCGTCAGAGCGCTCGATAATAGTGAAAATAACCTTCTTACGCGTGCCTGTTCATCTCAACGCCGAGGCGCAGAGGCCGCAAAGATACGCAGAGGTTTTATAAAAATTCTATCATTCTCTGCGCCCTCTGCGTTCTCCGCATCTCTGCGTTAATAAAATTGTCTTTTAATTTTCGTGGTAAGGGATTGACATGAAAAGTTTTGTTGTAGTCCTATTGTATCTACGGAAAAGGAGAGCATTGCTATGAAGAATTTTAGCCGCAGTTATTTGATGGTAAGTGTTTTTCTGGTGATCGTAATTGGCGCAGGTCTGGCATTCTCACAGAAATGGCGCATCCACGACACAAAACGGCCCAAGCCGGTGGTCATTACTCCCGGCTCTTTCAGTACGCAGGAGCGGCCGGGTCAGCCGCCTTCGGATGCCATTGTCTTGTTCGATGGCAAAGACCTGTCGCAATGGCGCAGCCTGGATGGCCGGCCCGCGCGCTGGGTCGTTCGAGACGGTTACATGGAGTCCGTAAAGGGAAGCGGCTATATACGCACGCTGCGCAATTTCGGCGACTGCCAGTTGCACGTTGAATTTGCCACACCCACGAAAATCGAAGGGACAAGCCAGGGGCGTGGCAACAGCGGCGTTTTTCTCATGGGCAAATACGAAGTGCAGGTGCTGGATTCTTACCAAAACGAAACATACTCCGACGGCCAGGCTTCGGCGATTTACGGCCAGTATCCACCCCAGGTGAATGCCTGCCGTCCGCCCGGCGAGTGGCAGAGCTATGATATTATTTTTCAGGCGCCTGTATTCAAAGACGATGGCGAGCTTGCAAATCCCGCAACGATCACCGTTTTGCACAACGGCGTACTGACGCAGGATCATGTCGAGGTGATGGGGCCAACCCATTGGACCGAACGCCTTGCCTATAAAGCCCATCCGCAAAAGCTGCCGTTGTCTTTGCAGGACCACGGCAATCCGGTCCGCTACCGCAATATCTGGATTCGCGAGCTTCCTGCTCCCGCTCCGC
>METF01000101.1:6574-7311 GCA_001771235.1 Candidatus Zhuqueibacterota bacterium RBG_16_48_16
GGTCAATCCGGGCCACATCATCGAGGTCAGGCGCGGCGACTACCAGCTCTTTGTGAAAATCACCGGGGTAACGGTGCGGCCATTTTACGCCGAATCGGAAACACACTTTTTCTGCCAGGCTCTCGACGCCGAGATCGACTTCCAGCAGGATGACAGCGGTGCCGTAACCGGGCTGGTTCTGAATCTGGCCGGCGGGGAGATGAAAGCCCAAAAGAAGTAAAACCCTTTTATCAACAGGAAAGGACAATGATATGACGAGACCCAAAATCATACTCGTTCTCGCGATGATTTTTTTAGTGAGCAATTGTTCTTCGGACGATCATAATACAACGGCTCCTGAAAAAAAGGCCGAGCCTGCATTGGCATGGCTAAAGACGGAGGGGAACAAGATCGTCGATGATAGCGGCAAAGTCGTGATTCTGCGCGGCGTCAACCGCTCCGGTTTTGAGTATGATAAAAAAGGCAATGGCATCAGCGAAGCAGAAGTGGAATTCATTGTCAACGAATGGAAAGCGCAGATTTTCCGCCTGCCGTTCAACCAGGATTGGATCACCACCGACGAAAGCTATGCCGCCTATTTCGACCGGGCTATCGGCTGGGTTGCTTCGCATGGCGCTTATGCTCTTCTCGACCTGCAATGGGAAAACGAGACGATCAAAATTCCGACGATTCCCAACGAAGCGGCCATCGATATGTGGAAAAAAATCGCACAAAAGTACAAGGAGAATCCCGCAGTT
>METF01000101.1:7796-7898 GCA_001771235.1 Candidatus Zhuqueibacterota bacterium RBG_16_48_16
GATAGAATCCCACCCTACAAACTGAATGGCTATTGAATCATCCAAGCACTGCCAGCCCTGGATTGAGAAATACAGGGCGAACAGGCAGGATGGAGAGCAGCG
>METF01000101.1:7908-8469 GCA_001771235.1 Candidatus Zhuqueibacterota bacterium RBG_16_48_16
CCAGTTCAGCGCCTTGTTGGGCTGTTTCTTACGATCCTGTTCTGCGCTCGTTTTCAACGGATCAAGCCGTTTTCTTGAAAACTGAAGTATCCTTTCCTTGTCACGATCAGATGGTCGAGGACACAAAGTCCGAGAATCTTGGCTGCCTCGGTCAACTGCTCGTGTGAACGGCGGTCGGCCTCGCTCGGCTGAAGGTCGCCGGATGGGTGGTTGTGGGCGAAGATCACGCCAGCGGCGCGATCAGCAATGACGTCGGCAAAGACCTCGCGCGGATGAACCGGGCTTTTGTCAAGCAGGCCGATTGTGACCACCCGCTTTTCGATAACCTCGTTTGCGCCGTTCAGGGAGATGCAGACAAAGTACTCCTGCTGTTTCCCTGCAATGTCGGCAACCAGCGGCAAGACATCCTGCGCAACCGTGATTTTGACGCTGTCTTTCAGCAGGTGCCGCCGGGCGAGTTCAAAGGCCGACAGGATTTGCCCGGCCTTGGCGAGTCCCACGCCGGGAACGGCCAGCAAGTGATCCAGCGTCAGCCCTGCCTTATGCTCCCGAATCAAACCG
>METF01000101.1:8507-8603 GCA_001771235.1 Candidatus Zhuqueibacterota bacterium RBG_16_48_16
CGTGCCCATGCCGAGAATCGCCGCGACCAGTTCTTCATCGGTGAGAGCGGAAGCGCCCTTCTCCCGTAGTTTCTCGCGCGGGCGACTGTGCTCTGG
>METF01000102.1:0-1511 GCA_001771235.1 Candidatus Zhuqueibacterota bacterium RBG_16_48_16
CCAATGACTTGACATTATAATCAAATAACTGAATATAATCATCGACGCCCTTGACGCTGCCCACGGACGGCGCCACCACGACGACATGGGCTCCGGTCTGCCGGCTGATGAGATCCGGCACTCTTTTATCATAAAAAGGCTCCATGGCAATGACCTTGATTTGCTGTTGCCCGACCTCTTCCAGCAATCGCGCCGTATGGGAGGGCGAAGGGACGATGCCCGGTTTCGGCTCGATAAAGTCAACAATCTCCAGGCCAAATCTCTGCTGAAAGTACGGCCAGCTATCGTGATAAAAGATAATTCTATGTTCACGGTAAGGCGCCATGGCCGCCTGCCATTCTTTCATTTTCTCCTCCAGCTTTTGGCTATAGGCGCGCACATTTTGCTGAAAAACCGGTGCGTTTTCAGGAGAAACCTGCGCCAATGCATCCAGTATGGTCTCCAGGATGATCCGGCCGTTTTGCGGATCGAGCCAGTAATGGGGATTGCCGTAGATGTGGATGTCGCCATAGCTGGCGTCGATCTTTGATGTGGGCACGTGCAGCCTGTTGATGGTTTTCGAACAGTCCACCGTCAACAGCCTGGCGTTGCGCGAGCCGTCCCGCAGCGGAAAAGCCCACTGGTCCAGGTCCATGCCGATGATGAGGAAAACGTCGGCATTGCGCAGCTTGACCATATAGCTGGGCAGCACTTCGATATTATGGGGGTCCTGGGTTCCCTTGATCAAGGATTCGACTTTGACCAGATCGCCGCCCACAGCCTGCGCCAGGGCAGCAAGGTCGGGAGTGGAGGCGACGACGTGTACAACATCTTTGGCAAATACCAGAGGCGCGATGGTTGTCAATGTAAAGACCAGGAATATGAAGAGTTTTTCTTTTTTCATTTAAAGACTCCAATTCTTGATTAATTTATCAACCTGACTAAAATATGTGCGCTTTATGCGGACCCAGGGAAAAGATCACCTGGACAAGGGCGACGTTGAAGGCCTTTTCATCGGGATGTTTTTCACGCCTGAGCAGCAGCCGAATGACGCTTGTTTCTTCCATTGGGGCGAAACCGCCAAAGAACGAAACCGCCCGGTATTTCTCGTCCCTGCTGTCCGGCGATTGCGTCCAATCGCCCATCACACCCGCGTTCCAGCGCCGACGGAACTGCAGGTTAGCGTAGCTGAAGAATCCGGATGTGGTCACATTCCGCAACGTTTTCCCGTTATCGACATCTCCAGCGGCTTCGATCTTGCGATGGCTCACCAAAGCTTCGCCCTGCAGCGTCAGCGAGGTGTAGCGGCTCGGCACCCATTTGTACTTGACATCGACGCCGCCATAATAAAGCCGCAGCTTTTCATGAAGGTCATAGATGCCGGTTGCGCCGCTCAATCCGAATTCCAGGTTGGCATAGTCGGAAACCTGTGCATGGGCGGAAATCCGCCCGGAATATCCCGGCGGCTGTTTTAGATTTTCTTCTTCTGCCGTCTCGTGAGTTGTTTCTTCACCATGATGGTGCTGGGTCGA
>METF01000102.1:1597-1743 GCA_001771235.1 Candidatus Zhuqueibacterota bacterium RBG_16_48_16
CATTAAAGCCGTCCTCGCCAAAAAACACAGTCTGTAAAAGAGGCCTTTCGACAAAGTAATAGGCATGCGGGTGCAGGGTATTCAGCTTGCCAAAATCGACCAGGTATTTGCCCACTTTGACATTAAGGCCCAGCGGCAGTCCGCGT
>METF01000102.1:1782-2024 GCA_001771235.1 Candidatus Zhuqueibacterota bacterium RBG_16_48_16
GCGATAAAAATATCCGCCCGGGAATAGGGATTCAGATAGCCCTGGATAGCCAGCTCTATCTCGTGCAGATCGAGATTTGCATTGCCCTTTTCCGCGGGCATCGCCGTATCGTTGTGGGTAAACGTTCGAAAATCGGTGATGAGACTGATATCGGGATTTGTCGTTTGCGCCGTACCGTCCGAAATTAAAATCGTCGCCCAGAGCACATAGAAAAATACCGCTCCTGTTCTGAATTTTTGAAA
>METF01000102.1:2261-2444 GCA_001771235.1 Candidatus Zhuqueibacterota bacterium RBG_16_48_16
AGACAGGTTTTGCCTGTTTTCAAAAGGTGAAAATTACAGAACAGGAGGTGCCCTGTTTTCAACAGAAAAGGGGAAAAGTGATTGAGGGTTAGCTTGATCGGAGAGGAGTAGAATAGAAAGATATATGAGGGCAAAAATCAGCAACAAGACCAGCGCAGCCAGTGCACCCGACATGCTGGCGAG
>METF01000102.1:2482-4703 GCA_001771235.1 Candidatus Zhuqueibacterota bacterium RBG_16_48_16
CCGGCGCGTGGTTGTGTATGGATGGAACGGTGACAAGAATTGTCAAAAACAAAACGGTGACGGATAAAAGTATGTGTATCGCTGTTTTTTTCATAATCTCTGTTCTCTACCGTAAAACATTCGAAGACACAAACATTGATCCGGTTGAAAATATTTCCTAATCGAGAAACCACCGAAGGTTATGTAAACAACCTTCGGTGAACCGCGGGTGAATACGATTATCATAAATTAGCAAAGGCCCCGATTGGAAGGCATGTCGTAAGGAATCTTTTTGCGCCGGAATCAATTGACATTAAATCCCGACCACCTGTCCTTCCCCTCCCAGAAGGGGCATTGCGGACATACGCCGCCGTCCGGGTAGTCGATGCCCTCCTCATGGGGACAGCCGATGATGCGATCCGCCACAACCACGTTTTCCACACGATGCTTTTTAAGAAACTCTACGATCTGCTCGCGGATGACGGTATTCTCGCGGGCGTCCTGATCTTCAGAGAACCATTTTTTCATAAAAGTGAGATCGTCGCGCATCTTCAGGATACCGACGACGACCTTTGTGGCTCGTTTGTCGGTCGGGCCATAGTAGGCAATAGTGGCCAGAGGATAAGGCCGCGGGCGTCTGCCGGGACGTCTGTGCAGCCAGTCGCGAGCTTTATCTTGCTCAGTCATGGGGGCTCCTTGGTGACCAACCAAAGGGTAATCCGGGTATCTTATTCTAACAACATCTTTTGTGAAGCAGTATCGAAATGAAGTGGCTTGAGTCAGGAGTGGCTTGAGTTACACCCACTCAAAGCACTATTTAAAATAGCCGAGTTTTCATCAGTCAAGTCATTCTATCAGAACATTCTTAATGATCTTGTCTTTAATTATCCTGTCTTTAATCATTCTGACTTGAATTATTCTGACTTTTTTGCAAAGAATGAATAATTTGAGCTCCTGTGGTCGGTTACACTCCCTATTCAATAAAATAGGGATTTCCCTCCACTCGCAGCTCTTTCGTGACGACTTGCGTCGTCGGTGGATTGGTGCCCGGCAGTGCGCCGCCAACGGCAATTTCAAAAATGCCCGGCTCAACCACACGGCTGCCATCGTCTTTGATCACGGTCAACTGTTTGGCGTGAAGCGTCAGCTCGACCTTTTGTTCTTCGCCCGGCTCAAGATGGATGCGCTTCATTCCCTGCAGCGCCCGGATCGGGACAGGAACGGAGGCTTCCATATCCTTTACATAGAGCTGAACGACCTCGTCGCCGGCGACCTTTCCGGTGTTTTTCACCTGCACGGAAATGTCGATATCCTCACCGGCGTGCACTTTTTTCGGCAGGCGCAGATTTGTGTAGGCAAATTTGGTGTAGCTAAAGCCATAACCAAAGGGGTACAACGGCTCGCCGGAAAAATAGCGATAGGTGCGGCCTTTCATGTTATAGTCTTCGAACGGGGGCAATTGATCGACAGATTTATAAAAGGTAACCGGCAGACGGCCGCCGGGATTGGCATCGCCAAAGAGCACATCGGCCAGTGCTGTCCCGCCTTCCTGTCCGGGGTACCAGAGCTGCACGATGGCGGGAATGTTTTCATTTGCCCAGTTAACGGCCAGGGCGCTGCCGCTGGTCAGCACCAGCACGACGCGCGTGCCGGTTCCGTGAAGGGCCTTCAGCAAATCTTCCTGTACTTTGGGCAGCTTGAGGTGGGTTCTGTCGCCACCTCGAAAGCCGTCATAGTCCACCCGCATTTCCTCACCTTCCAGCCGGGATGTTATTCCCCCGACAAAAATAACCACATCGGCACTTGCGGCAAGGTCAACAGGATTTTTTAAAAAATCGACCTCCACCATTTGCCATTGAACCGAGAGCAGCGGCCAGCCTGAGCTTTGAAAATACTCCACTCTCATTGGATAAGATTTTCCTTCTTCCAAATGGATAACATTGCTTTTCGTCGTGGCTTCGTGATCGCTCCAGTCTTCGACAAGAATTTTGTCATCGATGTACAAGCGATAGCCATCATCACCCCGAACGGTGAAATTGAAATCTCCCGTAGCGGGGGCCGTAATCGTACCGCTCCAGCGAATGGAAAAATCCATTCTCCAATCAAGACTTGGGATACGCGCCCCCCATAACCAGTTGGAAAAGCCCAGGGGATCGATCCTGGTATAAAACGGCTCGCCATCCAGGTCTATATTTTTGAAATAATCTACTTTCAAGCCAGGCTGGCCATCGGCGCTTACCAT
>METF01000102.1:4717-13537 GCA_001771235.1 Candidatus Zhuqueibacterota bacterium RBG_16_48_16
AACCAGGTTGCAGCCCTGGTCGTAAACGACGACCGTCTCCCGCGAAACCTTGTTTTTGATGCCCTGGAGCGGCGTAACGTATTTCGATGGGGTGCCATTGTAATTTCCCAACAGCATTTCATAGGAATCCGCCGTCGGGCCGATGACCGCTATTTTTTTCAAATCTCTTTTCAGCGGCAGGAGATTGTCGGCATTTTTCAGCAGCACGATGGACTCTTGCGCCGCCTTGACGGAGAGCTGCCGGTGCTCCGCCGAGTCATTTTCCTCGATCGGAATCCGGGCGTAAGGCACCATTTCCGGCGGATCGAACATACCCAGCTTGAAGCGGGCGCTGAAAAGCCGTTTCACCGAGACATCGATTTCTTCTTCCGTGATCAATCCCTGTTTGACCGCTTCGAGCAATGCCGGATCGTAGACCCGACCGCATTCCAAATCCGTCCCCGTTTTCACCGCAAGCGCAGCCGCCTCGGGGGCAGTTTCGACGATCTTGTGGTTCCTGAAAATATCGTCGATGGCGCCACAATCCGAGACAATGTATCCCGCAAAGCCCCACTTGTCCCGTAAAATTTCTTTCAACAAGCTTGAAGAGCCGCAGCAGGCATCGCCCATATAGCGATTGTAAGCGCACATCACCGAGAAAGCGCCGGCTTCTTTGACGCATGCTTCAAAAGCGGGCAGGTAGGTGTCATACAGATCTCTCAGATCGGTCATGGCATCAAAATGATGTCGCTCCGGCTCGGGACCGCTGTGGACGGCATAATGTTTCGGTGTGGCAATGACTTTGAAATATTTCGGATCGTCACCCTGCAGGCCATTCACGAATGCGACTCCCATGCGCGCCGTGAGATAGGGGTCTTCCCCATACGTTTCCTGGCCGCGTCCCCAGCGCGGATCGCGGAAGATGTTGATGTTCGGGCTCCAGAACGTCAGTCCCCTGAACCTGCTGTAATCCCCCTTTCTGACGGCGTCGTGATGTTTTGCCCGCGCTTCGGTAGAAATGACATCGGCGATTTGAGACATCAAATCCGTATTCCAGGTGGCCGCCAGCCCGATGGCCTGGGGGAAAACCGTAGCCGTGCCGGCTCGGGCAACGCCGTGCAGGCATTCATTCCACCAGTTGTATTGCGGAACCTGCAAACGCGGTATGGCCTTGGCCGCATCGAGCATTTGCGAAACCTTTTCTTCCAAAGTCATGCGGGAGACGAGGTCGTTCACCCGCGCTTCTACGGATAACTGTGGATTTAAATAACCCGGCCTTTCGCTCTCCTCTTGTGCAAACAGGGAGAAACAGCATGAAAATAACATCGTGAAAAGAATCGATCTCATGACACCTCCGATGAGTTGACCGGGATATGTTGCCTTGCAATGTCTTTTTGAGTCTCATCTTCCAAATCGTAGGAATGTTTGCTCTCTTCAAACCCATCTTGTAAGACTCGTTTGACTGGCATATTGTACAGCTTGATACTCTTGTGAATGACGGCATTTTGCTCTATAACAGAGCCGAAAGGAATCCTGACACCTTTGGCAATAACCGTCAACCCTGTATGAACACGCCCCGGATACCTTTTATTCAGGGGCTTTGCTACTCCAACTCCAATGTCGCAGCGCTCACCAATCGCGACGCTTTTATCGGATATGACCTTATGTAAACAACTGCCAGCTCCGATTACGGTATCGTGCATAATGACACTTTCCGAAATTTTCGCATTTTTTTCAACGCACACACCCGGCGACAAGATGGAATGATAAACTTCCCCCTCCACGCGGCAGCCAGGTGAAACAATGGAATTGCTTATGACGGCTTTCGCACCGATATAGGCAGGCGGTCTGTGGCCAGACTTGCTGTCCTCTTCATAGTTGGTGCGAATGTCCCAGCTTTCCAGGTCTATTCCCGAATCTTTTCTCAGAATATCCATATTGGCATTCCAATAGGACAGCAATGTGCCGACATCAGCCCAGTAGTCGTCAAACGGATAGGCATAAACGTCTGCTTTGGGAATGATGCCGGGAATGACATCCTGGCCAAAATCAATCATCCCATCGTGTTTGAGAATTTTGTATAACAGTTCTGCATTAAAGACATAGATGCCCATCGACGCCAGATTACTGATCGCCTGTTGAGGTTTTTCCTGCCATGAAACGATGCGAAGGTCCGAATTAACAGAAACAACTCCGTAATGCCGGGTATCCTCCCAGGGAATTTTTTTCACGGCTATCGTCACATCGGCACTATGTTCTTTATGAAATTCCACCAGGGGACGATAGTCTGTGCTATAGATATGGTCGCCGGAGAGAATTAATACTCGCTCAGGATCACGTTCCATGACATAGTCGAGATTCTGGGCAATAGCGACCGCCGTGCCGCGGTACCAATCCGAGTTCTGCTTGCCTGTTCTTGGCGGAAGGATGGTCGCCCTGCCCGGTCGCCCTAAAAAACCCCAGGGCGATCCCGTGCCAATATGCTGCATAAGCGACAGCGGGCGATATTGAGTGAGTATGGCCACATCGTTAAAACCGGAGTGCATCACATTGCTCAGGGTAAAATCGATGATTCGATATACGCCCCCGAAAGGCACGGCAGGCTTGGCGCGTAATTGCACCAATGGATATAACCTGCTGCCAATCCCACCAGCCAGGAGCATGACAATAGTCTTATTCACAAAACAACACTCCCAGAATGGATAAATCTTTTGTTAAAATCACCTTCATCTAAATTTGGGTAGATAATGCAATTTTTTCCAATTCTCATGTCTTTCGGAATGTATGTATTTCGCCCGATGACCGTAATCCCTGATGTCAGAGAGTCGAGCAGGTGTTCATTTGGTATGTTCTCACCATCGAGGCCAATGCGTGTATTACATCCGACATTGACCTCTACATCAAGAATTGCCTTGTTAAGAGTTGCATCCTCGTCAACCGTGCTGTCATACATCAAAATGGAGTTGCGCACTCGGGCGCCCTCGGCTACCCGGACTCCCGGGAAAATAATCGAGCTTTCCACGCTTCCCTTTATTTCGCAGCCATTGTAAATAAGCGAATGAGAAACCCTGGCACCTGCGCCAAATAGTGTGGGAGGTCTGTCACAGGTGCTTTCATTTTGCAGATTCGTCCGAATTCCCCAGTCCTCGATGTGAATGCGCCCGGAATTTCGCAACAATTCCATATTGGTCGACCAATATTCGTCTATTGATCTGGCGTGTCCAAAATACCCTTTGTGCTTGTATCCATAAAGTCGGCTGTGGTGAACAAGCTTTGGAAATATATCCTTGTCAAAACTGTAACCTTGTACTTCTTCAATGTAATCGTCAAGCCGGTTCAGTAATGTCTCCCGGTTGAATACCCAGATGTCCATGGAACCCCAATTCGAGGCGACGTGTTGACCATTATTGCCATATTTTGTAATTCGGCCTCCCTGCTGACCGCACTCATCATCCATTTCTGCCAGGCAAAATCGACAGGCATCTTTTGCCGGCACCTTGGCAAGGACCAGTGTCGCATCGGCGTCGTTCTTTACATGAAAATCGATCAACCGCTGGAAATCTATATGATAAATGTGATCGCCCGTAAGAATTAGAACAAGATCAGGGTCTTCATTTTGAATGAATTCCAGGTTCTGGCAGAGTGCATCAAAAGTGCTTGCGTACCACCTGGCTTTTTGAGGCGTCTGCATGGGAGGCAACATGGCAAATTTGCCGACGTCACGCCCTATATTCCATGATTCACCCGTGTTAACGTGCCTGATCAGTGAATCAGAACAGTACTGAAACAGCAGACCGACGTTATGGATGTTTGAGCGTGAAAGATTGCTCATGGCAAAATCTATAAAGCGGTAGAGGCCGCCAAAAGGTAAGGTCGAGAGCGGTCGATAGTGAGTCAACACGCCTAAGGCTTCCCCCCTTGAAAAGGCGATAACTAAAGCTAGAATATTTTGCATGAGATAGGCTCCATTTCTAACTCCTGCCAAAATGTTGCCTATATGTTGATCATTTGCCAGACATATCTACCATATATTGAGATGTACAGCCGTAAAATAATAAAATTAAATTCTAAATCAAGAAGAATAAAAAAGGTGGGAGAAAAAGCTATAGCAGCGAGGCATTCTCTTTAGAGATTCTCTTTCTACGACTCATGCAAAAAATGCTTCGGCCCTACTGAAAACGTATAGCAAGAATATCTATTTTGCGTAACCGATCACAGGGTGTTTAAATTGCTCGTGCGATTTAAGACAAACTATTTTTAATGCAAAGATCGAATATTAAATGCACGATGACAAAGCGAAATTCAAAAATGTGCTTACACAGACAACAACCGTAGGGGTCATCCGGGAAATGCGCACTTCAATTTAGCCACAGTGGCCGCTGAATTCGCAGAGGAAAAAATGAGCATCGGTTTACTGATTCATTTTACCATGATAACATCAAAAGACGGTATGAGAGAGAAGGCTTGTAAATGGAAATGAAAAACAATAGTGTCCCATGATTTTCCATTCAGGAATAGTCGGTCAATCCCTGATCGCTCCTGATTGGGAAATCTATTTAAAGAAATTCAGAGCACCAGGCGCCGTCCCATGAAAACCTGCCGTTATGCCGCTTCACCTTCTCATCCAGTCGCAAAATCTTACTTGACCAGCACCATCTTTCTCGCCTGAACCGAGTTTTTCGTAATTATCTTATAGATATAAATGCCTGAAGCATGACTATTCGCCTCCCATTGCACAGTGTGCGTACCGGCGTCCAGCCTGCCATTTAGCAAAGTGGTAATCTCTTTGCCGAGCACATCGTAAACGACAACTTTTACTTTGGAGGCTTGAGCAAGAGTGAATTCAATCGTCGTAGTGGCATTAAACGGATTCGGATAATTCTGCCGCAGCACAAATTCTTGCGGCCCACTCTCCGGAGACGTGCTTACTCCCGTCACGTCTTTGAACCTGCCGACGGCAATCGGACCGAGCCTGGTGATGCCTGCCCGTGAAACGCTATAGGGTTGTTCTACGAATTGCGAGGTATAGCTGCCCGTTCCCGCCTCGGTGGTGTCCGACAGGTTAAAAATTATGGCATTGTTCGCCCGGTCGGTCCTGAATGCCGCATCTTCCAATGCGCTCGCCCAGCCGAATCGGAGCGTGTAATCGCCGCCGCCCGCGTTATTTTCGCTGATCGTCCATTTTGTCCGCACCCGTCCTCCGAACGCCGCCGCATCATTGTCTCTTACCACATTCACCCCCAGAGTGTCCACGACTCCGGAATTTGTGATCCACACAGGGGAGTAGCCGGTCGTGCCGACTGGAAAAAGTACCGGCGATGCTCCAACCGACGTCATCTTTAGCTCTCCACCCTCTTCGCTGGTGACAACGAACGCCGACAAGCTGCCTTCCGAGGTGGAATTCGCCGTCAAAGTATTGGCCTCAAGTCTTAATTTGCCGGAGAAATCAAGATTCTCGATGGCGCGCGAAGCGTGGAGTGTCACTCCTCTCGTGTTGGCAATGACCAGGTTCTTTGGCCCGGCGGAGGCCGGAAATTCCACGTCGGTGGTTGTCTGGGCAGAGGAGCCTGAATATATGAGCGAGGCGTTTGGGCCATAAGACAGTCCATTGCCCCCCAAAGCCAAAGCGCCGCTGACCATGTTCACGGCGCCATCGACAGCCACAGATTTCGACAGTGTGACGCCCGCATTGTTATCGATGATCAAATTATGGATGGTAGCGGGCAAAAGAGTTCCGGTCACCTGTGCCGCAGAGCCGTTGAAGCCATAGCTTACGCCTTCTTCAAAGGTCCTTGTGCCGGTGTTGGCGATGGACGCATCGAGACCATTCGCATGGCCGGTCAGGAGCGTGGCGCCTGTTTTCAAGGTAAGGCTGCCGTTGCCCTGCAAAACAGTCGTCCCCATGTCCAGGGTTGCGCCGCTGTCGACCTCCACCGGGAATCCGCCGCCGCCGAAGGTCACTCCTTCAAAGGTGAGTGTCTGTGAGCCGCCTTTGTTGGCAAAAACAAACCTGGCACCTGCACTGTTGGAATTTTGCGAGGTGGCATTTGCCAGCGAGACATTGCCGTAAAGGTTCCATACGGTCGTGCCGCTGCCTCCCTGCGAACCGCGGCTGACCGAAAAATTTCCCCCGGTGACATCGATGTTGCCATTGTGGTTGATGGTGATTGTGGTGTTGGCATTGCTGGTACCATTTGAGGTAAACTGGCCGCTTGTTTGAATAATATCGCCGTTGATGGTCACAGTCGCTGCCGTGCCGGCGGATGGCGCGCACATTTGCCACCTGCCTGCGCCGGTGCTTTGAATCGTGATATTGCCACCGATCGTGTTTCCATTCCAATTCATATTAAAGTTGCCTGTCTGGTCCGGACAATTCCACAGCACATTGTAAAAATTCTGATTTCCGTTTGCCGGGGCGGTCGTCTTGACGCTATCGATGAGGCAGGTGGAGCTGGGTCGCCAAAAGGCCGTTGGAATTGTGCCGCCGTTTTGCGCATGTTCATAAACTCCGCTGCCGACAAAACTCAGGGTCGCCTGAGCGGCACTGGTAATAGTTCCGTAATTCTTCACCGTGCCCTCGACCATCAAGTCCGTGCCAATACCGTCGTTGACCGTAAATGTAATGCCCCTGGGAATGACCAACGTTCCGCCGGCGGCAACGGTCAACTGATCGGCCGAGTCGTTCGCGCTGAGGGTCACGGTGTGCCCGTCGAGAATCGTTATTGGCCCGTCCGCCGGGGTGGGGACATTCGGCGCCGGATGAACCCATTCGGTACCGTCGTTCCGCGCCCAGGTATTGAGATCATTAAAATTCCCGGAACCGTAAGAGTTGAATTCACCGGTAGGGCGGTAATAGTCCGTGCCGCTGTCGAAAGCCTCGACCTCGAAATAATACTCGACACCGTGGTTCAAGCTGTGAATGGCAACACTGTCGGCATCGTAGACCATGTAATTGTTGTACAATTTATCCGGGGCGACCCCGTAGCGTATGATGTAACCGTCGGCATTTTGCACCGGCGACCAGCGGATGATGGCATCGCGGCCATCGGCAGCATCCCTTTGAATGGTAAAATCACTGACCGGCGCGAATCCAGCCTGCTCCGAATTGCCGAATATCCTGAGATCGCGAACAGCGAAATTTCCTTCGCCCGGGGTAAATACATTCGAAAGTTTTATGTATCGGGCTGCGGCCGGTTGAGCCAGCTCGACATAGTCATGTGGAACATCCTGCATGTTCTGACGCTTATCAACCAGCGTCTCCCAGCTCAATCCGTCCATGGATTTTTCGATGGTATATTGCTCGTACAACACATTGTCTCGGCCACGCACAAGAGCAGGATTGGTATTATGCTCGCCAAAATTGATCTGAATGGCCTGAACGCTGCATGTTCGACCCAAATCAATCATCAGCCATTCGTCGGCACCGCCGGTTTGAGCCGCCCAATACGTCCGGGCATCTTCGTCAACGGCCTTGGCAGTCCCATGATCCTGCACTGAAGAGGAAGCCATGACATATTTTTTATGGGACAGCAGCATCATGCCGGCAAAATTGTCGTCAACGGGATTGGCTTTCACACCCGGCAGATACTGGGGATAGTCGCCAAAAGCGGTGTTGCAGCGAATGTGGCCGTCCTGATCGAATCCCACCGGCCAAAGACCGAGACGCCGTTCAAATATATGCCGGACCGAAATGGTCATCGTGCCGATATGCCAGTAGCGTCCCTCCTTATCCTTAAAAGTGTTACCGTGGCCTGCGCCTGCCATAAACCCGGTCGGCTTGAAGGCAAAGGGACTGTAATCGGCATATTGAAAAGGGCCCATCGGCGCATCGGCGGCATAGATGCCATCGGCATAAGTTTTAAATTCCGTGCCCGGAGCCGCATAATGCAGATAGTATTTGCCATTCTCTTTGATCATCCAGCAGCCTTCGATCCAGGGTTGCTCGTCCAACAGGTTGTCATCGCCTCGTCTCTCCCAGCCGTGGATTGATGCTTGTGCGAAAACCACGTTCGTCCGAGCGCTTTTTTCCTGAAAGGTCATCGGATCGAGCTCGACCACACTGGTCGGAGCGTTATTGGAGAGACCATAGTACATGTACAACCGACCGTCATCATCGAGGAAGAACGCCGGATCGCCATAGCCGCTAAATTGTGCCCTTCTCTGCCACACGCCTGATTTCGGATCGCCTGTTGCATAGATTTGGCCTGAAGCAGATGGGACATAAAACAGAGAATCTCTCATCGCCAGCACGGCCGGAGCATAGCTTTCGATGTCTATTCCGGTCGGGACGATAAGGTTCCAGGTGCGTAGATCCGTTGAGGTCCAGTAGCCGCCTGACCGTGAAGCAAACAGGTAATAATCGTCCTTGAACAAGACAATGACGGCATCAGCCGCCTCACGGGCATCTATGGCATCGACCATGAACCTGTAATTCAGATTCAGCGGGTTACAGAACGTTTGCGGATTCTGTGTCGGCTGCGCCAGGATGGATGCGTTCAGCAGCAACACGCAAAGAACCAGGAGCTGATATTTTTTTGTTGTTGGCATTATGGATTCCTCCGTAGGTTTATGGGGATATAGTTTTCCTGTCTGACAATTCAACTTGGGAAGAACAACCATTCGTTGTTAATTTCGCAACTATTCAGGTGTCATAATTTTTCTGCCACGAAAACTCTAAGACACAAAGGTTCACAAAGATTTTTTGTGTTCCTTAGTGACTTTGCGGCTTGGTGGCTGAATAGATACCTAATTTCTTTTTTAACTGCCATACAAAGGCCCGTCCGCACCTTGATGGACTAGCGAGAACGTTTGTCTGTGCAATTTATGAAAAAGGAATTTTTA
>METF01000103.1:0-12389 GCA_001771235.1 Candidatus Zhuqueibacterota bacterium RBG_16_48_16
ACGGCAGAGCTTTGACCGTTGCATCGATCTCGCTGACGACCGTAATGGATTCAATCGCCTCGATGGTGCCCACGGCTTCGAATTTATCGGCAACAGTTTGAACCGTTACCGGGCTCACCTCGGCCGGCATGGGCGGCATGGAGAATCCGCTTGCGCCAGCCTTCTGCCCGCCGCAGCCGGATAATAGCGCGACTATCACCGGAAGAGATGTGTAAGCCAGGAAGAGGATGAATGCGCTGAGAATCTTTATTATTTTTGACATGGTTTTTTACCTTTTATAGTTTTCGGATACCAGATGCCGGATACCGGAAGCCAGATGCCAGATGCCAGATGCCGGATAGCAGATGCCCGGTATCTGGTATCTGGAATCCGGCATCCGGAAAATTCCTCGCTAATGAACATTTTCAACCGCCGCCGACCCGTCGTACTCGCCGGAAGTCAATTGTCGTAACGAAGCGGCGGCTTTGGCGGTTCGCACCAGCGCCTGGGTATACCTTTGCTGGGCCACGGCGAGATCAGCCCCCAGCCGCACCAGCTCAAACGCCGTGGAGCGCCCGTTCTGGAACTCGATCAGGCCGATGCGCACCTGTTCCTGGGCGGCCTCCACGCCTTCCCGCGCTGCTTGTAACCGGCGCTGGCCATGAAACAATTCACGGTAACTGGCCCGCACCAGCTCTTCCAGCAGCCGTGTTACCTGAATATAGCGTTGCTCGGCAATGACGACCTCAGCGTTCAATCGACTTTTTTCTCCCAAGCCGCTGCGCAATCCAAGCGGGACGCTGACTTCTACGCCCACACTCCAGGACGGATAGTCGCGCTTGAGAGATTGAGACAAGGCATCATTTAATTCACCGCTGACCGTGCTGCGCAGGGTGTCGCCGCCAAAGATCACGTCCTGCGGCATACCCGAAAGCCCATTTCCGCCAAGCGAGCCGACCAGGTCGACGCGAGGCATGGCTTGCCAAAATGCGGCTTTCGACAATGCGCGCACAGCCTCGACGTCCGCTTTCGCTGCATGCAGATCGAGGTTATTGCGGATGGCCTTGCCTAGCAGCTCATCAACATCCACCAAAAGAAATTCGCCGGGAGGGTCGTCCGTTGTGATAAAGTGCCGCTGTCCTGATTCCGGCCTCGAGCCGATCAGCGAAGCCAGTTGATCCGAGAGCCGATCCAGTTGTTCGTCACGGTCGAGCAGCAGGATCTCCTGCTCTGCCAGAAATGTTCTCGCATTGGCCACCTGGTTCGGGCCGATGAGTCCGGCCCTGGCGCGCGATTCGGTCTCGTGCAAAAAAGCATCGGCCTGGTCGCGGGTCAACTGCTGCACTGCGTAATCGCGCTCAGCCGCATAAAGATCCCAGTAGCTGTTTTCCACCTGGGTACGAATGGCCAGGACTTCCTGGTCGTAACGGGCTTTGGCCGCCTTCATCGCCTGTTCAGCCCTGGCGAGCTCTTTACGCGCAGAAACGTGGAATCCCCCCAGCAGCGGCTGGCGCAGGCTCAGGCTGCCGAATGTGGTATACTGGGGATTCAGGAACGCAAAGGCAGAGTTTGTCTTCAGGCGAACCGTATTCAGCGATGCCTCGAGGCTGGTTCCTGTTGGCAACTGCATGCGCAAGCCGGCGCTACCTGCCGTTTGGGTGGTCGTCAGGATCGGGGCGCCGGCAAAAAACGAAGCCGTCGGCTGTTCCTGGTCAAAATATTCCAGGGCAAAGAACAATTCCGGGTCAAACAACCCCGCTTCCCGGCGAACGGCGCCGCGAGCCGCAAGATAAGCGGCCTCTGCCGCCCGGACCGAGGTCGCGTTCTGCTTCGCCTGCTTGACCGCGTCCTGCAAACCGAGTGGCTTTCCAGCCAACTGCTCCAGAATATTGACAAGGGCGCTGTCGGGATTGGCCTGCGGATTTTGTGCAACCGCCTGGCTAAGGAAAAGTGCCAGAAATACAAGAATGAGTTTTTTGGTCATATCTCCAACTTGATTAATTCTAAAATTATGGCTGTAGGGGCGAAGCATTCTCCTGAGAGATTCTCTTTCTCACCATGAATCATGTAACGAATGCTTCGCCCTTACTTGCTTAAAACCGACACCGGCATACAAAATAGTCATCAGTTTTTTATATGCCGGGGAATTATTTTAACCAAATTATTGCGAAAAAATTCCCTGCCGTTTCTGGTCAGGTGTATCCCTGCTGCTTTTTAATGGACGTGCGAGCCGGGACATGAAATAGGATGAATGAATATCGTGTTAACCAGTTTAGTCAATTATGAATCTTGTTTGAGATCAGGCTTGTACAAAATGGTTTTTTTTAAACTCACTTTTGATAACAGCGAACTTGTTTTATAACCTGGATTTCTAAATCGAGTGCTGAACATTGATTCTTTACCAAAGCCCCCTAAACACACGAAAGGTCACAACCCTCTTTTGTTCTCTTGTTTTTTCGCGTATTTCGTGGGCAACAAAAAGCAATGATTTTCCCTCTTAGAATTTTAGGTATAAAATTAGAAACCTTAGTAGCCAAAGAACAACACCGCTTCTCCTTACCTTATTACCTTATTCTTGTGCAACGGTTGCATAGGCTGGCCTATTGAATTCATATTGAATAAGGTGATAAGGTTTACGGAGGAAGTCAATTTTCGCAACCTGCTAAGGTTGTGAACACAAATAATTTTGTCCCATGCCCAAGACGACTGACTCTCGACTTCAAATAACTTCACAACAACTGCAAGCGTTAAACCGCCTGGCGCAGATGGTGATCTCCTCGATGGACTTTGACATGATGCTGCAAACGATATTGCACGAGGCGATGCAGATGGCCGGGGCGGAAAAGGGAGCCGTTCTTTCGCTCAGCGATGAGAAAAACCGTCCGATGCAAACCCTGTTCAAGACAGCAGAGCACTCACAACATTCGCTCGATTCCGCTTTCAGCGATCTCATAGGCGGTTGGGTTTTAAAGAACAGAACTCCCTTGCTGCTAGACCATTTTGCACAAGATTCCCGTTTTGTCCAGGCCAGAACCTGGTTCAGCGATGTTCGCGCTGTGCTGGCCGTGCCGATGTTCGTCCGAGAGGAGATCATCGGAATCCTCATTCTAACGAGAAGCGAGTCTTTCAGCCAAAACGAGCTGGAGCTGATGAAAATAGTCTCCACTCAATGTGCGCAGTTGTTGGAAAATGCGCGAAATTACCGCCACGTGTTCCGGGAAAACCAGCAACTGCGTATGGAGATAGAACGGCGTTATGACTATCACGGCCTGGTCGGCAACAGTCCTAAAATGCAGCAGCTTTACGCCTTATTGCAGCGGGTCATTCCCGGCGAGGCGCGCGTGCTGCTCGAAGGCGAAAGCGGAACCGGGAAAGAATTGCTGGCGCGGATCATCCACTATAACGGGCCGCGCAAGGAGAAGAGCTTTATCGCGGTCGATTGCGGCGCCCTGCCGGAAACATTGCTGGAAAGTGAGTTTTTTGGGCACGTCAAAGGCGCCTTTACCGGCGCAATTGCGGACAAGAAAGGTCTTTTCGAATGTGCTGATGGCGGCACTTTGTTCCTCGATGAGATCGGCAACACCAACCCGGTTTTTCAGGCAAAGCTTCTGCGGGCCGTCCAGGAAGGTGAAATCAAGCCGGTGGGTTCCGAGCAGGTTCGCAAAGTGGACGTTCGCATCATTGCCGCCACCAGTGGCCGGCTTTATGAAAAGGTGAAGGCGGGCGAATTCCGCGAGGATTTGTATTATCGTTTGAATGTATTAAACCTGCATCTGCCGCCGCTGCGTGAGCGGATGGAAGACATCCCCTTGCTGGCCAGCCATTTTCTGACAAAATTTGCTATAAAGACCAAAAAGAATTGTCGTGGTTTTTCGCCGAAGGTCATGCGTATCCTGGAAAAGTATGACTGGCCCGGCAATATCCGCGAGCTGGAAAATGTTATCGAAAGAGCTGTTGCGCTGGCTGATGCCTCGGACGAAAACATATCTGTGGAGCTTCTTCCCGAGAATCTGACACTTTTTCATAATGGCTCTCTGTTGCTGCCCGACAATCACGCTAATCTGCCCCAGGCGATGGAAGCACTCGAACGGTACATGATTTCCGATGCGCTCCGCCACTGTTCGGGAAATCGCACAAGCTCCGCCGACCGGCTTGGCATTACCCGGCAAACTTTGATTAGCAAGATCAAAAAATATGCTTTAAAGTGAGATTATCAAATTGTGGGAAATAGCAGCCACAGAAGTAAGCGGCAAGACAATCCTTCACTATAGAATAATCGACAAGATAGGCGAAGGGGGAATGGGCGTCGTTTTCAAAGCTAAAGACACCAGCCTCGACCGTATTGTCGCCATCAAATTTCTGCCGCCTCAAATCGCGTCGAGCTCTGACAAGCGTGAAAGATTCAGGACGGAGGCGAAAGCGGCCGCCGCACTGAACCACCCGAATATTGGCACGATTCACGCTATCGAACAGGCTGGCGACAAGCTGTTTATCGTGATGGAATACATTGAAGGGCGGGAGTTGAGAGAAATCATCGGCGGCCTCGGGGGTGGGCAATTATCATTTGCGCAAGTCCTCGATTACGCGCAGCAAATCCTCGACGGATTGCACGCCGCCCATGAAAAGGGGATCATTCACCGCGATTTGAAATCGTCCAATATCATGGTGACAAAAAACGGCCACATAAAGATCCTGGATTTTGGTTTGGCCAAATCACCCGAGGGCATCGATCTCACCAAAAGCACCGATCGCTTCGGCACCCCGCATTATATGGCTCCCGAGCAGATAATCGGAAAATCCGCCGATCACCGGACGGACATATTTGCATTCGGGGTCATCCTGTACGAATTGATAACCGGACGGCTGCCATTCACCGGCGAGCAGGACATGTCTGTTCTGTACGCCATCATGAACGAAGAGCCATCACTGCTCGTACAGAATCGCAGCGATGTTCCGGACTGGCTGGAAGGGCTTGCCACAAAGTGTCTGCAAAAACAACCCGATAATCGGTTTCAAAGCAGCGGAGAAATTCTCAGTGTCCTGCGATCTCACGAGGTCGATTTCTCCAATCGCCGGCCGGCAGCTATTGAAGGCAAAAGGAAAGAAAAAGCCTTTCGGAAAAAACGCCGCAGGACCGTGATGGGTTTTATGATTGTACTCATTCTTCTGATCTTTGCGGCTTTTCTGGCGCAACGGCATGAGCTTTTCGATTTCGGCAAAGTGTCGAACAAGGCCGATGCCGGTGTGATCGCGGTCGCCGTCCTGCCATTCTCGATGCAAGGCTCGCCGGAAGACGCCTATCTTGCAAATGGTATCGCGCGACTATTGGGCTCGAAGCTGGACGGCGCGGGAGAATTGCGCTGTATTGACCTTCATGCCATCAATAGCATGATCGCCCATAAAAGGATGAATACTGCTCTTCCCACGGATGGGCAAGAAATTGCAGAGCGTTTTGGCGCGCGGCATTTTATCCTGGGATCGGTCTTTTCTGTTGGGGGACAGCTTGCCGTCGAAGCCGAGTTGTATGATACACGAGCCGTGGGATCTCCCGTTGCCCGAAGCGAATTCAACTGCTCGAATGAAGAGTTGTTTGGCAATATTGACAAACTCGCAGCCGACTTGCTCACGAATGTGTCAAGTTTTCCCAACGACCGGCTCAGTAAAGTCGCCGCCATAACGACCCATTCGCTGCCTGCGCTGAAATCATTCCTGATCGGCGAGAACCGTTTTCAGGCGGGTGAGTACCAGCGCGCACTGGAGGCCTTTCAGCAGGCGATCCGCTACGATTCGACCTTTGCGCTGGCCTATTATCGTACAAGCTTGACGGCGGACTGGCTTACACGCCCGGATTTGGCTCATCAGGCCGCTGAACAGGCTGTGCTTCACAGTGGCCGCCTGACGGAGTCCGACCGCGCTTTGCTGGAAGCCTTGCGGGCCTGGCAAGACGGAGAAGCGGACCGGGCTGAGCGGCTGTATCGCTCGGTTATTGGTGCAAACCCGGAAAACGTCGATGCCTGGTTTCAGTTGGGAGAAGTGCTTTTTCACTATGGGCCGCTTGCCGGGCGGTCGATTTCTTTTTCCAGAAAATCCTTCGAAAGGGTGCTGCAACTAGAGCCGAAGCACGTGCCCTCCTTATGGCATCTGGCGCGCATAGCCTCTGTCGAGGAGCGGTCGGAGGAAATGTCCAATCTGGTCCAACAAATCCAATCCATTCAGCCGCTGGGCGAGCGAGAGCCGGAAATGCTCGCGCTCAATGCCTTTGCGTTTAGAGATGAGAATGAGAAGAACAAGGTGCTGGCTTTATTAAAAAGTGAAAATGATTATGTCGTGACATTGGCGGCATGGACAGTGGCTGTTTTTACCAAAGACTTTTGGCAGGCCGCCGACATATTAAAGCTTCTGCTTTACCCCGAGCGATCCGCCGAAGCGCAAGTGCTGGGCCGTGTCATGCTGGCCCATTTATATCTCGCCCGGGGACAGATGAACCGGGCAAGAGAGCAATTGGCTCTCGCAGGGCAAACAGATGAAATGGCCGCTAGCGAATACGCCGCGTATCTTGAAATCTTTCCGCCATTACAGCGGGAAAAAGCCAGGCTGAGTTTTTTGCGTGAAAGTCTTTCCGGATTGGAATTGCCATCGCCACAGCCCTCTCTGGCCCAAAGCATCTTTTTCACGGCCCACAACGATCTTCATCCGCACATCAGGAGTTATTTGTTGGGCATGCTGGATGCCAGGTTAGGAGATTACGGCTCGGCAAAGGAAGAAATCGGGCGATTAAACGACGTTGCTGGCATGGATGGAAACAGCGATCTTGTTGCCGATTTTATTGCTGACATCAAAGCCGAGATTGCACTTTCGGATGGCCGATTGGAGGAGGCATTAACCGAATACGACGTTCGGCCACCGTATGCCTGGTATGGTTTAACGATTGTCTCTCCATTTTTCTCTGGGGCTTACCGTCGCTTTCAGAGAGCCAAGCTTCTGCTTGCCCTGAACCGCCTGGACGAAGCGGTTCCTCTTTATAATTCATTTTCCGACTATTCGGTTTATGACCTGATTTACCTTGCCCCGGCCCAGTTGCGGCTGGGAGAAATCTATGAGCGCATGGGGAAAAGGACGGAAGCGATTTCTTCCTACCAGCACGCTATTGGCCTATGGCAAAATTGTGACGCCGAATTCATCCCTTTGCGTGAGAAGGCGAGAGAACGGCTCGATCTGCTCAAGGCAGAGAAAAAGCAAGGTTAATTCAAGGACGACAACGAAAGTTACAGGTCGAATAACGGGCCATCAAGTCCATTTAAGAAAAAAAAAGAGTGTCATTCCGTTGGTATCTTTGTCTGGAAGGGATAATATCCACAAGCTGGCCAAAGATGCGGGATAAGAACCGCCTTTCTCGGTATGTGGTTAAAGTGACCGAGTCCCTTCACCACATAACAAAGATTCTTACAGAATGACATGAAAACTTTCGTTATAGTACCAGGCGAACGAATATTGGGAGCCCGACTTGGACTCGGACTCCCAATAAAACGTCAAATGTAAAGATGTTTGACGGGGATGTTGTCAAATGAATTGACAGCCAAAATGCCCTTTCCCTCCTTTACTCAATGACTTCTCTTCCAACCGTAAAACATTTTAACAGCGACCCTCGAAAAATCGAACTTCGCTTTTCACCAGCAGTTTTTTTAAGCTTTTAGAAATACAGGAGCTTATTAAGCCGTCCCCAACGCTGCTTTTCTTTGGCACGCATTTTGGGGTGCAGCTCGTCCCGATCTGTAGCAGAACCGTGCAGGAATGATAAAGCCATGGCAAAGGACTAACCTGCATAACTCACGAATGGATGGAATGGGTACATAAGAGTTATCAGAATAATTTAAGAGAAGGAGAAAAAAATGTTATTAATGGCCAAAATTTCCGTGCTGCCTTCCATATACAAGGAAGAAGATGTCCGCAACCTGAGAAATTCTTTCGGAAAGCACGTGGCAAAGATGAAGGAGTCGGGTAAGCTGCTGTCCGGCTGGGGCCTGGCAGGCGGCAGAGGCGCGTTCCTGCTTTTCAACGTCAACAGCGGTGAGGAATTATTGGACCTGTTGTCGCCGGTCGTTCTCGATCATACGAACGTAGAGGTCTATCCTGTTTTAGAGTTGGAGAAACTCGGCGAATTCTTCAAGAAATATGCTAAATAGAACATAAGAGGGCGAAGGATTTTAGCGAGATCAAAAAGATAGTGCTGATGAGATGAAGTTAAGCGTGTTTTCAGTTTGCATGTATTCCTGGCATTATCCTTTGGCTATTTTGCATTTAAAAAATTGTGAACAACAGATTTTTGATAATATTAAAAGAAACTGTTATTGCGAGCGGAGGAAATGAATTATTTCCTGTTCGATTTGCTTTGTTGGAGCCCCGCAGGTTAATAACAAACGGGGCAATCCCCTTACGTTTCAGGAGATTGCTTCGGCAAAAAACGCCTCGCAATGACAGCATCCTGAGGCATATTGAAGGATTCAATGCTTGGTTACAACAAATCCGTCATAACTAAAAGGACTAGAGCTATGTATAAAAACTTTTTCTACCTGCTTTTTCCTCTCATTGTATGTTTTGCTGCCTGCGAAAGCAGACCAGCTAATGAAATGGAGGATCATTACAAAGCAACAGCGGTCAAGGTTTTCAAGATATTTGACAGCGGCAATGTCGATGAGCTTGATGCTTTAATTGCGAGCGATGTCGCTGACAACCAGTTGGATCCCTCCGTAACAACCAAAACCGGCCTGGAAGGGGTTAAAGATATGTTCCGATATTACCACAGAATTTTCCCCGATATGAAAACCACAATTCATTCCATAGCTGTGGCCGGTGATACCGTATTTGTCCATGCCACATCTGTTGGCACAGGCTCAGAGCCATTTATGGGAATGCCGGCGAATCAGAAACAGACTATTTCCAGTGTGGACATATTGCGATTTTCCGGAGACAAAATAGTGGAACATCGCGGATTTATCGATTTTGCCGATATGATGAAGATGATGCCGCCGCCAATGCCATCCGGCACTTCTATGATGAAAAATATGAACAGATGATTCATGAAGGAATATTTTCGGAGAGACAGAATAATGAATTACTACCGGATAGAGGTCGGATCGATTAGCCAGATGCGCAAGATGGTTTTGCTGCAACAGGCATCGGTATCCTGTACCAACAAAGGAATTTTTTATGGGCAAATTTAAACGTTCATGTAAAAGAAAGAGCCGTATGTTTTTCAGCTTGATTGTTGCTCTTTTCGGCGGGTCTGTTATTGTGTTCGGCCAGGGTCAGATCATCGACGATTCTTTCTTCAGCACTGCGATGAACCAGGATCGCAACGTCGACGTCTACCTGCCGCCGGGCTATGACGCCAGCGATAGTACAACGCGCTATCCCGTGATCTATTTTCTTCACGGTGCCGGCGGTAATCAGGACGGCTATGTCGAGATCATTCAGGCGGCCGATCTGCTTATCAGCTCGCAGGCAATCGATCCGCTTATCATCGTCAAACCCGATGCCAGCGGCGGGCCGGCCTTTGTTGGGGCCTATATTAATGATCCGCTGCATGGAAATCTGGAGGACTTTATCGTCCGCGACCTCGTGGGCTACATCGATGCCAGCTATCACACGCTTGCGCAGCGGGACAAGCGCGCGATCATGGGGCATTCGGTCGGAGGGTATGGATGCATGATGTTAGCGCTAAAATATCCGGCCCTTTTTGCCAGCGTTGCGGCTCACTCCGGCTTTCTGGACTTTACCTATGACCTTTTGTACGACCTTCTTCCCTGCGCGCTGGCGGAAAAAGATAGCAATGAAGCTTTTACAAGTCCTGATCAGGGCGAGTGCATTGAAGCCATTTTCAACCGGGCTTACAGCTTTTCACCGAATCTCAATAATCCGCCATATTATGTCGATTTCCCTGTTGACTATGCAGGAAATCTTGTCGACTCGACCTGGGCAAAGTGGAGATTGCACGATCCGTCCAGGCTGGCGGCTCAATTCGTCGCCAGTGGCCGGCGTGATTTGGCGATCTATCTGGCTAGTGGTAAACAAAATGATTTTCTCTTGACGATGCAAGCCTTTGCGGATTCACTGAGCCAGCTCGGCCTGGGTTTTCGCTTCGATACGGATGACGGCGGCCATGCGGATCAACTGCTTGAGCGCTTTAGCCTCTCTGTGGCTTTTCTCGACTCGGTGATGTGGGAAGGAGTCATCCGCCCAAGCCGAATCACCGTAGACCACACTTATGCTGAGCCGGGTCTTGACACTGTGATCGTCGCTGCGCACGTTCCGAATCCCTCTGGCCGGGCCATCGAAGTTTCAGCACGCATCACCAGCCTGGACAAATCCGTGGAGGACTCACTGCCGCTTTTTGATGACGGCACTCATGGCGACAGCGCTGCGGCAGATCAGGTGTGGAGTGGCTTGTGGCCGGTTGAATCGGG
The DNA here is from genome assembly GCA_001771235.1 of Candidatus Zhuqueibacterota bacterium RBG_16_48_16. Classification (GTDB taxonomy): domain Bacteria; phylum Zhuqueibacterota; class Zhuqueibacteria; order Residuimicrobiales; family Sediminimicrobiaceae; genus Sediminimicrobium. The sequence goes on from METF01000103.1 coordinate 10,443, forward strand.
AGAGCGAACCTACTCGGTGGCTATACGCACTGTGGATGTCGATAACGGTCTGTCGCACACACGATCTGGAGTGCTGCGTTTCACGACCATCGGGCCGGTTGTTTTTGAAAATTTCACAAAGCTCAGGTCCGGCATTACCAGCGGCAGAAAGTTTGTTCGTGGCAAACTGGATCTGAGGAATACAAGTATGGCCGAAACGGCTTATGCCATCACCGCAACGCTGACGACTCGGGACACCTGTATTTATCTGATTACACAGAGCAATCCGTCTTATGGGAACATTCTGCCCGCGCAGACGGCCTCAACCTCAGGATTTTATAATATCCAGATCAATCCCAATTGCGGCGCGGTAGGAGAAATCGCTTTTGATCTGACGGTCGCAAGCGAAGGCTATGAGCTGTGGCACGACCAATTCACCCTGGATCTCGGCTTGCTGGCGGATGTCGACAGGCGAGCGCAGGAAACGCCGCAGGATTATGTACTTTATCAGAACTATCCCAATCCGTTTAATCCCGAGACAACAATAAGGTATGAGCTGCCAGAGGCGGTACCGGTGCAGCTTACTGTTTACAACCTGCTGGGCCAACGAGTAAGAACTTTGGTCGATGAGCCGTTGGCAGCAGGCACGCGTCAGGTTCTATGGGATGGAAAAGATGATTCCGGTTTGCGTTTGCCCAGTGGCCCGTATGTGTATCGTTTAGAGAGTGGAACCAATGTGCTGGTAAGAAAAATGGTTTTGCTGCAGTGATTTTTAAAGGAAATTTTAGAACACTGGATATAAGCAATTGACCAGGAAGTAAACGATGGTATCTATTCAGGTATCGTAATTTATCTGCCACAAAGACTCGAAGACACAAAGGTTCACAAAGATTTTTTGTGTTCCTTTGTTGCATTGCGGCTTGGTGGCGGAACAGGTACAAACGATGTCATTAAGTCGTAAAAAACATTGTAAAGAAATTCTTAAAACATCATTCACCAAAACAAGGAGTCATCCGATGAAGTACATAAACAAACTGATCGATGCCGCCATGATTTTCGTTTTGCTGTCCGGCACCGTCGCCATGGCCGGCGATTCCAAAAATGTCGAGCTCATTAAAAAGTTCGACGCCGCCTGGAATGCCCACGATCTGGAGGGCGCGCTGGCCTTTTATCATGACGATGCCGTGGTCATTACCCCGGACGGCAACACCCTGCGGGGTAAGGAGGAAATTGCCGGCTGGGAGAAATCGCTTCTCGCCGGATTCCACGTGGAATCCACCGGCTTCCGGGAAGAAGGCAGCCTGGTGAGCTGGGATTTTACCGTGCATTCGGATTTCTTTGCCGGTATGGGCGTCAACCCCGTCAAGGGCACCGGTACGGCGGAAATCGTCAAGGGTAAGATAAAGTCTTTCAAGCCAGCGTTTGATCAGGAGACAACAGGCAAGCTGGTCGTGAGCCAGTTTTTTCAAATGTATGACGGCGGGGTGGATTTTAACGAGATGGGTGAAAAAATTCTGGCGCCAGGTTTTATGGCCCATTTCCCCGGCCAACCGGCGATGGATGTCGAAGGGTACAAACAACTGGGTGCCATGTTCCGCGCCGGCTTTTCCGGCATGAAACACACCCTGGAGTCGCTCATTGCCGAAGGCGAATGGGTTGCTGCCCGGGGCACGGTAACGGCCAGCCACAGCGGGGAATTTCAGGGCGTGCCGGCCAGCGGCAAACCCGTAAAACTCACTTTCGTCACCTTCGACCGGGTGGTGGACGGCAAGCTGGCGGAGCGATACGTGGAGCTTGACGCGCTAGGCTTGATGATGCAGATCGGCGGTATTCCCGCGCCGCAACAGGTGTCGCGGTGATGGTGTGGCTAGGGAAAACGACTCTCAAACAACGGTCTTGCCAACCAATCATTTTGGCAAGTGTAAGCGATGTTGATTCAAAGGAGAAAAAACTATGAAAGTAGATGCG
>METF01000103.1:12467-12757 GCA_001771235.1 Candidatus Zhuqueibacterota bacterium RBG_16_48_16
TCGATCATCGCGGCGGACCCGGATGTCCTGATGTATGGCACGGGCGCCGATGAAAAGCGCATCGGCGTTGCTGAAATCAAAGCGCAGGCGCAACGCGATTGGTCACAAACTGAGGCTGCTGCGATCCGGTATAACTGGACTTTGGTTTCGGGAACCGGCACCGTAGCCTGGGCAGCCGCAGACGTGACCTTTAAGCTCAAGGCCGGTGGACAGGAGATGGTCTTCCCCGGGCGGATGACAGCAACCCTGGAGAAACGCGGAGAGCGCTGGCTCATCGTCCAGTCGCATTT
>METF01000103.1:12871-13013 GCA_001771235.1 Candidatus Zhuqueibacterota bacterium RBG_16_48_16
ATAAAGCCATCGTCCGGCGTTTTTTTGATGAAATTTGTAATGCAAGAAAACTTCAGGTGGCCGATGAGCTTTTCTCTGCCGGCCACACTTATACGGATTCTTCCATTCCAGGGATTCCCAAGGGACCCGAAGGACAGAGGCA
>METF01000103.1:13030-18920 GCA_001771235.1 Candidatus Zhuqueibacterota bacterium RBG_16_48_16
AAGCCGCCTTTCCCGACGCCCATTGGCATGTCGAGGAGATGATCGCTGAAGGCGACAAGGTCGTGACCCGATGGACGGGTAGCGGCACGCACAAAGCGGTGTTACAAGGCAATCCGCCAATTCCCCCAACCGGCAAGCGGACGACCGTGCCCGGCGTCTGGATTCACCGCATCGCCGGAGGCAAGATCGTGGAGAGCTGGAACGTCTGGGACACTTTGGGCATGCTGCAACAACTGGGCGTTGTGCCAAAGTGAGATCAGGCGAGATGGGGCTTGCAAACGCAGAGCTTTGGATTTCTAAAAACGTTGCACGTAAGCCTGACTTCGCATAACACAGATCTCGGAAAGGAGTAAAACTATGAAGAACCTGTTTGCATTCGTCGCTGTCGCCGCTTTGTGGGTCATGAACGGCTGCGCTCAAAAAGTTGACATCGAGGCCGAAAAGGCAAAGGTGAAATCGGTGGTCGATCAGTTTGCCCAGGTCTGGGAGACGGAGGATATGAACTTGTTTTCAAGGATTATCGCTCACGACGCCGGTTTGGTTTTTTACGGCACGGACGCTGCGGAGCACTTTGTTGGTTGGGCAGCATTGCAGGGAGCTGCAGAGGAGATGTTCCCGGCTTTTGAAAACGTCAAAATCACCGTCAGTGATCAGGTCATCAATATTCATCCTTCCGGCACAGTGGCATGGTTTTCACAGGAATGGGATTGGGACTTGACAGCCGGGGGCCAGCCGGTCAGCGTACCAGGCTGCCGGTTCACTGGCGTTTTAGAGAAACAAGACGGCAGATGGGTATTTGTGCAATTCCACAATTCTGTTCCGGTAGCGGGACAGGCGGCGGAGTATTAGGTTGTTCTTTTCAAGCTCATTAAAGCGCAGCAGCGTTTGCACGGCTCGTGACCATTCGGGCGCAGGTCGGGGCTGAGGCAAAGGCTACAGAAAAAATTCGGCATCTTTTTTCCTTGGCCTTAGCCTCCGCCTTAGCCTGAATAATCACCATGACACGATCACAAAGCCCAAAAAACAGTATACGGTAATCAGTTTATCAAACTAAAGGAGATCATCAATCATGGCTATTGTAATGTTTATGGAATGGGATGGCGTCAGCCGCGAGCAATATGACGCAGTTAGAAAAAGAGTTAACTGGGAAACGGAAGTTCCGCACGGCGGGATGTTTCACGTAGCCGCTGTTACCGACAAAGGTCTGCGCGTGACAGACTTGTGGCAATCTGCAGAAGCATTCCAAACCTTTGTTGCAGAACGTTTGATGCCGGGAGTCAAGGAAGTTGGCATTGCCGGTGAACCGCATGTCGAAATCTATCCGGTGCACGCCTTGTTCACACCTGGATTTAATCCTTTATGACAAAATTGGAGGAAAAAAATGTGCGTACGCTATTAAAAGTTTCATTGGATGTGGAAGCTGCTAACAAAGCAATAAAGAACGGTGTACTCGGCCAGGTCATTGATTCGACTATTGAAATGATCAAACCGGAAGCAAGTTATTTTCTACCGGAAGCTGGCAAACGTACTGCCTACTTCTTTTTCGATCTGCAGGACTCGTCAAAAATTCCACCCATTGCCGAGCCGTGGTTTATGAAATTGCATGCCGAGGTGAGTTTTGTACCTGTGATGAATTATGATGAGCTTGGCAAAGGATTGCAGGCATTAGAATCAGTAAAGAAATGACAGATGCTTGCTGCCGAGATTTTTGTCTACCCAACCTGCCGGTGATTTCCGGCGTGAATGAGAATAACAAAAGGTAACGAGGAAAATATCATGAGTAGCCAGAATTCATTAGATGTCGCCGAGAGCGTTGCCGGACTCGGCCTGGAATTATGTGAGCTGCGAGAGGCCATCAGCGCAGAATATAAAGCCGTGGCCAATGAGCCTGGCAAAGGATTTCATTTTCACACGGGCAGACCGCTCGCCCGCATGCTGGGTTATGATGACGAGTGGCTGAAAGGAATTCCCGAATCTTCCATTGAATCCTTTGCCGGAACAGGTAATCCATTTCGCCTCGGAGAGATCGAGCCTGGTGAGCGGGTCGTCGACGTCGGCTGCGGTGCCGGAATAGACAGCCTGATTGCTGCCAAAAAAGTCGGACCTCACAGCAGGGTGATCGGCGTCGACATGACGTCCGCGATGCTCGATAAGGCCCAGGTCGCGGCGACGGCGGCAGGACTGAGCAACGTGGCTTTTCGTTTGGGATATGCGGAAGAGTTGCCGGTCGATGACGGCTGGGCGGACGTGGTTATCTCCAACGGTGTACTGAACCTGACGCCGGACAAGACCGTCACGCTGCGCGAAATGGCGCGCGTATTGAAACCTTCGGGCCGGCTGCAAATTGGCGACATCCTGGTGCAAAAGGCTGTGCCAGAGGATGCCAAGCGCAAAATCGGTTTGTGGACCGGCTGAATTGCCGGTGCTCTGCTGGAAGCAGAGTTGCAGGCAGCGGTCATTTCCGCCGGTTTCGTCGATTTTGAAATCACCTGGCGAGCCGATGTCTTTAGCGGTGCGCCGCAATCGAGCAGTGCTGCCGCTTATGGCACTGTTGGCATCAGCTTTCGCGCCCGAAAACCCAAGTACTCCATTTCATAAGTACATGTAGGATTTCTTGTTTGTAGTTCAAGCTTTAGCTTGCCACGTTGGATAGCAAACATCCCACGTGGCTTGCTCATTTCAGCCTAAAGGCTGGACTACAAACTTTTTCCATACCCAACAAATACTTCTGAAATGGACTACTAAGAAATAAACAAAATAAGGATGGTCATGTTCAAGAGAATTTTTGCAATTCTGATTGTCGTCACGGGCCTGCAAATGCTCTTAGTAGGTCTCTTAACCAGTTCTTCAGGCGAAGATCAGCATCCAAGCAGCGGTGAAGCAGCGCCGTTATTTCGATTAACCTCGCTGCATGGCGATACCCTGGCTCTTGCGGAGCTGCGCGGCAAATTCGTTATCATCCATTTTGCCGCCAGTTGGTGACCGTTTTGCAATGCGGAGGCTCCGCATTTGGAAGCATTGTGGCAAAAGGTCCGCTCCCGTAATGTTCAGGTTCTTATCATCGACGTGAAGGAAAGTCAGGAAACAACGGCAAGATGGGTGCAGGCCAGGAAATTTTCCTTTCCCATTTTGCTGGATTCGGATGGAAAAGTCTCGGCCAGTTATGCACCGCCGGAGGTTCTGCCGGATTTGGCGCGTGAGGATATTTGCATCGCATCAAATCTGTTAATTGATCCCGAGGGGAAAATACAGTTCTTTTCTCTGCTGGATACAAAAAGCTTTGATGCCAAATTGATCGCCCTTACGAATCGCCTTGAAGAGCTTTTCTTGAGATACAAAACTAAATAGTGTCCGAACGAAAAACTACTTATTTAAAAATTTGCTGTCATTGCGAGGCGCTTCCTTCGACAAGCTCAGGACAAGTTTTGCCGAAGCAATCTCCTGAAAAGTAAGGGGATTGCCCCGTTGGTTATTAACCTACGGGGCTCCAACAAAGCAAATTGAACAGGAAATGACTCATTTCCTCCGCTCGCAATGACAGTTTTCTTGCATTTTGCTCGTTTTCTTTAGTCACTAAATAAATCGCTGGCATTTAATTGCTAGCGCGTACGGATATTCATTTTTAATCATTTTAACGGAGGTTGTTATGAATCAGAACCATGTTGTCTTTAGGTCCTGCGCGGTTTTGTTTGCCATGATGGTGCTTGTCGCCGGCAACATAACCAGCGCCCAGGCGCAGCCGCCGCAGGGTGAAAAGTCGCTCTATGAACGACTGGGTGGTGTTTATAGTATCGCTACGGTCGTGGATGATTTCATCGAACGCCTTTTGGCGAACGACATCCTGAATGCCAACCCCGCCATAAAAGAGGCTCGCGATCGGGTGCCCAAGGCCGGCCTCAAATTTCGCGTTACCGAGCTGGTTTGCCAGGGGACCGGTGGCCCGGAGCAATATCACGGGCGCACCATGAAAGAGGCCCACAAACACCTGTACATCACCGAAAAAGAGTGGGATGCCATGGTGGCGGATTTCAAGAAAACATTGGACAAGTTCAAGGTACCGGATAGCGAACAAAAGGAACTTTTCGCCATTGTTGGAAGCACCAAGCCTGATATTGTGATCTCTTCAACCACTCCCAAAATGCAATAACGACGTTGACTTTCAGACTGATAATCTGAACGAGTCCGGCGCCTCGATATGGCAGTTTGTGAGAGAGCAGCAAGCCGTCCGCTGCCCGAGCGCAGAGAGCCTCTTTGAGCAGAGGTAGTGTCGTGTGATTGGGAATTTTAACATGCCCGACATTCGTTCCCGACGAATTGTGGGGCGGGTGTACAATCTTTGAATTTCACAAAAACTAAAGAGGTGACTGATGAAGAAGATATTTCTGTTCAGCTTATTATTTGCCAGCTTAATTTTTCTAGCGGGCAAAGAATCCGATAAAAGCATATCGGCAGCGAAAGAGCTGGAGCAGCGCTTCCTGGCGGCGGCAAATGTCGGCGATATCAGCGGCATCATGAGTTGCTATTGGAAAAGCCCTGACCTGGTGCTATACCCGCCGGATGAAATGGAGCAAACCGGATTTGAGGAGATAAAAGCGGGGTTTGAAGCCGCTTTTAAACATAGGCCAAATTCGAGGTGGGAGATAGTAAATTCGAGCTATGAGGCCTTTGGTGATGCCGTTGTGTGTTATGGCATTGTGAAGGTAACTACCACCGCGGCTGATGGAAAGAATACGGAAATGCAATATCGCGTTACGTCCATTGCGGCCAGGAAAGATGGCAAATGGGTTTATATACATGATCATGCCTCAGTGCCAATGTCTCATGAAACGGCGAAAATGACTAAAAGGGAATAGAGCGAATTATTATTTGACAGGACAGGCCACTGACGCCATTAAAAGAAAGCAAGCCCCGACAAAACGCCGGGGCTTTTTTTAACCGAAATCGACAGTGACTATATTTTGCGAGGCATCGAAAGTGGTCATGTATTCCGCCAAAGCTCGCGGGGCAGGTCCTTGGGTCACTTTGCCGTTGCTGTCGTAGCGGGATCCGTGGCAGGGGCACTGAAAAATCCGACTGGAGCTTTGCCAGGAAACGGTGCAGGCCTGGTGGGTGCACACCAGGGTGAAGGTGCGGAACGAGTTTTCGCTCGCGTGAATGACGATAATGGGCTCAGCATTGACCCTGAAAGTCTTGAATCCGCCAACTTGTTCCAGCTCGGTGTTTTCACTCAATGAAACTTTTAATTGCCCTCCTGTGTTTGAGCCTGTCGGCCCTGCCGGGTTGTCATCGCTGGAGCAACTGGTCAGCAGCGCAGCAATGGCCGAGCTGCTCAAAGCAGCGACAGTGAAAAAACCGATTGACTGTGCAAATTCTCTGCGATTCATTTCTCTCTTATCCATGCTGAGCCTCACTTTCTTTTACCTTAATAATGTCATCTTTAAGATTTTTTCAAAATTGTCCGTCTGGATGCGGTAAAAATAAGTACCCGACACCAGTTGTTTGCCATTGTCATCCCTGCCATCCCACAGCACGACGCGATAACCGGCGGTGACCTGGCTGTCGATGAGCGTTTTTACCGGCTGACCAAGCATATTAAAGATTTGCAGCTTGACGTGCGCTGTCTTTGCTATGGCAATTTTTATAGCCGTCACCGGGTTGAATGGATTCGGAAAGTTGGGCAGCAGATCGAATTTTGTCGGGCTGACGGACATCTCGCCGTTTTCTTTAACGCCTGTCTCAACCGGCCATCCGACCTCAGTGAAATTGGTGTTATGGGTAAAATCTAAGGACGTGTCGCCGGAGACATTCTCCGCCGTCAATCGCCAGGCATGGTCGGTTGGCGGCGCATCGTAGCTGCCATTCTTGTTAAAGTCGGCGAAAAAGTCGACGT
>METF01000104.1:0-4948 GCA_001771235.1 Candidatus Zhuqueibacterota bacterium RBG_16_48_16
AGAATCAGGACAATGATAAAAGGTCGATGTTCTTAAAGGTCTTTTCTCTATTCGTTATCTTGTATTTTTTTCTTTATAGCATAAACCTTCTTGGCCACTCGTTTAAATTGTTCGGCAGCGGATTTACCGAAAGACTTCTCACAACGACAGCCAATCCGTTTCTCGGCCTGTTTTTGGGCATTGTTTCGACCAGTGTTATCCAGAGCTCGTCCACGACAACGTCGATCATCGTATGCCTTGTGGCTGCCGGCGGCCTCTCTTTACAGAATGCCATTCCGATGATCATGGGCGCGAACATCGGGACGACCGTGACCAATGCGCTTGTTTCTTTCGGCCACGCGACCAGGCGGGCGGAATTCAGCCGCGCCTTTTCGGCGGCCATCATCCACGATCTGTTCAACACGATGAGCGTCATCGTCCTGTTCCCTGTGGAGCTGAAATTCAGAATCATTGAAAAGACGGCTACTGTTGTAGATAAATACTTTGTCGGCATGGGCGGCATGCAACTGTTCAATCCCGTAAAATTTATCATTTCACCCGCAATTAAAGCGACCGACTACATCATGGGCGCCATACCTTATGCACCGGTGATTATGCTGGTTCTTGCTCTGGTGATTCTGTTTGCTTCACTGGCCCTTTTGGTAAAGACGATTCGAGCTATGGTTCTGGGCAGGGTTGAGCGCATCATCGACCGCTATCTATTTGGTAAAGACGGCATCAGTTTTCTTCTCGGTCTTGTTATAACGGCGATTGTGCAGAGCAGCTCGGTGACGACCTCCCTGCTGGTGCCGCTGGCAGGAGCAGGCATTTTAACTGTCCGCCAGGTTTATCCTTACACGCTCGGCGCCAATATCGGCACAACCGTAACGGCGATCATCGCCGCCCTGGCAACAGGGAACACGGTTGCTGTTACTGTTGCCTTCTCCCACTTGTTCTTCAACATTTTCGGCATAGCCATTTTTTATCCGTTGCGCGTTTTACCCATTTCTCTGGCAATGCGAATCGGCCGGTTTTCGGGCAAATCGCAGAAACACGTTTACATCGTCATCGGAATCTTTCTCACCGTCTATATCGTGCCACTTTTGCTCTTTATATTATAGGTTAGATGAAATCCTTTACCTTATGGAAACAGGCAGTTCTCATAAGAACCGGAGGTCACACCATGCGTTTTTTTAAACTGTTTAAATATAGCCAAAAGAATTTATTGGATGAAGCACATTCTGAATCGATAGCCATGCTGGAATTGGTAAAAGACATGTTCGGCATCATCACCGAAACACTGGCCGGGGAATCGTCCACTGAAAAGCTGGAAAAGATCAGCAATGTGGATAAAAAAGTCAATCGTCTGCATCGCGATACGCGAAAAAAAGTGTACGAACATTTGGCCATCTCCGGCACCGGGGATCTGTTTTCATCGCTGGTGATTTTATCGGTCGTTGACGATGTCGAGCGCATCGGAGATTACAATAAAAACATCGCCGATGTTGCATTGCTCATCCCCAATAAGCTAAACTTGCGCAAATACGAGAAAACCTTTTACGAGATCCAAAAGGACACGGTGGAATTCTTTGACATGACCCTGAAAGCGCTGAGAGAAGACAATCTGAAACTGGCATCGACAATCTTGACAAAATATACGGCTCTTTCGATCAAGTGCGACTCCATTATCGAGGATATTATAAAAGGCGATAAAAAGGACACGATCCGAAAAGATTTTGTCGCCCTGGTGCTGTTGCTGCGCTATTTTAAACGGGTCAATGCCCACCTGACAAACGTCGCCACGACGATCATCAATCCGTTCCATAGAATAGGCTACCGACCGAAAAAGAAGCATTTAAAAAAAGCAATTCCAGCGAAGAAAAAATAGCGCAAGGAATTCTTATCTATCTACTATTCAGCACAAATCAAGTCGATGCATTAGCTTGAGTAACGAATATCGCATGAAGAATGTCGCATTTCGAGCGGCCTTCATCGTTTGATATTCGATGTTCTTCATTCGTTATTCGCATATACTTCTTTCAGCTAAACACTCACTTAACCTTTTTCGCAACGGTATGCACCGGGCCCTGGTCCAATTGTAAGGCAGTCACCTGGTCGGCTTCGTCCTTTAAGAATGTGATTTTGGCATTGACCACTTTGAGGAAAAATTCCGTCGGGGAGCTGGCGTAAATCTCAAAACGCGGTTGTCCCGTGACCTGAATGTACAATTGCTCGCCTTCCAGGGTTATGCCGGCGGCCACGCCAGGGGCAAGCTCATAATCACCAACGTATTCTTGCAGCACAGCCGCGTCAACAGCTACGACTTCTTTCTGTTCGATTCGCGGTGCTTCAAAAGTACGGCCGTTCTGCGTATGCGCAGCGCGATTGACTTTGCCGTTTTCATCCCGTAAAAATTTTACCGAAGCTTCGACGATTTTCCAGTAAAATTCGTCATTGCCTTTGGGAAAAATTTCTAATTCCGCCTGACCGGCCAATTGGGCAAAAAGCCGATCCCCCTTACGGGTGATGGTCATCATCGCCGTTTGGTAATCATACTGGCCGACGTAATCATCCAGAACATCTTTGTTCTGCAAAGCAGTTGTGGCATAGACCTGCTGAGGCTCCATGTGATCGTAAAGATAAATTTCGGCAATTTCATGGGCAATTTCGCCGGGATTCAAATTGGGCAGGGTCGGCGCAGAGTTGCTCAGTACGACGACAGTAAGACTGTCCTGCGGAAATCTTGTCAAAAAAGTGGCGAATCCGTTGAGACCGCCGCCGTGAGAAATCTCTTGACGACCTCGCAGGCCTCCCAACGCCCAGCCAAAACCGTAATGCCCGCCTCCCTGAGCATCTGCCACCTCGCCGCTGCTCAAGCGAGCCGGGGTGAAGGCCGCCTCTCGGCTTTCAGGCGACAACACCTGGCCGTTGAAAACCGCTTCGTTCCAGCGATATAGGTCGCGCACATTGGAATAAAGGCTGCCGGCACCACCGGCGAAATCCATATTCCAGTCCAATGCCGTTGCCACATCATTGTTTTCATAACTATAGCCGATGGCCTCGCGCTCGAAAGCCACGTCTTTGGAATAAACACCCGTATGGGCCATTCCCGGCGGCTCGAAAAACGTCTGGTTTAAATAAGCTCCGTAGGACATGCCGGTCACTTTTTCGATAATACAGCCCAGCAGGTAATAGCCGGAATTATTGTACAAGAAGCTTTTTCCCGGGTCAAAATCGTAGCCGTATCCTTTAATATTATCGATCATTTCTTGTTGAGTGATCGCGCCGGTGACCTTTTCGATAAAATCGGGCACACTTGTGAAACTGTGAATGCCTGAGGTGTGGGTCAATAGATGGTAGATGGTCACCTCATCGCCACGCGGAAAGTCCGGGTAAAATTTAGACAGCTTGTCGCTGGTGGAAAGAAGCCCCTTTTCCGCCAATCTCAGGATGGCAGCAGCGATGAACTGCTTGGTTATCGAGCCGATGCGAAAAGTCGTGGCCGGGACAATGGCGATGTCTTTTGCACGATTGGCTAATCCGTAGCCATTTTCAAAAAGAATTTTGCCATTTTGTGAAACCAGAACAGCCGCGCCCGGGTAGCCTGGTTGCATGGCCCGCTGGAACAAGCCCTCCACAAGTTTTTCTTTTGCCGGCAAGGCGATTGAGCTATCGGCGCCGTGCTCGAGCAGAAGACGAACAAGTTCTTGCCGCCCTTTTATCTGCGCCATAAGCAAGGCAGTCACACCAGGATCGATTTTGGCATTCACATCCGCGCCGTTTGCCAGCAGAACATTCACATTATCCAGGTTTCCCCTGCCGGCATTGTCCACCAGCAGCCTGGGGAACGATGAAGGACCCAGCCGGCGACAGACAAAACTCCAGTCATATTGCTGGTTCTGCACCTTCATCACGATGGAATTGCTGCCCCGTTTCAGTACAACCTGGACAAGGTCCTCGTCTATCCTGGTGGGACGGCCGATCCAATATTTATGCACCAGCTCGCCGTTGATCCAGATTTGGATGCCATCGTCACTGCCAACGCCCAAAAGCACCCTGCTCTCCTCGCTCATGACTATTTGGGCTGTTGCATAGACATAAGCGTACTCTTTTTCGGCCACTTGCCTGAACAGATCGATAACATCGGCTTTTGCCGATACTTTTTTCCACGACACGGCGGCGCCATGAATCTCAAGGCTCCCCGAGGGCACTGAAGCCATAACAACCTCTACAGCCACAGCATCCTGTTCGAACACCTGCAACTGCTTCTCCGCATCTTTGCGTTCCGTTGTATCTTCGGACACGGCAATCGGCTCGGTGACCCACCAGTTTGTCATGAAAAAATCGGGCGCCAAATCGGCGTAAACGGCAAAAGTATCCGGTTGACTGGAAACATCAGCAACAGGAAAAAGGCTTGTCAATAAAGACAACAAAAAGATGCTGCGAATGGATTTTTTGATCTGCATTGTAGCCTCCATGAATCATAGGTTTTGTTCGTGGTACACAGATTGTTTTTCGCCAATAAAGATGGGCATCTCCCCTCGATGATCATAGCACAGCAGCTGTGGCCACTGTTCTATCAAAAAAAGCGTTACAATATACGAATGAATTCAACTGATGTAACATATTAAAACCGACTATATTTCCTTAGAAGAATAGTCAAGCACCATCGTGCTGTTTTGGTAAGGCGTCATTCATTAATGGGTAAATGCCTGCATGCGCAGGCATGACAGTCGGTGTTATGGTCATTCCTGCGAATCAGGCTGTTGCAGATTCAAAAAGAGTCGTAAGAACAAGTCCCCTCTCCCTTCGCCGGGGAGAGGGTCAGGGTGAGGGGGTATCTATTCCTCAGCCATGAGTTGTACATGTTGTACAACAGCCTGATGCCCAGGCATGGCCTTCATCATCCAAAACTTGCCAATAGTACACGAGTACGTCGAAAATATTGTGAGAAATTTTTTATTAGAGA
>METF01000104.1:4976-8959 GCA_001771235.1 Candidatus Zhuqueibacterota bacterium RBG_16_48_16
ACATGATTGTAAGTCAGGCTTTTCCAACTCTTATAACTTGTAAAGAGATTTATCAACCACTCGTTTTAGAGAGCCTTCTTACCCCTTCTTTGAAATGAACTAAAAAAGCAATTCTTTGAAACCATTCACAAAAAACAGAGGTCACAATGAAAGTATTAAAAATCATCGGCATCGTTTTGGTCGTTCTTGTTGCCATCGTCGTCATTCTTGGCTTGGTTGCACCGAAAGATTACCAGGTCGACCGTTCGCTGACTATTGACGCTCAGAAGGGGCTGGTCTTCCGCCACGTTCAGTATTGGCGAAACTGGGCAGGCTGGTCGCCCTGGGCCGAAAGGGATTCCACCTTGCAGGTTGCTGTCGAAGGAGCGGACGGCAGTGAAGGAGCCATGTACAAGTGGACGGGAGATAAAGAGCTAAGCGGCAAAGGCGAGATGATCAATACCGGAATCAAGCCAAACGAACAAATCGACTATCACCTCAATTTTCTGGAGCCCTGGCCAAACGAGGCGGATGGATACGTCAAAGTAGCCGATGCCGAGAGCGGCACAAAAGTGACCTGGGGTTTCTATGGCGAAATGTCCTTTCCCTGGAACGTGACCATGCTGTTTATGAGCATGGACAAGATGGCGGGAAAAGACCTCGACCGCGGCCTTGAGCTGCTCAAGAACCTGTGCGAGCAGGAAGCCCAGGCGGTCAACGGTTACAACATCCAAAAGGTGCAATTTCCGGCCAAGTCCTTTGCGGCGATTCGTAAAGAAATCAGCATGGACAATATCTCGGAATTTTACGGTCAATCGTTTGGAAAGATCATGGAGGAAATGGGGAAGAACAACGCCAAAATGACCGGAATACCCTGTGGCTTGTATTATACCTGGGACGAACAGAACCGGGTTACCGACACGGCGGCTGCCGTACCAGTGAACAAATCCATGACCTCCGGAGATATAAAACCGATAAAACTCGGCGCGGCCACAGCCTATGCCGTCGATTATTACGGTCCTTATGAGAAAATCACCCCCGCGCACCTGGCTATCAATATGTACCTCGAGAAAAACGGCCTGACATTCAAGCCGCCGGTGATAGAGGAATACGTCACCGATCCTTCAAAAGAGCCGGACAGCAGCAAGTGGCTGACGCGGATTTATTACTTTACTGAATAGATTGCGCCTGCTAGATCGAGCTGTCGTAGCTGCTTAGGGGGTGTGAAAGAATAACTTGGGAATCTGCCTTTCCCAAGCTCAGTTAAAATAGTCGAAGTATGCTTCAAAGAATGCCAATTTATTTTTTCACACCCCCTTAGTATATGAAATTTGTTCACAAGTTTCTTGTTTTGTCTACTATTTGCCTTCCTTAATTTAACCTGCATAATTCATCCGCCACAAAGGCACGAAGACACAAAGTATTGATAGAATGAATGTTGAAACTAATGTTCGCAGATTAATCGAGAGAAACTCTATTTACATATCAAACTTTTTTTACCTTTCAAATTCTTCGTGACTTGGTGCCTTCGTGGCTATAATTTATGAATTAATCAGGCAAGATAGAAATAGAAAAATAAATTTAATGTTTTTCATCGCACCAATACCATTTTTTTCATTTCGCTAAAATCTCCAGCATCCAATCGATAAAAATAAATACCTGAGGATAATTGGTCAGCCCTAAATTCTATCGTCTGTTCTCCGGCATTCATTCTTTTTTTGGATAAAATCGTCGCGACTTTTTCTCCCAGCAGATTATAGAGCTCCAATGTTACGGGACAAGACTTTGCCAGGCTGAATCTAATTACAGTCTGTGCATTAAATGGATTCGGGTAATTTTGATACAAATTAAAATCATTAATTGTGGGCGTCGGTTTATTTTCAACAGCAGTTGTCCAACCGATGGCATCCAGCATGGGCTGTATTTCCGGATTGGCCATGAACATATTCCAGCAAAGCTGAGTGCGATAATTCTCGATCATCGGCGCAATCGTTCCCTGATCGATGGCAAGGACGCTATTGGCGAACCAATCCTGATCCAGGTTAAAGGCATCGCGAAAGCCGAACTCACCCCAGAGCCGCGGGCCATAGGTAAAGTAGAAATGCTTTAGCGTAGCAAAGGATTCTTCCGGCGTGTAAGGCATGGCGCTCAGAGCAGCCGTTGGCGTTATGGTGCCATTGTCATTGTTTGGCTCTTGCGCAGCATAGCCCCAAGGATTATCGCTGGCAGTCAAGCCCCAAACCAACGAGCTATAACCCTGATGACCTTTGGGATTGGCGATGCAGTAGGCGCGATGGATCAGGCTGATGTTGCGGTTGTTCTCGAAATAATTGCAGAATTTGTCCTGCTTGTTGCGCGGGTCAAAGCCCAAAAAGGAATAATGGGTGAAGAACAGGGGTCCGCCCATTGGCCAGCCGACCCATTGCTGATAGCCATAGTAACTGTTCCCGTTCACATATTGAGGCGTGGCGGTCCAGCCGTCATAAAAAAGCGTGGCTGGGACCGGATGAGTGGGAGAAGCGATGGCCAACAAATAGACGATCATGGCTTCGTTAAATCCCTCCACCATCATGTTCATCTGCCATTCGTACGTGGGCGACCAGTGCCAAAAAATCTTGTTACCATTCGTCTGCGGCATGCGGCGATACCAATTCCAATCCACGCTTTCCCACAGTTGCGTTGCACGGGTACGGATTTCGTTTTCCACCGGATTGTTCAGATTAAAATACTGGCGAATGGTGAGAATGCCTTGCACGAGATAGGCAGTCTCGACCAAATCACCGCCATCGTCATAGCGGCTGAATGGAATGGTCGCCCCGGTGGTGCCGTCGATCCAATGCGACCATGCGCCGTGATAACGAGGCGTCACATCCTGCAAAAAACTCAGGATTTTCAAAATGCGCACCGCAGCCGAATCCCGGGTGATGAAACCGCGCTCCGCGCCTACCATGATCGTCATCAATCCGAATCCGGTGCCGCCGCTGGTACAGGTTTCATCGGAGCCGGTGCGCTCCCGCGCCAAACCGCTCACCGGATGACCATAATCATAAAAATAACGAAGAGCAGCTTCCTGCACCGAGCTAAGCAATTCATCATCCGACATCTTGACCGAGCGGGCCGAGTCGATGCCGGAAGCAGTGGATTCCGCGTATTTTTGATTGATGGCCGTGACACGATAATAAAAGGTGGTATCGTTCACACCAAAAAAATCGCTATAAAGATTCGTCACATGAGCGACCGGATTGACCTTGTCGAAAGGCCCGGAAGCACTGACAGAACGATAAATATGATAGCCAAGCAAATCCGGCTCAGTGTTGGCCCTCCATTTGAGGTCAATTCGGCTATCGTGCCCGGAAGCCATCAGTTGACTCGGCACCGCCGGCGGCGTCGGACCGGAAGTTCCCTTTTTGATAATGCGAATATCGTCAATCCACGCCAAATGCTCGACATCGTCGGCGGTCCTTTGGTAATGGAAAATGGTTTTAACCTTGGTAAAGTTGCAGTTCTCGGTACCGGGTTGGAAGGCATTTAACGGAAGTAAGACGCGCTGCCAGGTGGTGGAATCATCGTCCACCCCGCCAAAGTAATCGCCGATGAAGATGCGGGTGCTCTTCTTGTTGTTAACATCTTCAAACGCCACGCTGGGCAAGTCCGCTACTGCGATGGCTGACCGAGCATTGATCCAGTAACTGAGGCTGTCATAGGGCGTTATGTCGCGCGCCGGCCAGCCAATGGCTGCCACCGCTGCGCCCCAGTCGCCGCCGGCTTTCGATGTCCAATGCAAGCGCAAGCTATGCGCTCCCTGATAGGGATGCTGGGCGTCTACGGGAAACTTGTCGTTATTGCCGGCTAATTCAATAAGGCTGGGAGCTTTTTGAAAGCCCCAGGAGGAGTCATATAATTTGTCACCCGTATTGCTGTCACTGAAGAAGATGAGATCGTTTTGCGCCCAAGCCAATCCGGCCGCCAAAACGATTGTAAGGAATAGAAGCCGTTTCATATTA
>METF01000105.1:0-12177 GCA_001771235.1 Candidatus Zhuqueibacterota bacterium RBG_16_48_16
ATGAAATCGCTCAGACTTTTGGCATGCTCTCTTGCCATGTTGTTTTTGTTGGCATCAGTCTCACCGGCATTTTCAGGACCGGTTGTGGTTGTCAAAACGGCGCCGCCGGCGGCAAAAAGAGTGGTTGTCAGGCCAAAATCGCCTTACAAGCACGGCGTGTGGGTAAGTGGCCACTGGGGGTGGCGGAACGGAAAATACGTGTGGCTGGACGGCAAGTGGGTCAAAGCCAGGACAGGATTCGTGTGGATCGATGGCCACTGGCAGGAGACGCCGGGTGGCTGGAAGTGGATCGAGGGACATTGGAAAAAACTGTAATTCGTCGTGTCCGGGCGAGTTCGGTATGATAATTCAAATCTCCTTCTTAAACAAAAAGGCCGCGAACGGGTAGCTGTGCGCGGCCTTATTCTGTTTTTGCAGAATAGGACAAGTACCACAGAAAAATTTTATTTACGAAGGCTTAAATCTTCGCCACAAAGAGTCGCAAAGTAACGAAGCATAAAGATCATAAGACAAAATGAATCAGGACAAAATAATTGTGAGAAATAATTTTGTCCATAATCATTTTGTCTTTTAAAATTGGGTGAAAAATCTCTCATCTAGGGCAGACTTTTGCTGTAATAGTTATGCGTCATTTTTTTTCTTTTTCTCCTGCGCTGCCTGCCATCCGAGGACAGCGGCGCCCAAAACAGCAGAATCATCCTTGAGCTGGGCCGGGACAATGCGGACGTTGCGTTTGGCAATAGCGAAAACATTCGCCTCGGCCACATTTCTCACAATCGATACATACGATTCACCCAGCGCTTCCACAACGCCGCCGCCGATAACAACGATTTGCGGATTGAAAATATTGAGCAGTGAAGCAACGGCAAAACCGATGTAGGTCGCCGATTTTTCGATGGCCATTTTCACCGCAGGATCGTCAGCATGAAAAAATTCAGCCAGCCGCTTGCTCCTGATGAGCTCATTTTTATCAGCAACGCCATCGAACACCGCCGTTTTAATGCCGTTTTCCTTTGCCGTGCGAATTTCTCGCTCAATGGATAGACGGCTGGAAAAGGCCTCAAGACAACCGTTGTTGCCGCAGCCGCACTTTGGGCCGTTCGGATCGAGGATGATGTGGCCCAGCTCGCCGGCATTTTCGTTGAATCCGTGCAATACTTCCCCATTAACGATCACGCCGCCGCCGACGCCCGTACCGACAAAGAGGCCGATGACGTGTTTTGCACCCATCGCGGCGCCGCAAGCGTATTCCCCCAGAATGCCGACATTACCGTCATTGTCGATTTTCACCGGCTTGCCGAGGGCCGATTCCAAACGCGCTTTTAACGGCGCATCCTTCCATTTCAAATTAGGCGTTTCGATGATCTTGCCTTCTTTGAGGTCGAGCGGACCCGGCGAGCCAACGCCGATTCCGACAATTTGATCGAGGGTTATTCCGGCGTCCTCGACCGCGTTTTCTATGCAGGAAACGACCCTTTTAACGGTCGATTCGAATCCGTTCTCGGCTTTAGTCTTTTTGCGGGCGGAGCCACGCATTTTATCATTGCGGTCGATGACCGCGGCATAAATTTTTGTCCCACCCAGGTCTACGCCTATGACATACTTTGCGTTTTTCTTTTTACCCATACTAACTCTCTTTTATTGCTCCATAAAGATCCTGTAAATCTGCTCCAAAATGCGCTCTTTCTCTTTGAGCATATTCTCCTTAGAAGAGCACGTCACCATGCCGGCAGCAGCGCCGGGGTGTCCGCTGCCGATGTTCAGCTCGCGCATGATCTCCCCTACATCCTTGGAATGATCTCCGTTGGCCAAATTCAAGCTGAGGGAGATGGAGAATGCAAGGTCGTTGGTTTTGGTGTTATCGCGGAACAGGTTTTTCACCTCGATAACAGCCTGCGCCTCCGGGTATTCCAGGTAGGCGAGATGCTTTAAAAGATAGGGCTGGCGATTATGTTTTGTTGAATCGATGACGACCAGTTTTTTCTCCCGGTCAATCGGCAGAAACACGACGTCCTTTTTGATTTGCTCGATGATGCCCTCTTCCTCCTGCATAAAAGAATTATAACGTTTCTTCACGCTTGGCATTTGTGCAACCTTGTCGATGGGAAAATCTTTGAGCTGATAAACAAGATTTCTCAAATATTTCCACTTGAGCTCGGCCGGCTCGCCTTTGTATTTGATGGTGCCGTCAATGATCTTTCCGGGCGTTGGCGTTCGCCATTCTTCAATGCTGGTGTATTTAAAGGCATCGATTATATCGGATTCGGCCACAATTTCCTCAAAATGCGGCGGGAACGTCACCTTTTCCGAAAAATATTCATAAACCACCCGGGCGCAGGAGTCTTTCATATCGAATCGGCCTTTTATGGAAGCCGGATCGATTTTACGAAAGCCGAGCTCTTCCAGGTTGGCTTCGTGGTGGTCGAACCAGAGATCGCATTCCAGGGGATAAGGCAAATCGCAAACGACGTCCTCATCGGTTATGGAAATACGCGCTTCGGAAACGGTTCTCGGTCCGGTGAATACGATGAAATTTATCTTTAATGCGAATGAACAAATAGCCGCGCTCACCAGGCCGTCAAAATCGTTGTGTGTGATTATCCTCCGCATAAAACTCTCTAGATCGCCTTTCGTTTAACCGCTGTCCTGAAAGGTAAGAAGAACAGTCAAAGTGTTTTGCTAATTCCTTTTGTCATTTCAGCTTGTAGGTAATCCCCGGTTCCAGAACCTCGGCGATTCCCAGTCCGACAAAACCAGTGGTGATGGGCAGCTCCAAAACGCCAAAGGCCGATGAATTTTCCTTATCGAGAAAATAAGCATAGTTGCGGCGAATACTTGCCAAAACTGTCTTGTTCGGCGAGACATCGCTGTAGTACCAGACGAGAAGATTGAGTATCCCCTGGCTCCTCTGCTGGTCTTCGCTCCTCAGTTTGCCCCACGTGCCGTGCGAGTTTTGCTGGTTCACCAGCCATTGCATGCTTTTATTCATTCTTCGAACGAGGCGGTTCTTGAATTCCTCGTTTGGCGATCTTTTATGAGCGCCGATAATGCCGTCGGCCACATAGCTCATGGTGTCGAACGGCCATTCATCCAGCTCAAATTCGTGCAACAGATAGGGAAATTCGCCGTCGGGCTTGGCGGCCTTGAGCAGCCAGTCGACGGCATTCTCTGCAAAAGCCATATAACGCTCGTTCCCAGTCAAAACCGAATAACAGGAAAAAAACGCCGCGCCGGTGACGCTGGTCGAAATGATATACGGGGCGAGCGAAAGTGAGCCTTTGTAGTAGCCGCAGCCAATAGCACCGGCATCATTGCCCTGGCGAATAATCCAGCCATCCGATCCGCCGCGCCCTTGGTTTTGCGGATCGTCTTTTGTCCCGAACTCGACGAAATTCGCATAAAGCTCCAGGGCGTTCAGGTATTTTTGTCGCCGTTCCCCCTCGGTAAACCTGACGATTCCGGCCAAAGCTGTGGCCGACGTGCCGGCGTCGCCCAGGTAGATATTGCCGTCAGGAGAAAAATCGCCCCACCAGCCGACTTTTTGCCCCCCCGTTGCTTCTGTGATTTGCTGCAATTCTACCAGCTTGTCAAACCAGGTCAGGGCTTCTCGCAGGTAACTGTCGTTGTGCAGAATTTCATAACCGGCGAGCAGAGTTCGCGCCAGATTACTGTTGATAAAAATTGAGGTGCGGCGCTTTTCCGCTATTTTTAATTCGCCGGATCCGACCTGGGCGTTCACTGCCCAGGTGCATAGGCTGTCCAGGTAGCTCTCCAATTGCTGGCGGTCAGTGCCGTCGGCGACGATCGGCTCGGAGGCCGCTGCCGGCAATACGGAGATGACAAGAAAAACAATTATCAAGCATGATGCATGATTTTTTCTTTGAGACATGTTTCTCCCTTAAAATTGATTTTTGGCTGTCTTGCGTGCGCATCACACAAGTCTTCTATGTCAATCGGTCTCGGCAATAAGAAAGGCAGAATAATGCATCGATGCGATGCGGAAATGTTGGTGGAATAATAACAAATTATTGGCATTTATCCAAACCATTATTTGATACTGTTGCAACACCTCACTTACGGGTGTGTAACAAAACGAGAAAAGGGGGGATGATGGGTTCTGATTTAAGATTTGAGATTAACGATTTGCGATGTCGGATGTATGGTCTGGGTAAAGGAACCTTGAATCATATTGAATTGGAAGATATTTTTTGCCGATACCTTTGAATCCTATGCCGGATTCTTCCATCTAATCGCAAGAGGTTGAGATGAACAAGAATATGGAAACTATTGAAAGATACTGCGGTGATGTCAGGATGAGAATTCAGTCCTGCAAAAGCAAAAATGTCGCAGAAATATTAAGAGAAAACTTGTGCTCTGAGTTGTATCATTCATGCAAAAGTGAGATGATCAAAAATGTTTTGATCAAATATGTCGATCAGATCATCGACGAGACATTTGACAAGAGCGGAAAAAACAGAACGCTGAAGGAGAGCTGATGAAATACAAAATGAAAATGCTGTCCCTGGTCTCCCTGCTGACAGCAGCGGTTACCATATCCGGCTGCAATGCGAAACAAGGCAGTGCTGCGGCCAAAGACCTGGCAAAGACGACAGCCAATTCCTCAAAAGCAGCCGACTTTGTTTTAAAAGCGCTCGAGGGCGATGATGTCAGTTTGGAGAGTTACAAAGGCAAGGTGCTGCTTTTAAATGTGTGGGATACCTGGTGTCCGCCCTGTCGTGCTGAAATTCCGGCCTTCATCGAGCTTTACGATAAATACAATTCCAGGGGATTTGAAATCCTGGGCGTTGCCGGAGGCCGGCAAGGAGTTCGGGCCGTTGAAAGCTTTGTCAAAGATTATGGCATCAGTTACCCGATTGCCCTGCTCACCGCTGATTTTTACCAGGCATACTCTCCGCTGGAGAGTATCCCGACAACGTTTTTGATCGACCGGCATGGCAACATCCATAAAAAGTACATCGGTGCACGCCCGAAATCTGTGTTTGAGCGAGATATACTCGAAGCCCTCGATATCTAGTATAGCAAACCCTGACAGGGTTCGGAACCCTGTCAGGGTTACAGCCGAGGACTTTAAAAGACAAAATAATTAAAAGCAAAATAATTATAATTTGATGAGTGCAAATCAGATGGAGTGCATCGCCTTTATGCGATGCACCGCGGCGCATAAAAGCGCTGTGCTCCTCTTGCACCAGGAAATATTGAAAGAGTGAGAACGATGAAGGCAGAAATAAAACAGGTCAATGGCTTGACGCTCATCGGTAAAGCGGATTCCGGCCATTGGGTCACGATGGATGCTGCGGAACAGCTTGGCGGAGCCGATGCCGCTGCAAGGCCGCTGGAATTGTTTTTAATCGGACTTGGCGGCTGCACGTCCATGGATGTCATTTCCATCCTGCAAAAAAAGCGGATCAAGCTGGATGATTTTCAATGTACTCTGGAGACAGATCAGGCGGAGCAGCATCCGAAAGTGTTTACACGAGTCAGGATCACATTTATACTTTACGGCGATAATATTCCAAAGGAGGCGGTCGAGCGAGCGATCGAGCTGTCGGAAACGAAATATTGTTCGGCATCGGCGATGCTGAGAAAATCTACGGAAATCGAAATCGGATATGAAATACGTTCGTCCAAATAGGTAAATGAATCATACATCATAACTAAGAAAGGATGTCCAATGAATGCGAATGTAAAACAATTCACAGATACCAATTTTGACAATGAAGTGATCAAGGCCGACGATCTGGTTATGGTCGATTTTTGGGCGGCCTGGTGCATGCCCTGCAGATTCGTTGCGCCGATTGTTGAGGCGCTGGCGGACAAATACCAGGGCCGGGTGAAGGTCGGCAAGCTGGATGTGGATAGCAATCCCATGACAGCCGGCAAGTATGGCATCACAGGCATCCCCTCATTGCTTTTTTACAAAGGAGGCAAAGTGGTGGATAAAATCGTCGGGGCGCTGCCGCAAAACGAGCTTGAAAAAATACTGGGTAAACATTTGAACGGCGCGCATTAGGCCGACTGCACGCCACTTTTTCGATAATATCAATTCTTATTCGGCATTGACCACCGACCCGCCCCCGACGAGAGTTTCCCGGGGGCTTTTTCATGCCCTGAAAGCTCTTGAAAGTGTGAAAATTTTTGAATATCTTGTCGCGCAAATCGGTCGTGATCATTCCACAAAACAAGTCGATGATATGGATAATCCTGAAGCAGATCTGGTTAAAAGAGCGATCAAAGGGGACAAGGCGGCGCTTTCGGACATTGTCACCCAAAATGAAAAACTGGTGTACAATACGGCGCTCAAGCTTCTTGCCGATCCGGATGAAGCCGAATGCGTTTTACAAGAGACCTTTCTCAAGGTATTCCAGGCGCTGCCGGAATTCAAAGGCCAGTCCACGCTTTCCACATGGATTTACCGGATTGCGACAAATTATGCCTTGATGCGCCTGCGCTCGCGGAAAAAACAGCCGTTGCGTCTCGATGACGATGAAGGCAAAGTCAGCCACGCCGCAATTGAAAATTTTAACAGATCGATCGGCAACAATCCCTTGAGAGCCGTTTTAAATGCCGAGCTTAAGAGCGCCATGGAAGAAGCCATTGCCGAATTACCGGCCAGGTTTCGCAGCGTTTTTGTGTTAAAGGACATCGAGGGATTTTCCCTCAAAGAGATTGCCGCGATGCTTCACATCAGCCTGGCGGCTGTCAAATCCAACCTCCACCGAGCCCGCCTGTTCCTGCGCGACCGTCTGGCAGAGTACAGTGAACATGAGCATCCGCCATTTTAGCATAAAAATTCAACTCTCCCATGCTTGCTGTATATCACTTTTTCGTAAAAATGGCTTGATAAAGAATTCCCCTTTTGTTACATTTACCAAAATTTTACTCAATTAAACCGGGGTATGCTGGTGATGGTTAAAATGAAAAAATTTAGCTCTCTGTGGTTTGTTATTTTTTGCCTGTGTCTTTTCCACATCATGGCTGTCGGCCAGACCAAGATTACCATGGCCGTCCTTGATTTTGAGGCAAAAAACATTGCGCAGGAAACGGCCGATGCCGTGGCCGACATTCTCAGCACGGAACTGTTCAACACCAACCGGTTCAATGTCGTCGAAAGAACGGCAATCGCCAAAATATTGGAAGAACAGAAGCTGCAGATGACCGGTATTACGGACATGTCCAGGGCTGCGGAGATAGGCAAAGTCCTCAATGTTGAAAAAATTATGACAGGCAGCGTGAGCAGGCTGGGAAATAATATCATTATCAATACCCGGCTTGTTGATGTTGAAACCGGTGCTCTGGAGTTAGCCCAGAACACAAAAAGCCTGCGAGGAGAGGACGGGCTTCCGGCGGCGATTGCAGAGCTTGTCAAGCAAATCGCTCAACAGGTGACTATCGAAGGATCGATCATCAAGATCAATGGTAAGACAGTACTGGTCGATATCGGAAAAAGCTCCGGTGTTCGGATTGGACAACGATTGAACATCATTCGTATCGGTGATTATGTGACCGATTTGGGCGGCAGCATTATCGGCAATACCGAGGATGTTGTTGGCCTGCTTGAAATCAGCAAGGTGAATCCGGACTATTCCGAGGCGCAGATCGTCCAGGCAAAAATAGAGCCTAAATTAGGGGATAAGGTTCGGTTTGTTACAGCCGCTACAGTGATTCCTAAGGAAAAAAAAGATACACAAAAGACCGATACTGGCAAAGATAAGAAACCTGTAACCACGCCGCCGGTGTTTTAGCAACTGTAGAGTAACTTGCTAGTCCATTTCGAAATTATTTGTCGGGTTATGGAAAAAGTAATCACGTGCGTAGTCCAGCCTTTAGGCTGAACTTATCAAGCTAGAGCTTGAACTACCAACAAAAAACCCAACAGGTACTTATGAAATGGAGCACTTGGTCATCACATCTTTCCCGATTATTTTTTTTAAAATCAGAAATTATCATGAGCCAGGCCGTGTTTACAACACGGAGGTTGGCTAACGACAGCTTTTGACGGCTACTGAGCAGTGAACCTCACCTTTCGAATGCTAAAATCACTCACTTTTTTCCCACAATTTAAATTGAGGAGCAGGTTATGAAAACACAATTTCAGGCCGTGTGTTTCGTCGTATTTTTACTCGTTTTTTTATCGAGTGTGACTTTTAGCCAGGAAAAGACCAGCGTAACTTTGGGTGGAAGTTATTGGAATGCGGCTTACAGTTGGGAAGATGAAGACGGCAACAAAATAAACGATATTGGCACCGGCAATATGTTCGGCCCGTATGCGACTATTTCGCACGGGAAATGGAATTTTGGTGCGTCGTTACTATTCGGCTCATTTCCGGTGGACAAGCTTGCAGAAAGCGAAGTTGCCGATATCAACATGAGTCGCGGTGATTTTAATCTGACCATCGGTTACCGCGTGCATCCGTATATCAACATCTTTTTCGGCAGCAAATTTTTAAATTGGTCATTGGACGCGAGTTACACTATTGACGTGCCTGTTTTTCAGGGATATGATTTTTTCGGGGATCCGATTTACGATTACGAGAGCAGGGATGTAAAAGCTGAAATAAGCGAAAAAGGTGTGCTTTACGGTGTTGGCATTTCCGGCGTGGTGCCCTTTGGCGCAAGTGGCTGGTACGGTTTCGCCTCCCTGGCGGGAATGGGCGGGACGCTGACCAATGAAACAACTTATGATGGATTAGCTGACTTTTCAGATTTTCAAAGTGCCGAGTATGATATTTCCGCGGCGCTTGCCGCACTCAATCTTGGCATTGGCTATCGCATGCCTTCCGGTTTTGGCATAAATGCCGGTTACAGAGCCGATTTGTTTAGCGAAGACCTGGAAAACAGCGAGGAGAATCCGCGGATTCGCGTCCAGGGCCTGATTTTGACAGCGTCGGTTTCCCTCTAAAAATTCAAGCCCGGCCACTGGCCGGGCTTTTTTTTAAGGTATGAATATACGTCCCGTGCCCAGGTAATTATCTAATTCCTCAATGATTTCCAGGCTTGCAGTCTTGCACGAGCTTCTTCCCGCCCAGGCTTTGGAGGCATTGCTGCAATTTTAGCAAATCGTTTCCGATTGCGTCTTTCCCAATACAGGCGGATTTCTTCAGAATATTGTAAAACCTGCTGATATTCGGCCTCCACTTCTTCACGATGATTTTCGATATAATCCATAACATCTGTTATCTGTCGTTCAGTCAGATTTAACCAATTCTGGACTAATTTCGTTGGCCAGCCAGCTTTCAAATAATCCATCACATCATAGACAGTGATTCTTGTTCCTGCAATGAATAAACCTTCACTGGTACTGACAACTGTAGTTTGAGAGTTGATAATTTCAGCCATGAGTCTCACCTTGGATTTAATCACTTTTAAAATTAATCAAATAAATTTCAATATACAACACAACTTTAGTAAACCGCAAAACTACCTCGAATCAAAAAGCCGCTTCTAACGAAAATCTCACAGCCGGATTGACATATCCATCTCCGAATTCTACATTCCAATCAAAACTACTTTGCTCAGCCGCCTTGTTGGCTTTATGCGCTGACCAGACGGCATCGATGGCGCTCACCAAATGGTTAGCCAAAATCGCCCCCAGGGCAAACGTGGCCCGGTTATCGGCCTGTTTTGCTGCCCGGCGAATCTCCTCGTATTTTAAGCGACTGGCCTCACTATCCCATTGCCAATAGTAGCTGTCGACGTCCCGGTAATATTTCGGCAGATTGCGATCTCTCAACTGTGCGGCATTGTAATCGTCTATATTGTCATACCGGCCGAGATTGGTGAAATAGTTGTCCGGCTTGCCTTCTGTTTTTGCCCCGGCATAAGTGGCGGCAAAAACCTGGTAGTCTTGCTTGCGCCAATCGCCGTATTTTATGAATCCGGCGTAGCTGAGCCACAGCACGACTTCCGTTGCCATAAAGATTTCCGATTTCTTTCTGGAACCCACATATCTTTCGCCCAATCCCGGTAAAAGTGCGGACAGGAGAAAAGCCTTTCCTTTGGATCTCGTTTTCCTATGTTCACCGAGGCTCGTGGCGTTCGGATCGTCTTGCAGTTCCGTAGGTTTATCTTGCACAATGAAATTATTCCATGCGACGATTCGGTGCGAGTCGGTCAAAAATATTTCATCCGCAAGGGTGCTTTGTTGAGCCGGCGCCGCAAGCGGCAGTGCAAATCCAATCAACAACAAAGGGATTACAGTCTTCATGATGATTACCAATCTATTCGAAGATTTAATGCGGTGTATGGCTGGTTATCGATATATTTTGGCACGAATCCGACGGAGGCTTTGGCGTGCTGTTTATTGTGTCTCGAAACCGTCCACGCCGCGTCTATGCTACTGAAAAGGTGATTGAGCATAACGACCGTCAAGCTCAATGATGCGTTTTTAAGAGCCGCATTGTGCGCATCACGCCTTCCTTCATAATACAACCGGTGTTGCGAGCGCAACGACTTCTCCCAGCCTTCGTCTTTGGAGCCGATGTCGGAATCGTCCCAGGCGTAATTGAACTGATCGTATTTTCCGATCATTTCATAATACTGCTGATCTTTCTCCTCGTGCAAATGATGGCTGAAAGTCTCCTGCTCCCATTCTCTCAGTTTGTCAACATCGTTTCGCTCCAGGCCGGAATGCAGGGCGATCCAGTCCCAATATTCGCTTTCGCTCCAATGTGCATCGGCGTAAGCGCGAAATTCACTTCGGATATCATTTCCTTTGTTTTTCTGCGCGCCGTAAAAAGTCCAGCCCCCCACCTCGATGGCGAGAAAAAGAGCCGCTTTGATTTTGCTGCCGGAATACCACTGGCCCAGTCCGGGCAAAGCGATGGACATGAGCGCCGCTTTGGGTATAGATTTGTATTCATTTCCCCGGCTGGCAGCGAGTTCTTCGGTTTGATTGAGTGTCGAAAGCTCCGTTGCATATTCGGCCGTGGCCGAGTGCTGCATAAAGAGATGCCAATTATGTTCCTGCGCACTTGCCAGTGCACTGGCGAGGACAGGTATCATGAAAATATATGCCGTTCGCATGGCTCATCTCCCAACGTTTTTTGTTCATGCCAGGTGTCGTGCCGTTCGCTGCCGTTTGGCCGATAAATCGCAAGTGTTGAGTTGTACTTCACCTGACTGACTGGTACTATAGCGTAACTTTTCATGTCATTAAACGGAATTATTAGATTGTTATTCGACTTTTGACTTTCGCTGTAGCACTGGACAGTTGCGATAGATCAGAACGGCACTTCTTCCTGGAAAAGATCGAAATCAAATAACAAGGTAAAATAGTAGCGCCATTCTTTGCCATAGGTGTAATTTTCGTTCGACGCTCTGTCCAGTCCGTAAGCAGCCTGAAAGGACAGGGCTGTAGGGAAACTGTAAAAAGAAAACAAAGCCAAGCGCAAATCGACGCCCACGTCTTTTTTGAACTGGGAAAATTTCAGCTTGTCTTCGTCGAAGGCATTGCCGTAGTCAAAGAAAAAGCCGAGAAACATTTTATCCGTTGTCACGTTCAGGAAACGCTTTTGCCATAAAGAAAAGATTGGAAACCGATAGCTGAATCGTCCCATCAGAAGTTTTCTGCCTTCGATACTGTAGAACGGATAGCCGCGCAAGCCCGGCAATCCTCCGGCAAAAAAATTGAAAAAGCTGTCCACCGGTCTGTCGATCCAGCCGCCGTGCAATTCAGCGCCCAGGGCATGATGTTTGAGACCGGGAACGGCAAAATATTCGTTCCAGCGCAGCTCAAGTCGATTGTAATTATAATGGCTGTAAATTTCCTGCGGCGTGCCATAATCGTTGTCCGTGGCAAAATCCTCAAAAAATTTGTTGTACTCTCTCGTGTAGCTGAGCCGGATGCGCCTTCCCACCGAGGGATTGATAGCAGAAGTCGTGCTATGGCCCAGCATGTTCAGCGACCAGGCCATGGCAAAATGATTGCCAATAAAATAGGTGTTTTGCGGCGACTGCCATTTGTCGCCCTGAAAGAAAAAATCCTTGATCTTGCTGGTGTAGCGGCTGTGAATGTATGCCGCCCGGACTTTGAGCGCTTCGCTGAAATTATAGTAGCTGCCCAGGTCTGCTTCCAAAAGATTAAAATTGATATCGACAGGTGCCTTTTCGGGATAGTCCTCGATGATCTCGATGCTCTCTTTGAGGTTGCGGGTGAAT
>METF01000105.1:12399-14370 GCA_001771235.1 Candidatus Zhuqueibacterota bacterium RBG_16_48_16
GGCTGTGGCTAATTGAGGATAAGCTTCCTCTTTGTCATCAAACAAGCCGGTTTTGCCGGCATTGGCGGCTTCGGCGTAAACGGCATTCTGCGGGGCAACCGGCGATGGCTGCTCCAGCAGGGAAACTTTGTAGCCGTCGTGTTGAAAAAGGGAAAAAGAGAGCTGACCCTCCTGAGAGACATCCGGCATAAAGGCGCCGCCTGTCACATTGGTCCATTGGGTGATTTGGCCATCGCTCAGGGAAATGCTGTAGATGTTAAAAATGCCCGTTTTGTCCCAGGAAAAATAAACGCGCTCGCCGTCCGGCGAGTATACCGGGTCTCGTGCATCCCCTTCACCGGAAATGACATCGGTTATTTCGCCTGTTTCAAGATCGATCATTTTAATATCGCGCCCGTGCTGCCTCGCCTGGGAGAACACGATGGCCTTGCCGTCCATCGACCAATTGGGCGAATAGAGGCCCTCACCGTTGTGAAAACCGGTCAGGTTTCTCAAAAGCTGGCCGTCACCGTCCAGCAGCGCCACATTGTCGGTTCCGTCTTTTTGGGTAATGCAGGTAATTTTCGTTCTGTCGGGCGACCAGGCCGGATCGACGGCGCGCAAACCGTGCGTCAGCCTTTTTTCTTTTTTCGTATCCAAATTGTAGATGTGCAGATCGTAATACAAGGATTTATTTTCCGCAGTGCGCCGGCGTGCATAGAGCAATCTTTTACCATCCGGCGACCAGTCGATCTTGCTGTTCACGCCGCTTTTTATCGTTTTTTCTACACCCGAATCGATGTCATATAAGATCAGTTTGGTAAGCGTCAAATAATCGGACGAGGGACTGCCGCAAAAGGCCAGCGTCTTGCCATCCGGAGAAAAGCTGGGGTACACATTGCCGATCCCCTTTTGGGTGATCACTTTGCCTTCGACCGGATGTTGCCCTATGATGCTCAGGCGCTGGTTATAGTAGCTTGCCAGCTCCTGACGCCAGGTGTCGTATAAATCGCCAGCCTTCAACCCGGTGATGTCGTGCAATGCGCCGTCTATGGAAATCGTCGCCATGCTTTTGGCCGAAGCAGCCAGCCTGGACACGGCATCCCGGCCCCAGTTTTGGCTGATGTAGCGGACGAAGGCATAGCCGGCGTTGTAGGTTCGTTCGTTGCCGAGGCTGTTTTTGCCAAAAACGCCCATTTCATCGAACGAGTGCAATTTACCGGACATGATGGCCGTGCGGATCAGCATGTCGCGGTGCGAATCCCACTTGTCATAGCCCAGCCCCGGCGCCTGGTATTGAGCCATTCCCTCCGCAAGCCACATGGGCACGACGGTCATGGAAATGGGGTAGGAGGCGATGATGTTGGGATAACCGTATAAAACATCCGGTCTTTTTTCCGGCTCGTAGCCAAAGAGCTGAAAATAGAGCGCCGGAATCCGGCGCGGTAATTTTCGCGCGGCGCCCAGGGAAATGATATGGGTGAATTCATGCGTCACAACGTTTCGCAGCCAGTTGTGAGTTCCGCGTAAAATAAACGTCATTTGCGGCGCCCAGATTTCCACTTTATTGTCGTAATAAAATGCCGCGCCGTTTGAATTGTCGTCATAATCGTTCACGATAAAATGAATCGCGCCGTCCGGCCTGTAATCGTACAGCGACGTGATGGGGTCAAAAATATCCTCGGCGATTTTGGCCACAGCCTGCGCCGTCCTTTCCGCGCCGGCGTGGTAGTGGACTTGAAAATGGGCCGTTTCCAGGGTGTACCAGTCCAGCTCCGGATGGTTATAATCTGAAAATTGGCTGTATGAAACAGGCGCTGATGTGATAAGAATGATGATGAGTAGGTGAAGAGTTCGTGTCAGCCACATGTGATATCGAAATTTCTCCCTATTTGACAACGGCAATTTTAATGATTTCCGTGCTGCTTTCGGAGCCGGTGGATGCTTCCAGACGCGCCAAATAGACGCCGCTTTGCACAGCGGACAAATCCC
>METF01000106.1:0-74 GCA_001771235.1 Candidatus Zhuqueibacterota bacterium RBG_16_48_16
CACCGGTTTCATTTCTTCACAAAAAGTCTGATAGCTCATATCCTTTATGTAAATGGCGCCATACGACCGACGCA
>METF01000106.1:152-5326 GCA_001771235.1 Candidatus Zhuqueibacterota bacterium RBG_16_48_16
TCTGAGCCAGCTGGCTGAAGGTGCCATCCAGCTCGTAACTGGGAAAAGAGGCGGACTTTTGGCTGATAAAACAATGATTGAACATCTGGTGCAAAACAGCAAAAGAATTGAGCGAAACCGGCACGATCATGTTGACTTCGGAAGGCAAAAAGCGCGTCCACACATTGCGATAACCCCATAAGCGAATGTTCATATCCGGATGTTTATCCACATACTGATCAATGGCCGCGGAAACTGCGATCAGCGTTTTATAATGCGTATCCGGGCCGCTGCCCTCGGGGTCGAGCGCGACCGAAATGATCGTCGGTTGGATCTTTTCGAGCAATTGATAAATGGGCAATACGTCTTCTTCATAATTGGGATATTTGGGAAAAATATCCCCCGTGTAAAATTTCAAGCGGAGATGATAGACATGGTCGGTGCGAATGCCGAAATGTCCCCATACCAGCTCCGCCTCGAACTCACGAATCCAACCCTTGATGATTTTGATAATCTCCGGCTCGATCCGGCCCGGCGTTAATTGATTCAAGATTATTATCTGCTGTTGCACAAATGTGAGCAGCGCCTCATCAGAGGGATTGGCTGAAGAATGAAAAATCTGTCGCGCCAGCCGGCAGGCAATGTACAGGTTTTGATCGTCATTTTGAGCCGCAATGCTGTTGAGCGCGCCGACAATATCGTCTTGGGCCGATTGCATATCCTTCAGAGTATTCATATCGATGCGTTTTTGCATCAATCCATCTGCAACCAAACGGTGAAGAAATGTGAGACAGGAAAGCACATAATCATTGGTGACGGCTGTAAATCCGCTGGTGCAATAGACAAAATAATTTTCATTATGCTCGGAGCGGACCAAATGATGCAAGAGCGGGAAATAGGCGAGCTCGATATCATCATGATGCGGCGCCGTATGCAGGAACCGCTGATTTTTAGGTAAGGACAGCCCTCCTTCGATTTTCGTTTCGATTTGATGATAGGTGTTCTGCGCCAGCGCCGGAATCGATTGGCCGGATAATTTCTCGGCCAGTGCCCATTCCTGCGGTTTTTTCTCCTTCAACTTCTCAGGTTGATTGATGATTTCCATTAATTTGATCGAAGCGTTTATCGCGCCCTCGATAACCAGTTGCTCGATCTGCGGCCCAGGGATGGACGGCATAGACAGCAGCGCCTGGTGCTTTCTTTCCTTCAACTGAGAGGCTGCGCCATCGGTCAAATAAAAACGGGCGTTCGGCAGTTTTTGCAAACTGCTTGCCGGAAATTCCAGCGATGGATCGTTCTCGATGGCATCAGCCACGACTTTGGCTTTGGCCTGGCCAGCGGCAATGATGATGGCCACACAGTCGGGATTTGCCGTGATGGTTTCCAAGCCGATGGTGATTACGGCCTTTTTGCGAACGGATTCAATGCCGCCTAAATCAATGGCCGCCGCTGCCTGGGTTTCATAGTTTAAGGGCGTGAGGCGGGTCGTCGAGCGATGACTGGAGCCCTGCACATTGAAGGCGATATGTCCATCCGGCCCAATCCCGCCCAGGAAAAAACCGATTCCGCCAAGTGTGCGGATACGTTCCTCGTATTCCGCGCAGAATTGATCAAAATACTTGATGGTCTTTTTCTGCAAAATCTCAATACTGTTCGATGGATGCTTAATTCGTAACGCCAGGTCAATGATACCATCGGGGAATACCTGCTCGATATTGTCAATATCGCCGATAATTTTTTTTCTATCTTTGTCAACATTATAAGTATCGATCAATTGGGCCTTCCGAGCATCCAATCCAAATCCGTTGATGTAGTATTTCTTGACAAAATAATGAAACGATCTCTCATGTTGCGGATTGAGAGGAAAAAACTCATCCAATTGAATGAAGTGAAGAGATTTCATCTCCGGCTTTATATCGGGATGAAAACCAATCTCACTCAAAAGACCGGACTGTGCTTCCCGCTGCCAATTCGCTAAATAGTATTGCACCCATTTGATAAAAAATTCCGGCGTCTTTCCTGTTGGCAGACCAATCACGCCTCCGGGGTTTTCGCACACCCATTCCAAAAACCGAATGGCCGTTAGCTGGCCTAAAACGACGTAATTATCAACCGTGAGGACAGGAATTTTTTCATACTTTTTATCGATTTTGACAGACCGCTTTTTATCAATGAAAAACTTTTCAACCTTACTATCCATACAGTAGATCACCCTTTTTAAAAAAAAATATCATCCTGTTGATCTATGTAATCCCGTTAATTGTCTCTAAATAATTGAACCAATAGTTGCTCTGGTCGGTTTGCCCGTCCCGGACCGGTACGGGACGGGCAGGCGAAGCTTCGCCAGGTGTTATTGCGAAAAGGATGCCGATCCGGCAAGAGCGTTAGTGAGCCACAAATTATAATCTTCGGCGGTGACATATCCATCGAAATTGAAATCACCGGGTTCATATCCGTTTGCTGCCAGGCGAAACGAATTGTACCAGACTGTATAATCCCCGGTCGTGAGATAACCATCGCCGTCTGCATCTCCTGCCCGAACTCCATAAATTCCCGCCTCCAATTCGACAGCACTCGACGGATTATAAAACTGTGAAAGACCCGTGGTAAAATCCACCTCAGCATTCTGCCCGGCGAACAAAGAAACTCGGGTGGCAGTGATCGCCAGCAGTTGGTTTCGGTGTCGTATGGAAACATAATAATCACCGGAAGGAATCCCCGGTAAAGCCAGATCAATCGTTGTGCCGTCCGTCTCGGTCACAAAACCATCTTTCCGCAAAAAATAAGATCGCTTCAAAGGCACCTGCCCCGTTACGGTATACCTTGCTTCCAGCACTACCCAATCGACAGCGTCACCTGGAATGGCTGACGCCGTTTCGGGCGCATCGGCATAAGGAGATGTCAAAGGAATATCGCCGTTTTGATTGAGGGTGGTATTCATCATACCAGAAGAGAAATACGCACCTTGCATCATCAGCGTTACCCTCAGCACCGGTTCCGCGGTGACCGCAAAGCTGGCTGTACTTTCTCCGGTGCCATACGGATTTGCCACTTTGATCGTACCCGTGCTCGCGCCGGAAGGCACATAAGCGCGAATTTTGGTATCACTTTCAATGACATAGCTTAGATCCGAGGTATCGTTAAATCGAAGCTGTGTGGAATTCGAAAAATAAAATCCGTAGATAGTAACCGCGGTCGTCTCACTGCCACCGGTCGGATAAAAAGTCGTCACAATGGGTTTTTGATTTGCAGGGATAGTCTGTCCGTGCGTCCAGCATGTCCACCCCACATTTTTACCAGCCCTTGATGGAACGGGTGCGGGAAAATTGGTTCCATAATAGTAATTGATAATATGCGGCTGCCATGTATCGTCCCCCTCGGCAGGAAAATCGGCCTCCTCGTGAAGCCAGGTAAAAGCCCGCAACATGGCCCTGTCCTGCCAATTCCAGACATCATAACCTGCCCGGCTCAGCATAACGGCCTGGGCCAGGACACCCTGCAATCCTTCATAGCAGTAATTTTCTTGTGCAGGCGGCCAGGAGAACGGCCCCGCCCGTCTCTGCTCGTCGGGCAAGACACCGCCGATCATACGGCCGTCCTTCATGGCGCCGAGGGGATTGATCGGTACGGGATTGAGAGAATCGGCGTGCCATGATAAATCGTCATCGAACATGAAATCCGAATGCGATGAAATATCCCCAAGAAAACCTTTAAAAATAGCGGCCGCCTGATTCACTTCAGTGGTATCATCCAAATAGAGCGCGACGGCAATTCGGCTCGCCCCGCAGTGGGTTCCCCAATTGTTTGGCCTCTCTGCGTGTGTGGATTGCAGTGTCCTGCCGTCTAGCTCTTCGGTCAACGTCCGGCGAAGCCATTCCCTAAACTGGCTGTCTTCCGGCTCCGGCAAATCGACAAGATCGGCCGCAATGACGTAGGCAGCCAGATTGCGCCCCAACGCCAGGGTTCGTCCGCCAATTTCGCTGTCAATGGCCTGCATACAGGAGCTGATAACCGCATTCCTATAGCTCTCCTCGCCCAGGCGGGCATATACGAGCGCCTTGGCCATTGTTCGCACATTTGCGCTATCGTTCTGATCGGAAAGATTGGGGATGCCCGAAGGCTTGTCGGCTTCTGACTTTAGCTTATCCCAGGCAGCACCCGTCACGGGGAGATTCTGCAGTTCCTGACTGCTGATCCAAATATCGTTTTGGGCGTGCAACGACAGACACGACATGAGTAGAATAAGAATTGATTTTCGTTGAGGCCAGTGCATGATTTGTTTATTTCATACGAAAAGAGAAAATTTTAGCATGATGCGTGAAAAAACCAATACGGCGCCAGGGTTCGCAAATCGATCCGGCTCAATTCACTTTCTCCCGATCTCTCTGTTCTTTTCGCCCGCCCGCCTGTTCCCATCGCTGTTTCTCCTCATGCCCTTGCGGAATGAATTCAGGCACTTGGGCCGGTCGATCCTGCTCGTCAAAAACTACGATATTGAAAAACGCCTTTGCCGCGAGAAACTGCGTCGCCCGATAAGTGTCTTCTCCAAATACGTTCACCTCGATTTCCATCGACGAGGCAAAAGCACGATTGACATGGGCGAGGAGCTTTATGACCTGGCCGACTTTTAACGGAGCCAGGAATTGCATCCCATCGACGCCGGCGGTGACGACCCGCAAATTGGAATGCCTTCGCGCGCAAACGGCGGCGGCCATATCCATCCAATACATGATTCGTCCGCCAAAAACCGTACCGATGGTATTGGCGTCCTCCGGCCTGGCGATGATCGACAGTTCCGTGACGGAATCCTGTAATTTTTTAGGATGCATGACTTGAGCTTTCGACTTGGTATTGGGCATCGGCGTGATAGGAGCTTCTGACCAGCGGTCCGGCTTCGACGTGCCTGAATCCCAGCTCGAGTCCAAACTGCTTCAGCCTGGCGAATTCCTCCGGATGGACGAAACGGTCGATGGGCAAATGGTCTTTGGACGGCTGCATGTACTGACCGATTGTAAAGATGTCGCAGCCAACCCGGCGGATGTCACGCATCGTCTCCACTATTTCCTCAGAGGTTTCACCCAGGCCGACCATCATCCCGGATTTTGTGACGGCTCCCATGGCTTTTGCATTTTTTAACACCGCCAGCGACCGCGAATAATCGGCTTGAGGGCGCACGCTTTTGTACAGCCTCGGAA
>METF01000106.1:5380-5744 GCA_001771235.1 Candidatus Zhuqueibacterota bacterium RBG_16_48_16
AAGCCTGGGTCGAGCCTTTGAAATCGGGGATGAGCACCTCGACCCGGCAACGGTCTTGCTCTTTTTTTATGTGCCGGATCGTTTCGGCAAAGTGTCGTGCGCCTCCGTCCGGCAAATCGTCGCGGGTCACCGAAGTGACCACAGCATATTTCAATTTCAACGCCCTGACCGCTCGTGCGACGCGAAGCGGCTCTTCGGGATCGAGCGCCTCCGGCCTTCCGCTTTCGATCGCGCAGAATCGGCAATTCCTCGTGCAGATATTTCCCATGATCAAAAATGTAGCCGTCCGCCTGGCCCAGCATTCGCCGATGTTAGGACATCTGGCGCTCGCGCACACAGTATTCAGCGAAGCTTGTTGAATGAC
>METF01000106.1:5834-7396 GCA_001771235.1 Candidatus Zhuqueibacterota bacterium RBG_16_48_16
TGCTTCCTACTCTTCGACCCAGCTTTCGCCGTTGACCATAAACTTGATAAAGGCTTCGTGAGTCCACGGCATCTTTTCCTGGAAAATCTCATTGATGGCCACAGCATACTGTCGAATTTCGTACTGCGCGTGCTCGTCGAGACGCAGCGATAAGAAATTGAGCAAAGACCTGGCGTTGATCGTCCAGTAGAATTGGGTATAGAGTGACAGCGGCAGAACGATCCGCGCGTGCTCCCTGGCCACGCCCTCATCGAGCAATTCCTGGTACAACGAGTATGCGGTATCATAAAACTGCCTTATTCCGGACTTTAGTTTTTCGTTTTTCTCCGGGTCGATTTCATCATATTTATAATTGCGCGTTTTCTGTGTCCGCAGCTTTTCCGGCAGGCAAAATTCTTCCTTCATTTTTGTGTAGCGCCCGGAAATTTCGTTATAGCTCGAAATCCGGTGCCTGAACCATTGCCTCGCCACAAAGATGGGACATTTGATATGGAATTTGAAAACGGAATGTTCAAAAGGCGTTTCATGCCGGTTAGCCATCAGGTAAAAAAGCAGTTTCTTGTCGCGCTCCGGATCTTTCAGCGTGCCTCCATAGGAAACCCTTGCCGCTTGTACCACCGCCGGGTCGCCGCCCATAAATTCAACCAAACGCACAAAGCCCAGATCCAGTACGCCGATTTCTTTGAGATATTCCATCGTTCCTCAATTATATTTTTGATCGATATTGTACTGCTCAATCATTTGCACCACGCGTTGCAAAAACAATCCCGCATACAGACCGTCGATAATCCGGTGGTCGTAGGTCAGGCTGAGATACATCATCGAGCGGATGCCGATGGCATCGTTGATGACGACCGGCCGCTTTTTGATAACCCCGGTGCCGATAATAGCCACCTGCGGCTGATAGATGATCGGCGTACCGATCAGGTTGCCAAAAGTCCCGATGTTGGTGATCGAAAACGTTCCTCCCTGAACGTCATCGGGCAGCAATTTTTTGAGCCGCGCTCTCTCGGCCAGATCGGATAACGCTTTGGCAATGCCCGACAAGCTGAGCTGATCCGCACTCTTGATGACCGGCACGATCAGCCCGGTTTCCATACCCACGGCAACGCCGATATTGATAAATTTCTTTTTTATGATCTTGTCTCCATCCACGCTGGCATTGAGCAGGGGATATTCCTGCAGCGCCCGGGCGATGATCTCGATGAAAAATGGCGTGTAGGTGAGCTTGATGCCATAGCGCTTTTCGAAGCTGCTCTTGATTTTCTCCCGGTAATCGACGATTCTCGTCACGTCTGCTTCGACAACCGAGGTGACATGCGGCACGGTCTGCATGCTGCGCACCATATTCTCGGCAATCTTTTTGCGGATATGATCCATTTGAATGATCTCCGCTTCCCCCTCGGCAACTTGTGCAAATCGGGGAGTGACATCAGCTCTTGGTGCATCGATCTCTTCGGTAATGCTGGTTTTCTGAATTCCCCTGTCGGACAAATAAGCCAAAACATCTTTTTTGGTCACCCGCCCGTTTGCGCCCGTTCCGCGAATTCGATCCAGATCGG
>METF01000106.1:7441-7583 GCA_001771235.1 Candidatus Zhuqueibacterota bacterium RBG_16_48_16
ACAGAAAGCCTTTGGTTTTTATTGACGGAGCAGCATGCGATTCGGCGGATCGTTCGGCTGCAACAATTTTGGCTCGAGGCTTTTCTTTTTCTGCAGCAACACCGGCGTCCTTATCGGATTGCAAAGTGGCGATGACCGTTCC
>METF01000106.1:7606-8921 GCA_001771235.1 Candidatus Zhuqueibacterota bacterium RBG_16_48_16
TGACAATGATTTCAGCCAGCGTACCGGCCGCCGGTGAGGGTATTTCCGAATCGACCTTGTCGGTGCTGATCTCCAAAATGATCTCATCCCTCTCGACGGCATCGCCGACGTTTTTGCGCCAGGCGACTATGGTTCCTTCCGTGATACTTTCGCCCAATTGCGGCATGATGATGTTGACTGTCATTATCTCCTCATATATGAATTTTTGGAAAAATCATCGTAAGCAAATAGCGGCATGCCATTAAAAAATTAGCAGTTCTTGTGCGGTTTTGTAAATATCCGCTTCCTGCGGCAAAATCGCATTTTCCAAATCCCAGTTAAAGGCCACCGGCAGGTCTTTGGCCGCGACTCTTTTGACCGGGGCGTCCAGGTACTCGAAGGCTTCATCAGCCATCAGGGAAACGATCTCGGCGCCAAATCCGCCGGTCAAGGTATCTTCATAAGCGATCAACATCTTGCCGGTGCGCTGCACGGATTCTTTGATGGTCTGCACATCCAATGGGAATATCGTGCGAATATCGATGACTTCTACGCTATAACCTTCTTTTTCCAAATCTTTGGCTGCGTTCAGCGATTTATACACCAGCATGCCATACGTGACAATCGTCAGGTCGTCGCCCTTTTTTTTTATCGAAGCATGGCCGAAGGGAAGCACATAATCCGCGTCCGGCTCGGGACTCATGGCAACAGACTGCCGATATAATCCCTTGTGCTCGAGAAACAGCACCGGATCATCGAGACGCATGGCCTGTTTCAGCAGTCCTTTGGCATCGGCTGCATTTGAGGGATAGCAAATATAAATTCCCGGAAGGTGCGCAAAAAATCCCTCGATGTTCTGGCTGTGGCACAAGGCGCCGTGGATGTAGCCGCCGACGGGCGCACGAACCACGACAGGACAGTAATTATTGCCCACCGACCGCCACCTGAACGTCGCCAATTCGTTGCGGATTTGCATCATCGAAGTCCAGATATAATCGCTAAATTGAATTTCCACAACCGGGCGAAAGCCGCATAGCGATAAACCGATGGCGGTGCCAATGATGCTGGACTCTGCCAGGGGAGAATTAAAAACACGCTCGCAGCCGAATTTGGAAGACAGGCCCTTGGTTATGGTGAATACCCCTCCCTTGCTGTCCGCCACGTCCTGGCCGTACACAATGATTTTATCGTTCACCGCCATTTCTTCACGCAATGCGTGGTTTATGGCATCGACCATGACCACGGACTTGCCATTGTGGTTGGCGGCAACCGGAAGTGAAAAAGTGACTTGTTTGAATAAATGATCGCCCACTTCCGCCACCGATGGCATCGGCGC
>METF01000106.1:8960-18122 GCA_001771235.1 Candidatus Zhuqueibacterota bacterium RBG_16_48_16
GAGCCGGGCGTTTAGAGCTTCCAGCTCCTTTTGGGTCACCAGTTTTTCCTGTTCCAGCCAACGGGCATATTTGATAATGGGATCCGCTTTTTTTTCGTATTCCAGCTCTTCAGCGTCGCGGTATTTTCGTTGGTCATCCGAAGAGGAGTGTGATAAAAGGCGTATCGTATTGGCAACGACCAGGCTGGGGCCATTGCCGGCCCTGGCGACATTTATGCAGTGCTTTACGGTGTTATAGGTCTCGGCGACGCTCAAGCCGTCCACATAATGCCGGTGCAAATTTTTGTAACCCATCACCATATCGTAAATCGAGGTTCCGGCGGCCTGGCCTGATCTGGGAACCGAAATGGCGTAATTGTTGTCTTCGATAAAAAAAATAACCGGCAGCTTGTCGCGGGTCGCCCAATTGATGGCCTCGTAAAAGTCCCCCTGGCTGGTCGCCCCTTCACCGGAAGAAACATACACGACTTCGTTCGTACGAGCCTTCATACATCCCAAGGCCGTACCCACGGCCTGGATGAATTGCGTTCCCGTAGGGCTGGATTGCGAGACAATCCTCAATTTTGCATAGCCATAATGCTGCGGCATCTGTCTGCCGCCGGAGGAAGGGTCGTCCTTGCGGGCCAGAAAGCTGAGAAACAGCTCCTTCGGCGGGACGCCCAGCTGCAGTACAAAAGCCTGGTCGCGGTAGTACGGATACATCCAGTCAAATCCAGGCTTAAATGCGAGAGCTGCGCCAACCTGTGCGGCTTCGTGGCCCGGGCCGCCGATGTGAAAAAAGCTCTTTGCCTGTTTGAGCATGACAAGCATTTTTTCATCCATCAAGCGGCTGGTGAGCATGGTTTTATAGATCTGGATTCGCTTTTCTTTGCTGAATTTTTCCCAGCTCTGCAAATACTTCTCCAAGTAGAACTTTCGCTGTAGTACTATTTATAACTCTAAATATGAATCGCCCGGCCAAACGCATCTTCAGCAGCCTCTTTGATCACCTCTGTTAGCGTCGGATGAGCGTGCACCGTCCGCATCAATTCATCAGCCGTTGTCTCCAGCGTCCTGGCCACTCCCAATTCCGCCATCATCTCCGTCGCCTCCGCGCCGACAATGTGCGCGCCCAACAGCTCGCCATAACGCGCATCAAAAATCAGCTTGGCAAAGCCCTCCGAATGGCCCATCGCCAATGACTTGCCATTCGCCCGAAACGGAAAGCGCCCCACCTTGATCTCATAACCCGCTTCTTTCGCCCTCTCCTCCGTCAATCCCAGGCTCGCCACCTGCGGCTGGCAATAGGTGCAGCCGGGAATATTATCATAATCTATCTCCACCACCTTCTCACCGGCTATCGTCTCCGCCGCCACGACACCCTCCGCCGAGGCCACATGCGCCAGCCAGGGCGGGCCGATCACATCGCCTATGGCATATATCCCTTCAACCGAGGTTCGATAATTCCTTCGATCCACTTCTATCCATCCGCCTTTCACCTTCACTCCAACGGTTTCCAGGCCGATCCCCTCCACATTGCCCTGCACGCCTATCGCCATCAGCACCACGTCGCCGCTCAGCTCCTGCTCCGCACCCGCTTGCTCGACCTTGACTTTCACCTTGCCCTTGCCTTTCTCGACCCCGGTCACTTTCGCTCCGGCCAATATCTGAATCCCCTGTTTGGCGAAACTCTTGTTCACCACCTCCGCCACTTCCTTGTCCTCAATCGGCAATATCTGCGGCATCATCTCGACCAACACCACTTCCGTACCAATGCTCCGGTAAAAATAAGCAAACTCGACGCCTATTGCCCCCGCGCCGATGATCACCATTTTCTTCGGCTGCTTTGGCAAGACCATCGCCTCTTTGCTGGTGATCACCTGTTTCCCGTCCAGCTCAACGCCGGGAATGGTGCGCGGGCGGGCGCCGGTGGCAATCAGGATGTTCTTGGTCTCAAGAACCTGCTTCTTGCCGTCCGAGCCGGCCACTTCGATCTTGCTTTTTACCGATATTTTGCCGCTTCCGTAAACCGTCTCGATCTTGTTCTTGCGAAATAAAAACTCGACCCCTTTTGACAATCTCTCCGACACCTGCCGGCTGTGCTTGATCATCCCGGCAAAATCGACACCGACGTCCGGCGCCGTAATGCCGAACTGTGATGCTTTCTGCATCTCTTGATACAGACCGGCGCTGTGCAATAACGCTTTAGTCGGTATACAGCCCCAGTTCAGGCAGATCCCTCCTAATTCCGCCCGCTCGATGCAGGCCGTTTTTAATCCTAACTGGCCGGCGCGGATCGCCGCCACATAACCGCCGGGACCGCTGCCTAATACGACCAGATCATAAGTGGTTGCCATGTTCACCTCGTTATTCTTTGACATCCATAGCTACTGCTTTTGCTACATTTTGACCGAACGTGTAGCATTCAGCCAATTCTTCCTCACTCGGCACCAGCACCGCATTCAGGCCCTTCACGGGCACCTTGACTTTCATGGCGGCCAGACGGTCGTCCAGGAATTGTACGGCTTCGCCGCTCCAGCCGACAGAGCCAAAACTCGCTCCCACTTTGCCTTTAATATCAATGGTTGCAAGGCTGGTCAGGATATCCCAAATCGGTTTGACCACGTCATTATTGATCGTGGGCGAGCCAAACACCAGCGCATCTGCGTTTTCGATCCTCTCCAGGTGGTCTTCCGGATGGATGGTGCAGGCATCGAACAGCTCCACCTCTAACCCAACGGAGCGCGCTCCCTCTGCTATTTTGTTAGCCATCTTTTCCGTGTTGCCATGCGCGCTGGCATAATATATGAGCATTCGCTTTGGCTTGTTCTCGGCTTTCACTGCCGCCCAGGCTTTATAGCAATTGATATAATCCGCAATATTTTTCCGTAATATTGGCCCGTGCGAAGGGGCGATTGTTTTGATCGTCAGCGGCTCGATCTTTTTTAATGCGTTTCGCAGGTGGCGTTTATAGGGTCGCAGAATCACCTCGAAATATTGTCGAAAGTCCGGGCGGAAATCGCGGGCAATCGTATCGTCAAACATCCGGCTGTCGCAAAAGTGCGAGGCAAACACATCGCAGGGGAACAATATTTCATCGGATTCGCTGTAGGTCATCATGGTATCGGGCCAATGCAGGAATGGAGTGGAAAGGAACCGCAATGTTCTTGTCCCCAACGACAGAGTAGAATTATTCTCGACAGGGATAATGCCAGCCTCGCGGTTGATGGTGTTTTCCACGTATTTTACGGCCACCTTGGCGCAAACGATTTGCGCATTCGGGGCGATCTCGAGCAGCGATGACAGACTGCCGGTGTGATCCGGCTCCGTGTGCTGGGCAATGATATATTCAATCTTGCCCGGATCGACAAGTTCTTTGATGTGGCTTATGTATTGGTGGGCAAACTTTTCCTTCACCGTATCGATGATGGCAATTTTTTCGTCGCGAATTAAATAGC
The DNA here is from genome assembly GCA_001771235.1 of Candidatus Zhuqueibacterota bacterium RBG_16_48_16. GTDB lineage: Bacteria > Zhuqueibacterota > Zhuqueibacteria > Residuimicrobiales > Sediminimicrobiaceae > Sediminimicrobium. The sequence goes on from METF01000106.1 coordinate 12,398, forward strand.
TGTTATAAGTCGTGCCGTTTTTCGTCCGCATAATAATATCGAACAGCCGCAAATCCGGGTGCAGCGCCCCAATCCAGAAAATATCGTTTTTGATTTGAAACGGTTTCATTCACTCACTCCGTTAGGTAAATCCGGTTGCAGGAAGCCATAAAAAATTGAGATTTGAATAAACTCGCACGGAAGAGCTGTTGGGAAAGCCAGGGGAGATCCACAATATGGCCATTTGAGGACATAACTTTTCGAGCCAATTTTCCGAACATGAATAACTGGGATTTCCGGCCAATTATTTCACAAAACACAAAAAAGGTATAAAATCCCTCACGCAATGGAAACGGGTCTACGTAGATCCTATGAAAATCTCGGCGCCGGATCGCTACTCTTTTTCAATATGAATTTTATACCCCTTGATTTTAATCTCAACGGCGCGACAATTCTTTTCTTTGCCGCTCATCGGAATTGCCCGGCCCGGCTGATCGAAACACTGGGTCAAGGCCTCCTCAGGCGTTCTGGCAACCCGGATATTCCAACAAGGAACATCTCCCATGTGGTAAACCATAAATAGCTTCAAGTCATTCATTTTCTTTTCCAAACAGTTTTGTCTGTAATCTTGGGACTATAACGAAATTCTGGTTGTCATTCAGGAGGAACCTTTGTTTTTATCGGCACATTGCTCTGAATCAATAAGATTCCTCCTGAATGACACTCTTCTTTTTTTAGAAAAATTTGACAATTTATTATTCAGGACAAAACTTTCGCTGTAGTATTAGTATCTTGATTTATTCTGGTAATCATCAATAGCCGCTTTCAGGGCATCCTCAGCCAAAACCGAGCAGTGCATTTTCACTTTCGGTAAACCGTCAAGCGCTTCGGCAACAGCCTTGTTGGTGATTTGCAGCGCTTCCGAAATCTTTTTCCCTTTTACCATCTCCGTGACCATAGAGCTTGTGGCAATAGCGGCTCCACAACCAAATGTCTTAAACCTGGCGTCAATAATGATGTCGTCCTGAACGCGAATGGTGAGCTTCATAACATCACCACATGCGGGATTGCCCACCACACCGACTCCATTGGCGTCTTCGACCACACCCACATTGCGAGGATTCTCATAATGGTCCATCACCTTTTCGGAATATTCTTGTGTTATATCCATTTTAAATTTCGCCTGGTTAGAGATTTCATATCTATTCCGCCCACGAAACACCGGATGATTCCTTTCGTTTATTTCGTGTGATTCGTGGGCTGATTTACATGATTTCACTTTCCAAAATCTAATGGGAATGTTTCGACCAGGAAACTTTGTCGATATCAATTCCTTCTTTCGCCATATCATAAAGAGGAGACATCTCTCGCAGCTTTTGCACGTTCCCGGCCAACAGGTCAACAACCATGTCAATCTGCTCTTCCGTATTGCTTTTTCCCAATCCGAAGCGAATGGAACAGTGCGCCAAAGAATCCGGCACGCCGATCTCCTTCAAGACATACGAAGATTGAAGCGATGCGGACGTGCACGCGGAGCCTGAGGACAAAGCCACCTGTCGGCAGGCCAGGATCAGGGATTCCCCTTCCACGAATGCAAAGCTGTAATTAAGGTTGTTCGGCAGCCGCTCCGTCGGGTGGCCGTTCAGTGTGACAAAATCGATTCTTTTTTCGATTCCTTCGGCTAATTTCCGGCGAAGTGTCAGCAGCCTTTTTGCCTCCTCTGCCACATCTTTCCCGGCCATTTCCGCCGCTTTGCCCAATCCGACGATACCGGGAACATTGAGCGTACCGGAGCGCATACCTCTTTCATGTCCTCCGCCATCGATCAATGGCTTTAGCCGAATGCCCTTGCGCACGTAAAGCGCCCCCACTCCTTTCGGCCCGTACATCTTGTGCCCGGAAATGGACAGCAAATCGATCTGGCTTTTCCCGACATGGACATCGACTCTTCCCAGGGCTTGAACCGCATCGGTGTGGAAAGGAATGCCGTGCTTTTTCGCAATGGAGCCGATTGCCGTGATTGGCTGTACTGTGCCGATCTCGCTGTTGGCAGCTTGAATGGAAATTAAAATCGTGTCGGGGCGGATTTTTTCTTCCAGGTCGTTCAAATCGATAAGGCCAAAACGATCGACTTTGACATAGTCGATATCAAATCCCGACCGTTTGAGACGAGTCGCTGTGTCAAGTATTGCCTTGTGTTCGATTGCGATAGTGATAATGTGTCCCCTGTTTTCATTCTGAGAGGTGGCCACTCCTTTGAGGGCAAGGTTATCGGCTTCCGTAGCCCCGCTGGTAAAAATGATTTCCTCCGCACTTTCAGCTCCGATCATTTCCGCCACCTTTTCCCTGGCATTTTCCACTGCCAACCGCGCAGTTTTGCCGTATTCATGTGTACTGCTTGATGGATTGCCAAAGTCGCTGGTCAAGTACGGCATCATCGCCTCGAGAACGGCTTTATCTAACGGCGTCGTTGCATGATGATCCATATAGATGGGCAGCATAATAGTCCCTTATCATTCTTTTTTGCCTAATGTATCAAATCATTCCCATCGATCAAAATAAAAAATACGTATCTATTCAGCCACCAAGTCGCAAAGCCACTAAGGAACACCAAAAATCTTTGTGAACCTTTGTGTCTTCGAGTTTTCGTGGCAGAAAAATTACGATACCTGAATAGCTGCAAAAATACAAAAAAAAAGCTCGTAAAATTTGATAATCAAATTATACGAGCCAGGATGTACGGTCTTTGTAATAGGAAACCAAGCCGGACAAATCGAAAATCGGTTAACCGGCTATTACCAGCTTTTCATCTCGGTTCTATCGCTGGACGCCATTTCGCGGAGCGTATGACGCTCTTCCTGGTCTTCATTTAAATTGAGCGGTTCTTCAAACGAAGATTCTAATAGTGCCAAATGCTGTTCTTCCTCCATGGCCAGTTGCCGAAAAATTTCCCGCAAATTCTTATCGAATAATGATCGCGAGAAAGCCAGATAGAACTTGCGAATTTCAGCTTCGTTTGTTTTTGCGGCACGAATCGCATCGTTGGGATCGTCTTCACACTTTTTCAGGGTGTTCAATTTATGCTTTTTGCCAAGATTTAAATAGAGAATCTTTTTGCCGGAAATGTCTCTGTACTTTCTTATTAGTTTTTGCCTGTGTTGATCTTCCTTTTCCGCAAGACCCCTTAATATGGTAGTGGCATCTTCATTGGAGATCAAATTTGCTGCTTCGTCATAATATGCTTTCATGTCGATCTTTGTTTGTATGGCAATCTTTAAAGCATCCAGCGAGTCGATGGTTCTTTGTTTGTACATAAAAACAACCTCCTCATCCCATTCGAATATAAGAGTATTATTGGGACAGTTTAAATGAACGCTCATATATAATTTATTTAGAACATTATTGGTTCCATAGATCGAAAAAACAAGGGGAAATATAATAAAATTTTTCGCCGATAACAAGCTAAAATTATGCCAAATGTTACAAAATGGAAATAAATGATATGCGGTACCCGGCCAAATAAGCCCCAACATCGGAATTATCTTTTTTTTGATTCCTTGTTCTTATAAATCGCCGGATTGAATCGGGGATCGTTGTACATTTTCATCTGGCGGTAAACCTTGTGCCGTTTTTTGCCCGTCATGAGATCCAGAAAAAGTACATCGAGAGCCTTGGCCAGGTCGCTTCGCTGTTCTCGTAAAATGCCGAGCCGTACGCCGCTTTCTTTTAGATGTTCATCTCCGACATCTTTTCTTCTGGTCTCTTCTTCCATGTGAAATATTTTGAGGGAAAGAATTGACAACCGGTCGATAATACTACCCGGCGATTCTGAATTAATCTCGGCATCCTCGGGATGGTTTATTCCGGCCGTTTTCAGGACATTATCGATCCAGATATCTATTTGCTCAATGCTTTCGCTCCTCACCTGGTTATTTCGATCAATTGCTCTCTTGCCTCTGACGATCTCCGCATCCGGCACATCTTTGCGCCTTACTTCATCCTCCTCATGCCATAGAATATAATTTTGATAATGTACCCATTGCGTCATGCCCTGGGGAGCAAACCTCTCCACCGGCTCAATGGGCACAGCATCGTGCCAGAGCACGGTTAAATCGTAAAACCATTCAGCCAATCTGTCGCTATCAAAAGGAGACAGGATTTCTTTGAGTGATTTCAATATGTTTCCTCCGTTTGAATTTGTACTGCTAAAAAATTGAGAAAAATGTAGCAATCCTGGTTGCCAAACGCAACAATTTTTGACCACTTGGCCAAAAGACCGGCAGCGAAAATTCAGCCTGCGAGTATCGAAAATTCCGAGTGAGATGAATTTCCCATTAAAAAAAATATTGCAATTTAGCGCTCATGAAATTATATTAGCCTGTCGTTAGAGGTGGTCTTTGTACCTGAGATTAAACTCTTCGAACCTGAACTAGATAATACTAGCGTAGGGAAACGGCAAGAAAAATTGCATTCATCAGGTTCATGCTAAAAGCCGATTTCCCTATGTGAAATCGGCTTTTTTATTTTAAGGAGACAGAGCCATGATAAACAAAAATTCTATTTCAATATTCGTCGTTTCTTTGCTATTTCTCGCATTTTCTTCCGCCCTCAACGGAGCGACGATAACGGGCAAAGTCACCGATTCAAGCACTAACGAGGCGTTGGCCGGCGCCAATGTTGTGCTGATGGGCACCAATCTGGGCGCAGCTTCTCAGCAAGACGGCACCTATGAAATGGATAATGTGCCTCCGGGTGATTATACCCTGGCGGTCAACTTTATCGGTTTCCGGGTGGAAAAGAAAAGAGTCACTGTCGGCAGTCAGGACGTCCACATAGATGTCCGGCTCAGGCCGGTGATCTTAAAGGGCCAGGAAGTCGTGGTGACAGCCAATCGCGCCATCCAGAGGGAAACTCCCATCGCCTTTACGGATATCACTTATGAAGAAATCGAAAAAAAATACTGGGCGCAGGAAATCCCCCTGCTGTTGAATGAGGTGCCTGGCGTTTATGCCTACTCGAACACCGGCGGCGGCCTGGGATATTCGGAGGTGAAAATACGCGGTTTTGACGCCACCCGCGTCGGCGTCACGGTGAACGATGTACCCCTCAATGATCCCGAAGACCACGTGACTTATTTTTACGACCTGCCGGACATCAGCTCCAACATTCAGGATATTCAGGTGCAGCGCGGCGTGGGCAATTCGCTGTACGGCACGGGCGCACTGGCAGGATCGGTGAATCTGGTCACGACGGCAGCCGGGCAGAATCGATACATCAGCTATAACGTCGGTCTTGGCGATTACGGCACGCAAAAACATACCACGGCCTTTGGCTCAGGCCTCATCAACAATACCTACAGCCTGTACGGCCGATTTTCGAAAGTGCAAACAGACGGTTACAGAGACCTCTCCTGGGTCGATTCCTGGTCCTATTACTTCAGCGCCAGCCGCTATGATAAGAACCTGGCGACGACAGTAAACCTTTTTGGCGGACCGATGCGCGCCCATTTCGCCTGGGAGGGCATTACCAAAGAAGAATTGAAAACAAACAGAACGCTGAATTATGATGACTATCCCGAGGCGGCGGACAACTTTAACCAGCCGCATTACCAGCTCATCAACGAATGGACGCCCCGCGACAACTTGCAGCTCACTTCAACGCTGTTTCACGTCAAAGGCGACGGCTACTACGAGCAATACAAGACAGGCCGTGATCTCACCGAATACAACATGATGCCTTTCGAGCG
>METF01000106.1:18245-22309 GCA_001771235.1 Candidatus Zhuqueibacterota bacterium RBG_16_48_16
GGGTCACCTGGGCGTCTGACCTGCCGCCGGGCACCGAGCCAAACAGAACCTACTATGAGTACAATACCAGCAAAAATTCGCTGGCCCTGTTTGTCAATGAACTGTTCGAGCTGAACCGGCAGCTCTATCTGAAATTTGATCTGCAATATCAGCATCACACGTACAATTTCGATCAGACGAAAATGGGCGCGTTTGTTGGACACGAGTACTCGCTCAACTATAATTTTCTGACGCCGAGGGTCGGCTTTAACTATAACATCAACCCGGCTGTAAATGTCTTTTCCAACTTTTCCATGGCCCGCAGGGAGCCAAAAGACAGTGACATTTACGATGCCGACGATCCAGCCGTGGCCCCGCTCTTTCGCCGGTTGGATGTTGAAAAAGGGATATATGAAGACCCATACATCAAAGCCGAAACCCTCTATGACATTGAAACGGGTTTTGGCTACACCAAAGACCGCTGGCTCATACAGCTCAACGGCTATTGGATGATCTTTAGGGATGAAATTGTGCCGACAGGCGGCATTACGGACGACGGCTACCCCATTTATGGTAATGCTGAAAAATCCATTCACCGCGGTGTGGAGGCCGTATTAAAAACCAGCTTGCCGGCGGGACTGACCCTGGCGGCCAATGCCTCTTACAGCGACAACCATTTCACTCGATATACGGAATACTTGTGGAATGAGGATTGGAGCGGCAACATACCAGTCGACCGCGATGGCAATAAAATCGCCGGCTTTCCCGAGGTGATTATCAACGCCAGGCTGACCAAACAATTGGGACGGATATACGCATCGGCCAATGTGCAGCGAGTCGGGCGGATTTACCTGGATAATTCACAGACCAAAAACCTTTCCATTGATCCATACACTGTGGTCAATGCTGTGTTGTCGTATGACCTTCCCAACTGGTTTGGCCCGGTCAACCTGACGGCGGCGTTGCATATCAATAATCTGCTCAATAAAAAATACGAGGTTTCAGGTTATGCTTACGAAGGCGTCGGCTATTATATTCCCGCCGCCCTGCGCAATTATTTCTTTTCTCTAAAAACGACGCTCTAATCAGCTAACCTGAATAATTCATCGCCACGAAGTCACAAGGGCACAAAGCGACACAAAGACATGAAAAATAGGAATAGCGAAAATGTTTAAAAAATATTTATGAAAAAACTTTGTCTGAACTCCAAACAATTTAAAAGTTGAATATTCCTCGTGTCTTGGTGCCTTGGTGGCATAAGGTCATGAATAATGAGAGCTAAAAGAGGTCGATGAAATTTGCCTTGAAATATTTGCCCGGCCTCTTTTTCATATCGGCAAGCAAGATCTGCATATCGCTGATCGTTTGATTCGTCTTTTGATACAATTCATCACTTGCCAAGGCCATACCGACGGAGCCATTACCGTCCCGCAGGTCGGCTAACAATGTTTGCGTTACCGTCAGCGAGGAATCCAGCTTGGCCATGATCTCCGGCAGACGCGAGATGGATGTTGAAATGTCTGCCAGGTTCCGGTTCATCCCGGCATCATTATTTTGCCAAAAGAGCAAGAGCTCGTCGGTCAAAGCATTCACGTTTGCCAATGACTTTTCCATCAGGGCAAAGTTCGCATCGAAACGGGATGCCACTTGCGTGGTGACGTAGTTGATATTTTTCAACGAGGCCAGAGCATCCTCCTGGGCCTGGATCAGATTTCTCTCCTGAATGGTGTCGTTGAGCTTGGTCAAAATCGATGTCGCCTGTGAGATCAGGTCGGAGATCGGCCCGCCCACGTCTGCGAGATCGGCCGCATATTCACCTGTTATGGTATCCTTTGAGGCGAGATATTCCGGCGCATAGCCGGGCATTAGATCGATATATTTTTCGCCAATCATTCCGATACTTTTGATGAACGCCTTGGAATCGCGTGCAAACGGAACTTTGCCGTCCAGCCACACCCTGACGGCAACCCGGTCGCGCACCAAATCTATTCCTTTCACCCTCCCAACCTTGACTCCCGACACCTTGACAGCATCACCTTGTGTCAATCCCGACACGTTGTTAAAATAAATCGTCACTTCAAGACCATTTTTGCGTACCGGCACTTCGCGAATGAATATATAGCCAAATGTTGCTACGACTATTGCGGCAATGATAGCTATGCCGACGATGATTTCATATTTGTGCTGTCGCATACTCCTCTTCCTGTCTATTATAGTTGAACAACCATTTACAGCCACTTGCGGATTTTAAAAACTCCCGGATGACCGGATCGGTTGATACCGCGATTTGTTCCGGAGCGCCATAAAAACGAATCACACCATCATATAGCATGGCTGTCTGGTCGGCTACTTGAAACATGCTGTACATATCATGAGTGACCACAACGGAAGTGATACCGAGCTTTTCGTTCAGCCCGGAGATCAGTTTATTGATGGACTCTGCCCGGGGCGGATCAAGGCCGGTTGTCGGCTCATCATAAAGCAAAATATCCGGCTTTATTACCAGCGCCCTGGCGATGGCCACCCTTTTACGCATCCCGCCGCTCAGCTCCGCCGGAAATTTGTCCTCGATACCTTTTAGCCCAACCAGCTCCAACGCGCGGCTCACTTCTTTATCGATCTCGCTTCTCTTCAGGCGAGTATGTCTTTTGATGCCCATGGACAAATTCTCGCCCACGGAAAGCGAATCAAAAAGCGCCGAATTCTGAAAGACCATGGAGATTTTCTGTCGAAGGCGCACAAGCTCGCTATAGGACAACGAAGCAATGTCTTCGCCATCGACGATCACCTTGCCGCCATCCGGCTTGATCAGGCCGATAATGTGCTTTAGCAAAACGGATTTTCCCGTACCACTGCCCCCGATAATGGCGGTCACCAGCCCTTTTTCAATTTTCAGGTCGACACCGGAAAGAACCCTGTGTCCGTCAAAGCTTTTCTTTATATTGATAAATTCTATCATCGTTCTACATCACAATAATGGAGGCCATGACAAAATCAAGGGTCAATATCATCAAACAGGAAATAACCGCCGCATTCGTCGCCGCATTGCCAACGCCCTCGGCGCCCTTTTGGGCATTGAAGCCCTGGTAGCAGGCGATAAGAATGATCGTGGCGCCGAACAATATCGATTTGGATATGGGCAAGAGGAAATCGTGCGGTTCGGCATAAAGTCGCAAGCCTTTGAGAAACTCAAAAGTAGTAAGGTCCGCCAGCGAAATAGCGGTCAGCCATCCGGACAGGATGGAAATAGCCGCGGAAAAAATCGTCAGCGCCGGAACCATAATCACACCGGCAATGAGGCGCGGCACAACCAGGTACGAAACCGGGTTAAACGCCATCGACTCCAGGGCATCGATCTGTTCCGTGACACGCATGGTCCCTATCTCCGCTGCGGTCGACGCCCCCACCCTTCCGGCCAGCACCAGGGCGGTAATCACCGAAGACAACTCCTGTAAAATCGCCTTTTCAACGACCGTACCGGCAACGTAAAGGGGAACGGTAGAGGTAAATTGCTTCACGGACTGGAGCGCGACGACCATACCCATGAACATGGAAATGTAAGCGACCAATGGCAAAGACCGTATGCCGATGCGCATCATTTGCGGCACGACGTGAACGGCATAAGTCTTGACATCGACCATTGCCAAAATGGTGTGATAAACAAGCTTGGCAAAATTGCCGATGTGAAAAAGGAATTTAAACGTCACATCACCAATCGTCCTGGCCAGGCCGGTCAGCAGGCTGCTCATTCTGATCTGTTGTGTCTCTTCTATTCTTATCAAGCCCAATGCGTGATTCACTTGTTTAATAATCGGAAAGATATAACAATAAACTCCAGGCATAAATTCATTTTTGTAATTCCGAATCGCCTTTTTCCGCCAATCGAGCACTCTATTACGGCATCCTGCTCAATTAGTTACTTAAAGAAATGGATCGAGGAAAGTAACAATTTTTTAAAAAATCCAAGGAGAAATAGCTTGCTCAGGTGAGCAAAAATATTAACTTTTAACTCCTGTTGGCGATTTTTACATCTAGAGGTTTTTTTGACGGGATTTGCCGGGAGAACGGGATAAATATCATCCAGT
>METF01000106.1:22324-22424 GCA_001771235.1 Candidatus Zhuqueibacterota bacterium RBG_16_48_16
GGTCAACAAAAGTTTGAATTGTTGCCCGGCAAGCCACATCCGGAGAAAGGAAAAATTCCCATGTTTAAAAAACATCCCAAAGGCCTTGTCGTGCTGTTCT
>METF01000106.1:22455-24754 GCA_001771235.1 Candidatus Zhuqueibacterota bacterium RBG_16_48_16
TTTAATACTCGGCATATTTTTCTTATACATGGTTGACACCTCCGCCGGGGGCAAGGGCCTTGGCCGCGCCGCGGCAGCCGATATTTACGGCACCTATCTCGCGCTTGTTTATCTCGCACCTTTCATCGGAGGACTCTTGGCCGATCGCGTTCTGGGCTATCGGCGCTCTATTTTTATCGGCGGCATCCTCATGGGCTGCGGCTACATCGGTCTGGCGCTACCCGGATGGACTGCCTTTTGGATTGCTCTTTTCCTGATCATCGCAGGCAATGGATTTTTCAAGCCAAACATCTCGACGCTCGTAGGCAAGCTTTATTCAGCAAAAGAATACCAGGCGCAGAGAGATGCGGGATATAATATTTTTTATATGGGCATAAATGTCGGCGCCTTTATTTGTAATTTTATAGCGGCGTATTTGCGAAATCATTTTGGCTGGGGTTATGCCTTTGCCGCCGCCGGCATCGGCATGTTCCTGGGCGTCTTTTGGTTTTGGAGAGGACAGAAACACGTGAAAGAAGCGGACATCATAAAGCCGAGAAATCCCGAAGATATGCCTTTGTCGAAAATAACCTCCGTGGTTTTCCTGCCTGCCATCGCCAGTGGAGCTATGGGCTGGCTCATCCCCAATAACCTGTTTGGCTCCGATTCTACCGATGCATTTCTTTTCGCCTGCCTGCCGATCACGCTTTATTATTTCTCACTTTGGCTCAGAGCCTCGAAAAAAGATAAGGAGCCCATTGCGGCCTTGTTGTCCATATTTGGCGTGGTCATCGTTTTCTGGGCCATCTTTCACCAGAACGGCTCGGCCCTGACGATATGGGCGGAAAATTATACGAATCGAAAAATGCCAGCGGTTATGGAACCGGTCGCGCGTACTTTTGGCATGATCCAGGAAGTGGATACATCGCCGCGAGAAGTACCAAAACAGGATTCGCACGGCCGCGTCATTGCCGATGAAAACGGCATCGCCATAACCGCCGAGGGACCACACCCCTACTTTAGCAACCTGCCAAAAAACCAATGGCCCGGCGAAGGGCAGAGTCTTAAACTGATTTCGACGGAGATTTTCCAGTCCGTGAATCCCTTTTTTGTTGTCGTGCTCACCCCCCTCGTAGTCTGGTTTTTTGCATTTTTAAAAAAACGCAAAAAAGAACCTTCGACTCCAGGCAAAATAGGCTGGGGACTGTTTATAACGGCCATATCGACCATTGTGATGATCGGCGCTGTTTTGGCATCCCAAAACGGCCTGGAAAAGAGTTCTCCTTTCTGGCTTATATCGACTTATGGAATCATTACCGTTGGCGAGCTTTGTCTCAGCCCCATGGGACTGGCCCTGGTATCCAAATTGAGCCCCCGACGAATTACGGCGCTGATGATGGGCGGTTGGTTCCTCGCCACATCGATTGGCAACAAGATGTCCGGCGTCTTGTCAAGCCTGTGGGATATTTATGATTTTAAAGCCGTGTTCTTTGCCATCAATTTTACCGGCGCCATCATTGCTTCCTTTGCGATTTTTGTCATGCTGAAATGGTTGAAACGAGTCGTTGCCGAGCATACGGATGGGGAGTAGGTTTTTCGTAACTATTTAGGCTGAGGCGTAGGCTAAGGAAAAGAGATGGTGAGATTTTTGTTTTACCTTAGCCTTGGCCTACGCCTGAACTGTTAGGTTTTTCATTTCTTTATAAAATCTAAACAAGGGCTTAACAATAACTTCACATTCGAAGCGTATTAATAATCGGATAAGTAATTTGAAAGGAGTACACCATGGCTTATCTGATTATTGATGACGGTCACCCCGAATCGGATGAATACAGCAACAATTATATTTATTTCGATGAGGCAGATCCCCAGGGATTTCATAAAGCATTTCAAAGATTTAAAAGTCAAAAAAAGAGCTACGAGAATAACTGCTGCAAGGATCATCTCTGCAAGCTCGAGGCCAGTGCAGAGCACTATTGCGCAACCTGCTGACGCCGGATCATTGAGCCTGGGATCAACCACGAGTGTCTGAACGAAAACTACTTATTTAAAAATTTGCTGTCATTGCGAGGCATTTCCTTCGACAAGCTCAGGACAAGTTTTGCCGAAGCAATTTCCTGAAACGTAAGGGGGATTGCTTCGCTCCAACTAAGCAAATTAAACAGGAAATGACTCATTTCCTCCGCTCGCAATGACAGGTTTTATATTTTGCCAGTTTTCGTTTAGGAGTTATTATGCTAAATATGCAGCTCGATAATATCTTTATCTTGCAGCAGATAATCCCTGTTGATGCGCTGCCCCTCGAACTTGCCGTGTCCCC
>METF01000107.1:0-119 GCA_001771235.1 Candidatus Zhuqueibacterota bacterium RBG_16_48_16
AGTCCTATCCCACCTTTTTGATGACATCACATTTCATCCTTCCGAAGAAAACAGAAATTGGAAAATCCGGACAGCCCTGGGCAAGCTGTATCTTCCGCCCGCTCTGAAGCTGTTATACT
>METF01000107.1:161-8719 GCA_001771235.1 Candidatus Zhuqueibacterota bacterium RBG_16_48_16
AAGTGTTCTTAACTCTTGACAATCATAAGTTAGATACTTAGATTATCGCGCAGCGAGACTGTTATTCCGAGGGAGTTTGGTTTTCGTAAGAATACGGTTGAAAGGAATTAATGGGCTTTGAAATCAATTCTTTTGTGATAGCAGTCACCCCGATTCGTGTCAAGCAAAAGTATTATTACCTCGTTTGCATTGCTCATCAAATTACCCATTTAATCATATTATTTTAGGAGGCAAGTCCAATGAAGACCAACATTTTGGTTGTGGCACTTCTGACGTGGATAACCGCAGTCGTCCTCGAACCGGCTTCTGCCCAAAACGTTTCACAGACCGTAGGAGAAGCAGGGCAGGTTGACTGGTCATCACAAGTGATCCGCTCCACAGGTATTGGGGCGCCCAATCCTGCCATGCCGATAACAGCTCAAAGGAGCGGCGCCATAGAAGCTGCTAAAAGAATAGCGCTGAGAAATTTACTGGAAACCGTCCAGGGAATGTCGCTCACATCGGAAGTCACCGTTCGAAATGCAATGATCGAAAATGATGTCATCAACACCCGCGTGAACGGCATAGTTCGGGGATTTACTATTGTGGATACAAAGTACATGTCGACCGGCGACGTCGAAGTGACTGTCGAAGTGCCGGTGACCGGTGCCCTTTTGGATGCGTTGTTGCCGCAAATGGTGGTGCCAACCCCGGTAGGGCCATCCACGCCGCAAGCCGCAGTGCAAACACAGCAGCCGACAGGCGTCTTTACCGGTTTGATCGTCGATGCCCGCGGCATGAGCGTTCGGCCGGCAATGGCGCCGAAAATCCTGGACCAATCCGGATCGGAGTTATACGGCTCACGGAATGTCGACCGGGATTGGGCGGTAAAAATCGGTATGGTCGGTTACGATAAAGACGTTACTCGAGCCAAAGCCAATGACCGGGTGACCAATAATCCCCTCGTTCTAAAAGCGGAAAAGGCGTCAGGGGCGAATAAAGCGGACGTGGTTCTTACCAATGAGTCGGCCACGCAGTTACGGGACGCAGCGGCCAATCAAAGCTTTCTCAATCAATGCAAAGTCATGTTCATTGTCGATTAAAAACAGTTAAAAATAGGAAGACGAGAAATGAAAACTCGAATACTTATTTCGGTTGTCATTCTTTGTGTGGTGATTGTGTTTGCATTCTCATGCGGTCCAAAACCGATCAAGGAAGAATCCGTTTTGGATACGCCTGAAAATCATTACGCGCAAGGGATGCGGGAAGTCGAGGGGGACAATTTAAATGCGGCTATTAATGAATTCCAACGCGCCCTGGCGCTCAATCCGAATTTCAGCGAAGGCTTTTCCGGCCTGGCCCTGGTCGCAGGAATTCAAGGGGATTTCAAAAAAGCGTACGAGCTGGCTGACAAAGGCCTTGATAAAAACGATAACTCGGTCGATGCCAGGGTGATCAAGGGTCGAATTATCACCATGGAAATGAAGGGAGACGATTGGGTCGAAAAAGCGGTAAAGGAGTTCGACCGCGCCCTGAAGGTCAATCCCAAGAGCGATAAGGCCCTGTATTACAAAGGAGAGGCGTATAAAAACGCTTATATGTTCGGCGATGCGGAGCGTGAGTTTGCCCAGGTCATTGCTCTAAAGGGAGATTTTGCCGGAAAGGCAAATGATGAATGGGCGCTGGTGCAAAAGATACAAAGAGCCGCTCCGGGCACCAGGATCGGCGCCAAGATCGCTTTGATCGATGAAATCGACCGGGCGGACCTGGCCGTGTTATTGATCGAAGAATTGAAGCTCCTGGAATTATTGGAGAAAAAACAGCCCAAGACGTATGACACCGGTTTCAAGGCTCCTGACGATCCGACCAAGATGGCAACGGAAGAAACGATGAAAATGGCCGAGGCGACCGATGTGGACAATCATTGGGCCACGAATTGGATCAAGAAGGTCATCGACAACCGGGTTATGGATGTTTTCCCGGACCGCACCTTCCGGCCCGATGAAAAAATCAACCGGGCCAATTATGCCATGCTCATGCAAAATATTCTTATACTGGTCACGGGTGACGAATCGCTGGCGACGAAATACATCGGCAACGAGACGAGATTTCCCGATGTCAATCCGACCCATTATGCTTATAACGCCATTTCCCTGATGGCCGATAGAGGCATTATGCACGGCGACAAGATGTCCGGTGCTTTTAATTTAAATGCGCCCGTGTCCGGCGCCGATGCATTGCTGATCATTCGTGATTTCCAGAATGCATTGAGAATGACGTTTTGACACAAATCCTTCCTCTAAAAAATAGAGAATCAGAGATGATGAGCGATAGCCATATCACAAAAAAGGCCGTGCATTGTGCATTATTCATTTTAATGCTCTTGTGGTCGTGGAGCGCTGCTGCTCAATTGCCGGGGCAGCAGCAGGTCGAAGCCATTGGAACGGGAAGCATCACGTACAACGACGTGGCCGCGGCGCGCGACCGTGCCATCGATGATGCCTTGCGAAAAGCCGTCGAGCAAACTCTGGGTACTTATATCGATTCACAAACCAGGGTGCAAAACTATATGGTTGTGGAAGATCGTATCCTCAGTTGGAGTCGCGGTTATGTAAGCAATTATCAAATCACTTCGGAGCTCAAGAAAACACCCGAACTCTATGAAGTGCGGATGCTGGCAACGGTCAACACCTCCGATCTGCAGAGGGACGCCGATGCCGTCAGAAATCTCATCATGAGCATGGGAAATCCGCGCGTGATGATCCTGTTTGATGAGCAGAACATCGGGCAGTCGTATGATAAATACTATTACTTTGATGTCGATATGACGGCTTCGGAAACGGCGATGATGAACAAATTTCTGGAAAAAGATTTCCAGGTCGTCGATCCGACGACGGTTCGCCAAAATAAGGAGCGCGATGCCATCCTCGCCGCCATCAACGGCGACAACAAAGCCGCTGCCTCGCTTGCCCTCAAACAGGACGCCGAAGTCGTCATCACCGGCAAAGCCGTTGCCAAAGTGGCCACGGGCATCAATCTCGCCGGAATGAAATCGTGCCAGGCAAACCTCACCGCCCGCGTCATCGATGCCGACGTCGGGACGGTGATTGCCACGGGAAGCCAGCACGCCGCCTATCCGCACATCGATGAGGTGACCGGCGGCACCCTGGCCATCGAAAAAGCGGCAAAGGCGCTCTCTGATGACCTCATTTCAAAGATCCTGGCAAAATGGCAAAGCCGGTTTTACGACCTGAACACGGTTAAAATATCCGTTATGGGATTAGCCAGCTACACCCAGGCTTCTGACTTTAAAAACGCACTGCAATACACGGCGCGCGGTGTCAAGAATGTTTTTCAGCGGGACTTGAGCGGCGGCACAGCGGAGTTTGACATTCAGATTACCGGCAATGCGGAGCAATTGGCCAGGGAGCTGGATCAAAGGCAAATTGGCGACTTTGCCGTGGCCGTCATCGGAGCGTCGGCGAATAAAGTGACATTAAGGGCGTCGATGAGCAATCAGGAGAGTCCCGCAGATTCGCTATAGATGGCTTTTTCGAATTCTGCGAGAAAGAGTCTGTGAAGCTGCGATACATACCTCGCCGGTGCGCCAGGAGCACAAAGTGAATCATGACGACTCCCGGCTATGATTTGTGAATTAATCGGTTAAATAAGCCTACGACAAAAATCACAAGTCGAATAACAGTCTTTCAATGCCATTCAATAAAAAGAGGGTGTCATTCAGCAGGAATTGACATGGCCGGCTGGACGCCCGATAATGATGGAAATAGCTTATTTCCATGGTAATCTTTGTCTAGAAGGGATAATATCCACTAACTGCAAACGATCCCGGATAAGAGCTGCTTTTGCAGTTTGATTAAAGAGACGAACTCCTTTCACCACATGACAAAGATTCTTACAGAATGACATGAAAACTTTCGTTGTAGTAATAATCATCAGAGAGAATAGAGGAGACACAATGAAGATTTTCAAGATTCCATACGTGTTGTTAGCGGTCTATTTTGTGCTATTTTGTTTAACGGCTGTCACCGACAGCATGGCGGCACAACTGAAAAAGCGCGTCGCTGTCTTTGACTTTGAAGACAAGACGAGCCATCAGTACCGATGGTGGACCGGGCAGCCCGTAGGCGAAGGAATGGCCGACATGCTGGTCACTTCGCTGGTGAAAACGGGCAACTACCAGGTGATCGAGCGGCAAGAGATCGATAAAATTATGCAGGAACAACAACTGGGAATGTCAGGTGTTGTGACACAGCAGAGCGCGGCTCAGGTGGGCAAGGTCTTGGGAGTCGAATTGGCCATCTTTGGTTCTGTCACGGAATTTGGCTACTCGGAAGGCACCACAGGCGGTCGATTGAAATCGCAAGGTCTTGGCCTTGGCATAAAGAGCTCTTCCGCCACAGTTGCGGTGGATGTTCGTTTCGTCAACACCACTACCGGCGAAATACTTTTGGCTGAAAGCGTACGCAAAGAGGAATCAAAGAAAGGTATTGCGCTCGATACCAGACAATTTAATTTTGAAAATCAAAAGAGTTTTGATGAATCCATTGTGGGCAAAGCGACGCGTGCGTCTATCGATGAAATCGTTCAACTGGTCGATAATGCCAGCCAGGGTTTATCGTGGCAAGGGAAAATCATCAAAGGCGACGGGCCGATTTATATAAACGCCGGCTCCGAAGGTGGCATTCAGGTGGGGGATGAATTCGACGTTTTTAGAGCAGGAGAGGAGCTTATCGATCCTGATACGGGTCTGGCGCTTGGCGCCGTTGAATCAAAAGTTGGCACGATAAAGGTGACAAATAATTCCATTGGCAACGGCAAAGCATCGGAATGCATGGCAACTTCCGGAGCCGGCTTTGAGAGAAACGACATCGTGCGTCCAAAAAAATAGCCTGCAACGAGCATATTTTTAGAAGGGAGAAGGTGCGATGACGGCATCCCCTTCTCCCTTCATTTTTTTGTTGATGGTGAAAAGCCCTGCTTTTTTATAAAGGAACTGAAATAATGAAAATCTTTTTTACCACGATCCTGTTTTTTTCATGCCTTGTCTTAAACACATTTGCAGCAGACTCGCCGCAGATCGGTACGATCACTTTTATTTTGGGCGGCAAGAATGATGTCTCGATAAAACATCACAATTCAAAGCAGTGGAATGCCGCGAAACTAAAAATGGCCGTTGTCAACGATGACGTCTTGCGAACCAGGCAGGAATCGAGATGTGAAGTGAAGCTAAACAACGGCGACATAGTGCGAATTGGCGAAAATACTGTTTTTGAATTTGCCACCGCCCGCGACCAAATGCAAAAGGACGTGCGAGCCGAATTGAAAAATGGAAAAGTGTGGGCAAACCTGGCGCCGTTCAAGTCGCCAAACAAACAATTTCAGATAAAAGCGCCGACAGCCGTTTGCGCCGTCAGGGGAACGATTTATCGTATTGACGCTGATTCGCTTACCAGGTGCAGCGTCTATCAAGGGCAGGTGGACGTCGGCCCGGTGTCGCTTTGGGGAATGCCACAACAACAGCAAGAGTCGCGGAGCCTGCAACCCGTAGAAGTTCCTGGTCCCACGGAAATTCCTCCCCCGTACCAGGTCAGTCTGGATCAATGGATTCAAATTGTCCAGGGCTTCCAGATCATCGTCCGGCCCGACGGAAAATACGCGAAATCAAAAATCGACCAGCAAGCCGACTCGCAGGACGAGTGGGTGAAATGGAATCAGGAGTTCGATTCGAAGGTCAGGAGGTAGCTCTGTCGTTTAAAAGACAAAATAATACTCCAGCGAAAGATTTAATTTCATTCTAAAAAATTGCAACTATACAGGTGTTATTGAGGCCATTTTGCCGATCTCCTGTGGGATTGTCTGCTTTCCTGCCTGGATACGATCCCTCTATAGCGGCTCGCTCGATAAAAATGGCAGAATAATTCATCGGCAGAATAATTATCTCCTTTGATTCAGTATAGTTTCGAAGGAAATGACATGAGGATTACAATTTATCCATTGAATGGAAAACTTGTTCGCTTATCGTTTTGATGTGACGTTTAGTTTTAATAGCCATAAAGACCTCCTCAAAGAATCGTTCTGCCAATTAATTATTCTGCCAATCAGAATTCTCCGTTGAAGAAACTACTATAACCAGCCCCTCATCCTGGCACTGCGCCATTTGAGACGAAATTTACTTTTCCTGGTAAAAAAAATAATTCAAGAAAAACTTTCGCCGTAGTAATTGTCTCCGCCGTTTATTATTCCGGTTATAAACATTCACGGTTATTGTTTCATTGTTGCGAGTGAAGATACTCAACGTACATAAAAAAAGTCCGGCAGCTCGCATTGGCCTGATGCCGGGCGACGACCTGCTGGCCGTAAACGGCCACAAGATTCATGATGAGCTGGATTTTCGCTACTGGCTGGATGGCGATCCGCTGATACTGAGAATAAAACGCCTGAGCGATGTTTTTGAAATCGAAATTGAGGGCGGCCTGGCGGACGAGCCTTTGGGTGTGGATTTTGAACCCATGCGGTATCGCTGCTGCGGCAATAATTGCATCTTTTGTTTTGTCGATCAAAATCCGGACGGACTACGGCGCTCGTTGTATTTCAAAGATGAAGACTATCGCCTGTCATTTTTGTTTGGGAACTATGTTACGCTGACCAACGTATCTCAAAAAGTTCTCACACGCATCGCCGAGCAACGACTGTCGCCGATCTATATCTCCGTGCATGTCATCGATCCCGGGCGGAGGCAGCAGATGCTGGGCCTTCGCAAAGACGACCGGTTGTTACAAAAGATCGAATTCTTAGCTGCCCATAAAATCGAAATGCACGCGCAGATTGTCCTATGCCCGGGCTGGAATGACGGAGACTACCTGGATGAAACGGTCGATGCGCTGTCCCGCTATTTTCCATACATCAAAACGGTGGCCGTCGTGCCCGTGGGTTTGACAAAACATCGAAACAATTTACCGCAGTTGAAAGCGGTTACAAAGCACATGGCCCGCAAAATATTAGAGTGGGAACAAAAAAAGTCCGAATATTTCTCAAGCATTTTACATACTTTTTTTGTTTATTTAGCGGACGAGTTCTATATTTTAGCGGACGAGCCGATTCCCCCGGCAGAAAGATACGATACCTTCGACCAGCTTGAAAATGGCGTCGGCATGGCCAGAAATTTTCTGGATCGTTTTCACCGCGAGAAAAAGAGGTTTCCCCGGAAAATCAACGACAAAAGGCTCTGCGTTGTAACCGGAACGATGGCGTCCCCGTTTCTCGATAAGGATGTTTTGCCGCATCTCATAAGAATTCCCGGTCTGGAGGCTCGGATCATTCCGGTTGAAAACAGTTTTTACGGCAGCACGGTCGGTGTATCCGGGTTGCTGACCGGCGGAGACATAGCCGCGACGCTGAAGGATTGCGAACCCTGTGATCTGGTGGCTCTGCCGCCCAATTGTACCAACTACGATCACAAGTTTTTGGACGACTATACCATCCCACAGCTTGAGGCGGAAATTGGCACGGCCTGCTATCAAAGCAGCGACAATTTCCTGGAGATTTTGAGAGTGTTGGAAAAAGAAAACAATGGCTAAAAACACGGTTGCCATACTGGGACGCCCGAACGTCGGCAAGTCCACGCTGTTCAACCGGATCGTCAAAAAGCGTGAAGCGATTGTCGACAGCACGCCCGGCGTCACCCGGGACAGGTTATACATGACGACGGAATGGGCCGGTGTTTCCTTCGAATTGATCGATACCGGCGGCTACGTTCCTCTTTCAACCGATGTTTTCGAGCAGGCCATACGCGAGCAGGCGGCTTATGCCATAAATGAAGCGGATGCCATTCTTTTTGTCACGGATGTGATGTCGGGCGTGACGGCGCTGGACGAAGAGATTGCGGCGATCTTACAGAAATCGGGGCGCAACGTCATTCTTGTTGTGAATAAAGTGGATAATGATGGCCGGCTGGCTGATCTTGTCGATTTTTACCGGCTGGGTATTGGCGAGCCTCACCCGGTCTCCGCAATCAACGGCCTTAGGATCGGCGATCTTTTGGATAGAATCATAGAGATCTTGCCGGGCAATTCGGAAACATCCGGGGAAAAAAGTGAGATCAACCTGGCCGTCCTGGGCCGGCCCAACGTGGGCAAATCGTCTTACGTCAACGCCCTGCTGGGCGAGCAAAGGCATATCGTGACGGAAATTCCCGGCACCACAAGAGACGCCATCGATACGGTGATTCACTATAAAAAGCAGGCGGTCACGCTCATCGACACCGCCGGGCTGCGAAAAAAAGCTCGCGTAAAAGAAGATATAGAATATTATAGCACCGTTCGAACACATCTGGCCATTCGCCGGTGCGACGTAGCCATCGTTCTCATCGACGGCACGGAAGGAATGGCCGATCAAGACAAGAAGATTCTCGCCGGCGCCGCTGACGAAGGCAAGGGAATTGTGTTGGGAGTGAACAAATGGGATTTGGTTGAAAAGGATACCATGACCGCGAGAAAATTCGAAATCACCATTCAAAATGAAATTCCCAGTCTGTCTTTTGTGCCTGTTATGTTTATTTC
>METF01000108.1:0-6462 GCA_001771235.1 Candidatus Zhuqueibacterota bacterium RBG_16_48_16
TGCTGGGTAAAGAGATACGCACGCTTGTGAATGAAAAACAATCGGAAGGTTCTTACACCGTTGACTTTGATGCGACAGGACTTGCGAGTGGCGTTTATTATTACAAGATATCGGCCGGCGATCGATTTGTTGAGACAAAAAAGATGGTTCTGATGCGGTGAGTGGGCTGGCAAACCATTTGAATGCTTATAACAATTTTTTAAACGGCTGGTTCGGCGAGGCAATGTCTGCCTCGCCGAATTTTGTATTATGGGAATAATTGCCCGCCTTATCAGTGCTGTTCCTCTGATCTTTCTCCGACTTGCCACGGTGAATCAAGAAACCGTGAAAACATGGAAACATATCATCCCCGACTGTGTAATGTCTGAAAAAGGCGAGAGCGGATGAGCGAAAATATTATTTTGGGCCAAGGAAATTCACATGACAGATGAGCATTGGAATCGACTTTTGGATATCATGAATGGCGAGGTTTTTAGCCCTTCGCCACTAGGCTTTATTATCGACAGTCCGTGGCTGCCAAACTGGTGTGGCATTTCCATCCTGGATTACTATACTCATGATAAGCTGTGGCTTGAAGCGAACCTCAAAGCTGTGAAGGATTTCCCCGAGGCCATGTTTCTCCCGGGTTTTTGGTCCGAATTCGGTATGTGTACGGAACCATCGGCCTTTGGAGCGAGATGCACTTTCCCAGCCAACGCCTTTCCGCATGCGCATAAAGTGATCCGTTCGGCGGATGAGATCGATGAGCTGCCGGTGCCGAATCCCAAAACCGATGGCTTACTGCCGTTCATGCTCAATCGCCTGAAATTGGCCCAGCCTCTTATCGAGGATGCCGGCCACAAAATCCGCTTTGCTGTGGCTCGCGGTCCTTTGAACATTGCCAGTTACCTGATGGGATCGGCCGAGTTCCTGACGACCATGATGATGCAGCCGGAAAAGGCAGAGCTGCTCTTGTCCAAAATCACCGGTTTTCTCAAGGATTGGCTGGATTTGCAGAGGGAAACCTTCCCATCCATTGATGGCATACTTTTGCTTGATGACATCATCGGTTTTCTCGGAGAGGTGGAATTCTGTACCTTTGGGCTGCCTCTTTTTCAGACTTTGTATGATGCCGACGTCGCGGTGAAATTTTTGCATAACGACGCCCCTTGCAAAGTCTCCGTCCCCTTTTTGCCGGAGATGGGAGTGAACCTGTTTAATATGGGTTTTGAAATATCCCTGAACGAGCTGAAGACTCTGACAAGCAACACCGTAACCATGCTTGGCAACATTCCGCCGCGCGATGTCTTGGCAAATGGTACTGCTGCGGATGTTCGCCACGCCGTGCAGGATCTCTTGAATGGGCTTGAGGAAAAATCGAGAGTCATTCTTTCCTGCGGCGGCGGTATGCCTCCCGGTGTATCAACCGAGAATCTAACGACGTTTATCGAAGCGGTAGGGAATTACCACTAAACATTGCTGTTTAAAATAATTTAGTCATAATAAGTTATATTGAAAAAATTGTAACTGTTCAGGCTAAGACGAAGGCTAAGTACTCCATTTCATAACTTCATGTTGGTTTTTTCTGTTTGTAGTTCACGCTTTAGCTTGATAATTTCAGCCTGAAGGCTGGACTACGAACTTTTACTTTTTCCATAACCTGACAAAGAATTCTGAAATGGACTACTAAGGAAAGAAGATGATGACTTTTTTCTTTTGCCTTCGCCTCAGCCTTGGCTTACGCCTGAATAGTTACGGTACGTTAGCCATTGAAGGAAACATTATGAGGTTCGGATTTACAGCACGACTGACAGCTTTAATCTTTCTGGTTTTTTACTTTTTCCCGAATGTTACGCTTTCCCTGGATTCCGGCTATGACCTTTGGATGAAATATAACAAGCTGGACAACGAAGCCAGGTTACAGGAATATCGTCAATTGATTCGCAACATTGTTATAACGACCGAATCAAAAACCGGCCAGATCATTCGCCACGAGCTGCAACAAGGATTGAGTGCCCTGCTTGGACAAAACATACCGATGTGGAAATCCGGGCCGACGGACGGCTCGTTGGTCGTTGGCACACCAGACAATTCCCAGTTCATAAAAAAATTATCTCAAATCATTCCATTCTCTCAGTTGGGTCGGGAAGGATTTTTCATCACAACGCGAGAAATTGCCGATACCGCATCCGTTGTTATCGCGGCTAACTCAGACATCGGCCTGTTGTATGGCTCCTTTCACCTGTTGAGGCTCATCCAAACGGAAACTTCTTTGCACGACATATATCTTGTCTCACTACCACGAATTCATTACCGCCTGCTCAACCATTGGGATAATCTGGACGGATCGGTTGAACGGGGCTACGCCGGCAATTCACTGTGGAAATGGGACGAGCTGCCGGAGAAGGTGGATGCCCGTTATGAAGACTATGCCCGCGCAAATGCTTCCATCGGTCTGAACGGGACGGTCATCAACAATGTAAATGCCAATCCGGCCATACTGAAGAAAGAGTATCTTGAAAAAGTTGCGAAACTGGCAGACGTTTTTCGTCCCTACGGCATTCGCGTCTTTTTGTCGATAAACTTTTCTTCACCCATTTCAGAAAAATTCACCTTAAACCGCAGGAGAGGTGGTATTGGCAATCTCGATACGGCGGATCCTCTTGTCCCTGAGGTGAGAGAATGGTGGAAAGAAAAGGTCAAGGAAATCTATCAATACATCCCGGATTTTGGCGGATTCCTGGTCAAGGCCAATTCCGAAGGCATGCCGGGCCCACAGGATTACGGTCGAGGCCATGCCGATGGCGCCAACATGCTCGCCAAAGCCCTCGAACCCTTTGGCGGTGTTGTTATATGGCGCGCTTTCGTATACGACCAGGAGGTGGATGAGGACCGGGCAAAACGCGCCTATAAGGAGTTCGTGCCGCTGGACGGCCAATTTCATCCGAATGTATTCGTCCAGGCCAAAAACGGTCCCATCGATTTCCAGTCGCGCGAGCCGGTTCAGCCTTTGTTCGGGGCAATGCCCAAGACACCGCTGATGCTTGAATTGCAAATCACCCAGGAGTACCTGGGACATTCTACCCACCTGGTCTACCTGGCGCCCATGTGGAAGGAATACTTCGAATTCGATACCTTTGCCAGGGGCGAAGGATCGACACTTGCCAGCATCGTGGATGGGACGCTTCATCGTTATGCCATGACCGGTATCGCTGGTGTTGCGAATATCGGCTCCGACCCCAACTGGTGCGGCCATTTTTTCGCCCAGGCAAACTGGTATGCCTTCGGACGATTGGCCTGGGATCATACCTTGTCGGCCGAGCAGATCGCAGAGGAATGGATCAAAATGAGCATCGGTGGTGATAGTAATCTTGTCAATAAAATCACCACCATGATGATCGGCTCCCGGGAGGCTTGCGTCGATTACATGACGCCATTGGGGTTGCACCATATCATGCAGGCCAATTTTCATTACGGTCCCCAGCCGGATTTTGCCCGCTCGCGGCGGGACTGGACATCCGTCTATTATCACCGCGCCGACAGCGCTGGCCTGGGTTATGATCGCAGCTCCACCGGCAGCAATGCGACCGGACAATACTTTTCGCCTCTCCGCGAGCAGCTCGATGGGCTCGCCACCTGCCCGGAGAAATACCTGCTTTGGTTTCACCATGTAAGCTGGCGTCATAAAATGCAATCGGGCCGAAGCCTGTGGGATGAGCTGTCTTTGAAATATCATGAGGGGACGAAATATGTTGACGAAATGATCGAAACCTGGTCCAGCCTGGAAAGCGAGGTTGATGAGGGAATTTTTAAGCATGTCAATGAAAAATTACAGCAACAACAAAAGGATGCCATAATTTGGCGGGATACCTGTCTCAATTATTTTGCAAGGTTCAGAAAATAAATTACAAAGATTCTCAAGAGAGTGACAGTTTTTTATATTTCGCTAGTTTTCGTTCGGACACTCTATAGCCTGAATAACTCGTTGCCACAAAGTCCCGAAGGCACTAAGTTACACAAAATTTAGAGAATATTTAGTTTGTCGAGCAACTGCAATGAATCGATTCTAAAATACTGTTTTAGATGCCCTGCTTTATAACTTTGTGATCCTTTGTGACTTTGTGCCTTTGTGGCAAAATTTATGAATAATGTAGGATAGGTTAACTCAGCGAAAGCACATATATGAAAATCATCAAGGCAGATATCATCGTTTGTTCTCCTGGCAGAAATTTTGTCACTCTGAAAATTTATACAGACCAGGGTATTTATGGCCTGGGCGACGCCACGCTCAACGGCAGGGAAAAAGCCGTTGCCACTTACCTCGAAGAATATTGCATCCCTTGTTTGATCGGAAAAGACCCGGCGAACATCGAGGATATCTGGCAC
This sequence comes from Candidatus Zhuqueibacterota bacterium RBG_16_48_16, assembly GCA_001771235.1. Taxonomy (GTDB): domain Bacteria; phylum Zhuqueibacterota; class Zhuqueibacteria; order Residuimicrobiales; family Sediminimicrobiaceae; genus Sediminimicrobium. Next base: position 4,366 of record METF01000108.1, read on the forward strand.
TATTTTTACCGTGGCGCCTATTGGAAAAGAGGCCCGGTGACCATGACGGCCATCTCCGCCATCGACATGGCCCTTTGGGACATTAAAGGCAAAGCGCTGGATACCCCGCTTTACAACCTCATCGGTGGAAAAAGCCGGGGTAAAATCCTGGTGTACTCACATGCCTATGGCAAGGATATTGAAGAAACCGTCGACGTTGTCGGCAGGCAAATGGAAGAAGGTTTTCACGCCATCCGCGCTCAATCGGGAATCCCCGGCATCGATGATGTCTACGGCGTCAGCAAAGCGGATAAACCTTACGAGCCGGCGCAGCGCCAGTTGCCCAAGGAAAGCTTGTGGGAGACCGAGAAATATCTCAACCATTTGCCAAAGCTGTTCAAACGGCTTCGGGAAGTACATGGCGATGACCCTCATCTCCTGCATGATGCGCACCACCGCTGTACGCCGGTCGAAGCCAGCCGGTTGGCAAAAGAGCTGGAGCCTTATCACCTGTTTTGGCTCGAGGACCCCGTGAGCGGGGAGTTGCAGGAGGGCCTGAGACTGGTGAGACAGCATTCCGTCACGCCTCTGGCCATCGGCGAAGTGTTTAACTCCATTTACGACTGCACGACCTTGATGACCGAACAGCTCATCGACTATATCCGCATGCCCATCGTGCATGGCGGCGGCATCAGTCACTTGTTAAAGGTCGCGGCCATGGCCTCCATCTATCACATCAAAACCGGCTTTCATGGCGCCACCGACCTGTCGCCCGTCAACCTGGCGGCGTCGCTTCATTTTGATATGGCCATCAACAATTTTGGCATTCAGGAATACATGCCGCATCAGCCTGTTGTCAACGAGGTCTTTCAATCCGATTATTATTTCGACAAAGGTTACATGGTCATTGGCGACCGGCCGGGATTGGGCGTGGACATCGATGAAAAAGCCGCGAAAAAATTTCCCTACCAGCGCGCCTATCTGCCGGTGAATCGAAAGATGGATGGGACGATGTTTCATTGGTAAAGGGATCGATAATCAAGACGGGGCTTTGGCCTCAATGATCTCCGTCTATCGATTTGAATGGCAGCGCAGTTTGGGATCAGGGTAAAAAGCCTAATGTAAAAACAACAGCGCGGTCGTCATAATCGTTGAAGGTTACGCAATAGGCCAGATTCACTATGATCTGAAAAGAGTAGGTTCGAAATAACTTAATGCCCGAATTGAGGGTCAGCTCAATGCCATCGCCCTTTTTTTCCTCTTCCCGATAATATCCATTTTCGTAATAAGTGTCATAGCCATAAGAATGGGCCACCCAGTGAAATCCCAAAGCCCCGCCGATGTAGGGACAAATATCATTTGTTGTGGTGAGGTAGGAGGTGTAAACATTCATGGCAAAACCTTTTCGCAGCGCAAGCTGCATGCCGACGTCATAATGATCAAATTCAGCAACCAGCCGGAGATCACCGGTGAATGACCGCTCTACTTCATCATAGCCTTTTTGTGGATAAAGATAGCCGAAGGAAATCCCGGCATACTGGAAGGCTCCTCTTCGCAGCGGCTTTTTCGCCTCATCCTGCACGATATCTCCCACCTCGGCTGTTTTTTTGACAGGCACATTTTTGACAATGCTTTTTGCGACCCGTTTCATGACATTGTCCAAATCCTCCACCACAGAGGCGGTCAATTTGTCGATCAGCAACTCCTTTTTCGCCGCAACATCGACCAGGATATATTGTACGATTACTTTTTCGCCCAGCGCCAGCAGTTGACCGGTGACCACAAGATCGGCATTCAGCTTTTCCCCAACAGCCAGAGCGCAGTTCATGTCGTTGCAGTATTCGATGTCCATGGCATCTATGATTGTTTTTTCTGAGATCAGATCCATACTTCCCAGCCGGCTGATCTCAAGCCGCAATAATGACTCCGCACTTTGAGCCGTCACCTCCTCAACGCCCACCGGCTGAAATGGCAAAATAGCCAATCTCTGTTGCTTATCCTGACCAAACGCCGAACAAACTACGACAAACGGCATAAACAGGTAAAAGAGTCTGTGATGTAACATGTTCTTTTCCTCGATCAAGTTTTGACGACTTTCCAAATGGCCTAATCCATTAT
>METF01000108.1:6473-10302 GCA_001771235.1 Candidatus Zhuqueibacterota bacterium RBG_16_48_16
ACTGATACACTATTACACTAATCCAAGTTGTTCATCCTCTTCACCACCCCATCGTTACAAGCGACACCCCCTGGCGCGGCAATCCAAATTTCAATCGAACTTCTCCGTCTTTAATTTTTATCCATTCCGGCGAGGTGAGCAAGTGCAGTTGCCCGGCCTTTTCGAGAATGGCAATTTGTTCGGGTGACGGTTGCTGCGGTGAACCCATTTTCTGCCACACGGCATAAGCGTTGCTGTGCTCCTGGTCGATCCGGTAGTGATGCAACAAGACCTGCTCGGCTTGAATGTTTTTGATGGCCAGCTCAATCGGAGCAGCAGGAGCAGCGACATTATCATCATGATAATTCCACACCATGATCGAGGCCGAATGGTCGTCTTTTGACGCAAGGGCGTTGATATCCGGTCGCAGACCCCGGATGCTCGAGTCGCGCACGGCAATAAAATCATAAGCCAGGTCGCCGCTCACTTCCACCCGTTTACCGGACATCATGCCGAACATGCGAAAGACATTCAAAACCGGCTTGTCCACGCCATTGGTCGCCAGGTCGCGATAACCGTTGAACCAGGGCTGGTTTTCGAACTCAAAGGCCCAGGTGACCGCGCCCTTGAAATTGACGCCAAAATGATCGGCGAGATCGAATTTGCGGGCAAAGGCCGCCGCGGTGTAGCTCGAGTACATGGTGCCGTTGCGATAGGCATTTTCCGGATTGTCCTGCATCGAGCAAGCGGCACATCCTTCGGGATCCGATTCGCCGATAATGATCGGCAGATGCTTCAGCTCGGGAAATGAAGCAACGATCTCAAAGCCGCTGGAAATATCGCGCAACTGCTTTCCCAGGTTCATCTGCACTGTGCCGTCAATGACCTTTGGCTGGCCCTTGGCGTGGAATCCGATGTAATCCAGGGGAGAGCCGGTCGCGCCTGTTGCATAATTTTTTCCCCTTAGACAATGTTCGAGAAAAGTCTTGAGAAACACCGCCGAGTCTTCCCAGGACGGTCCGGTAACATGCGGCCCGCCCATGGCCGCAACGGGAAGAGCGCGTTTGACCGCGTCCACGCTGTAATCGTACAATTTGAGATACTCTTCCGTCGTGCCCTGCCAGTAGCCGATGTTTGGCTCATTCCACAGCTCCCAAAACCAGGTTTTGACTTTTTCCACGCCATAGCGGTCGATGGAATGCCTGACCCATCGATAGACCAGCTCGGCCCATTTTTCATAGTCCTTTGGCGGATAGGCCCAGCCGGTGAAAATCTCCGAGTATTGCGCGCCGGGCCGCCAGGAGTGCTTGTACGGCTGCGGTTTGACGGAGAGTGCCTCCGGCATAAAGCCTATCTCGACCAACGGTCTCATGCCGCGTTCAACGTAGGTATCGAATATCCGATCTATGATGCTCCAGTCGTAGACCGGATTGTCACGCTCATCTTCCGTATAAACATTGGTCGAGCCCCATTTTAGCGCCGGCGTACCGTCGCCGCTGGTCAACAGGTTGTGACAACGGACGTAGACCGGCGCCGGGCTTGCCTGGGAAATTTCCGTCAGCAGCTTTTTGCCGTCCTGCATGTATGTATAATTCGGCTCATCATAGCCAAACCAGGCCCACACCGGATTCATCTCGCCTTTCTCCTTTTCCAAATCAACCTCGATGAGAACAGGCTTTACCGCTTCGATTTCCTGGCTGTGGGATTTGGATAGCCCGATGATAGAAATAAGACACGCAATAAGAATTTTTTTAAGCTTCATTGTCACTGATTCCTTTTTCTATTATCCCAGAAAACTCTTTTTTTTGATACCCGATTAGAGCGATGTTGACTTGGAACGTTCACTTGTAAGGCATTATGTCATTCTGTAAGAATCTTTGTTTTTGTGCCCAAAATTGCAGAGATTCCTGCTGAATGACAATTGAATCGCTCAATTTTGGTGATAAGATATTTGTACTACGCTCTCCATTAATTTTGGTGAGACATGAAAAGTCAAACGTGAAACGAAAGCATTAAAAAAATTTTCCCCATTTCACCTTTCACCTTTGACGTTTCACTTACGCCTTCTCAATTCCCATCAGGCCTCAGCGATGTCATCTGCGGGCTGGCCGGGAATTCCCAGCTCTCCAACGGATCGGGGTGCGCAGGATTAAAATCTTGCCAGTCGTCCACGATGTATTGGGCGATATCGAGCTTGTTGTCGATGATGCCCTGGACGATACATTTGGCGAGCTGGTAGCTGCCGTAATTGTTATGATGCGTCCGATCTTCGGGAACACTGAAAAGGGCAACCGAGCCTTGCGGGCCGAGCGTTTCATAGAGCGTCGTACTCATGGCATGCAGATCGATGAGCGGCACATTGTCCTCTTTAGCCGCCTGTCGCACCGCCTCCGGGTAATCGCCGTGTGAGTTGACGATCTTGTCCTGCTCGTCAAAATTGCGCCGCTGCACCGGCGTGACCAGCACCGGGATGCCGCCGGCTTTTCTTGTCTCTGCTACGAAATGTTTTATGGACGATTTGAAACTGGTGAACGCGCCAATGCCCTCGCCGCGTTCCTTCATGTCGTTGTGGCCGAACTGCATGATCAGGACATCCCCCGGTTTCATCAGGCTGAGGATTTTGTCCAGCCGCCTGCGGTGCTGCGAATCCCTGAAGGTTTCACCGGATTCGCTGTGATTGGCGATCACCACCTCCGGCGTGAAAAAGCGGGTCACCATTTGTCCCCAGCTATTGAATGGCTCGCGCGGCTGGTCGCAAACCGTAGAGTCGCCCAGCAGGAAAATGGTTTTGGTATTATCGACCGGAGCGATTTCGAGCGAACAGACGGTGGGGCGCGTATCGTTGAATTCAAAGGTCAGTTTATCATCCCAGGCCCAAAACTCGAAAGTTTTTTCCCTGTCCTTGAGTTCGACCTCGCCGCCACCGGCGATACGCGGCGAGCGGGTGTTGACCAAAAACGTACGTGTGGCGAATTCTCCGGGGGCGGTACGAACCTTTTCCAACATCAGTCGACGCAATTCGGTTTTGACCGTCGTAGCGGTTTCCGCTTTTTCATCACCCATTGTTACGGTAACTTGATAGTTGCCCTCGGGCACATCGACCGTAAAGAAAAACGGGCTGGTGCTGCTGCAGAAGTCACTGCGAATGGCATCGTCGCTGCCGCGGTCGATTGCCATGACATAAGAAAGCAGCGAATCGCTGTGGAAGCCGTAACCCAACTCCTGTGAATAGACAGTCGATGGCGTGATCTGAATGTACCCCGGCTCTGTTTTCCCCGGGCCGAAATCGAATTTATAGGATGAGGTCCTTGATTTGGTGTAGGATTCACCGGGAGGATTGTCCGCCGCCTTTATGTACGGACAGGCTGAGAATATGATGGCTGCAAGCGTCGTAACGAATAACATTTTACGTATCATTTCTGCTCCCTTGATTCAGTGCCGGAGATTTTTAAAGCCCGTCGCAGCTTTGCAAAACTTGTTTCTTGGGGTTTAGCGAAAAATAGTTATCAATGAAGAAGCGCAGGAAATTAGCAAAATCTCACTTAAAATGCAACATGGCGCTGTGACTGAGGAGATATTACAGAATTTTTAGTTACCATAAAAATGATGGAAGAAACCAAATCGATTCCTATATTGTGCTCGAAATGCAAAAGATCGAAAAGAGAATCGTAATGGCCGGATTCCACGGCCTCGCCTGCCAATAAGGAGCATAGCCATGAGAAAAAACAGCAGGGACAATCAGGCGCATCATCATGACCTCGGAAGGCGTTGAACCGGCAAAAGATGCGGAATGAGTGAAAATTCGTAAAATCGTGGTGAATCGACATCTACCCGGAAGCTCGTTGCTTCC
>METF01000108.1:10311-12942 GCA_001771235.1 Candidatus Zhuqueibacterota bacterium RBG_16_48_16
TGAGATAGTCCACGGCACACGTGAAAAGCAATTTTTTTCATTTCAGATAAAAATGACTTGACATTTCGGCAAAAAATAATTATATGGAATGTGTATTCATATAAGAATATACAGGCGGAACACGAGAGCACAAGCGAGGCACACGGAACAGGGGCTAGTCCGCCACAGTGTCATGAATGATCAATAACCTGATAGATTCAATTCCTTTTCTTTCAACGGTTGCAAAAAATTCCCAGGGAGGAGATTTGAAGTTTTCTAAACAAAGCCTATTTCAAAGGAGGTGAGAACATGGCTACGTTCATCAGTCTATTACGTTTTGAAGCAGGGAGTGTAAGGGACCTGAAGGAAAGTCCTGCTCGTCTCGATGCTTTGAAGCAGGGTTTTAAGGCTCTTGGAGCCGAAATGAAAAGTTTTCTGGTTCTGATGGGCCAATACGACGCCCTTGTTATTTTCGAAGCAGCGGATGCTGAAACGGCTCAGAAAGCGGCTTTTGCGACCTTTGCTGGTGGCATTAGGACCGAAACCATGCGCGCATTTACGGAGAATGAATTTAAAAAGTTGGTCGCATCTATGCCATGATTTTGACTTGCCAGGCATCTTCCCTGCATTATTCATGAATTAGCTGAATGTGCGACGCACTTGCAAACAAAGTTATTTTATGATGAAGCAAAAAGTAGCCGAACTTTATTTATTTCAAAAAGTGCGTCGCACATTTATCACTTTTTTGTGAATTATTCAGGCTTTGATGCGCCTGGCATATTTTCGTACTTGCGCCCTTTTCAAGGTGAATTAATAAAACAATAAAGGAGGACAAAATGAGGAGCGTTTCTACTAACAAAACAGTTGCCATCTGTCTTCTCGTTTTGGTGCTTACATTTCTCTCGCTTGAACCATGAGGGCCTATTGAAACGCGTGAATTTTCTCATCTTGGTCCAGCCGTGTTCTGGGGCTTCAATGCCTTTCTGGGTGCCCTGTTGCTAGCCAGTTTCATAACAATCCCACTAGCATGGAAGAACAGGAAGTATGCCTTCTGGATGGCAATAATTCTCGGCTGGATGTTTGTCATCGTTCTTGGCTTGGACCTGTCGCATGTCTTCCCGACTTCCCCGGATTCAATGGGTTTCCTGCTTGGCCTTATTGAAATCATAGATTCTATTCTGGCTCTTTACGTCATCTTTTTCTCTCATAAGGCATTGGTTCACTTTTGAGAAGAGAAACATTACTGAATCATCACGAAATAAGAGCATGAATAGGGGCAGAAGTCCCCTGTCTATCGAACGCAAATCAATAATCTCAACGTTATATTCAAAGATTGCCACCCTATTGCCACCTCAGTTAGTGGATAACAAAAAAGCCCTGCATAATTGCAGGGCTTTTCTTATTAATTATATTGTGATTATTGTCGTGGGCGATACTGGATTTGAACCAGTGACCTCTGGTATGTGAGACCAGCACTCTAACCAACTGAGCTAATCGCCCGCTTTAACCTTTGCTGACCTTCCCGATATAAGATCGGGACGCTCCCACCAACTGAGCTAATCGTCCGCTTTAACCTTTGCTGACCTTCCCGATATAAGATCGGGACGCTCTCACAAACTGAGATCGTTGCCCTGTTCTTAGTATCGAAACGGTTTTGCCCAGGCAGGTATTGGTGATAATAACGGGCAAATGTAGCGAAACGGCTTAAAAGAAGCAAGATGTTTCTGTTGGGTGATGAAACGACAGGCTTTCATAACTGCGCAGTCGGTTTGATGGAACTGCCAGATAGAAAAGCTTGTGCCGAAAATTTTTCAATTGTCTTTGGAGAAAGTTATAGCTAAAATGTCTTTGTCATGTGATGATGTATTGATATCCGCATAAGAGAAAAAATTGATGACCAGGAAAACGCGCATACTTGTGGTCGCACCTGCACCGCCGCAGATTGGCGGAATGGAAGCTTTTGTCGGGGCTTTGATGCAATCCAGGCTCGGTGAGGAATGTGACCTGCGATTGCATAATATAACAAAGTCTTTTCTCAAAAAAAGCGGCCGGTTCACAACCAAAGTCGGATATAGCGCCTCCCTGTGGAGAAATCCGGGGACTGCCTTCAAAAGCTATTTCTATTCTTTTCTCTATCTCGCTCGATTTATCCGTTCGCTCTCCCAATTTGAAATAGACATCGTCCACATACATACGGCTTCATACACCTCGTTTTGGGAAAAAGTGCTCTATATTTTCGCTGCAAAGATTTTTAGAAAAAAAGTCATTTTGCATATTCACGGCGCCATGTTCAGAGAATTCGTTCAACGAAGCCGTGTTTTACTGCAAAAAAGCATCAAAGCCGTCCTGCGCCGGTGCGACGCGGTCATTGTGCTTTCCTCCAATTGGGAAAAATTTTTCCGCGACATTTTGCCGGAGGCCAATCTTTTTGCAGTAGAAAACGGGATCGATTTGAAAGAGATTCTTCCCGTCTCATTGCAGGTCGACTGGGATCTGATTTACCTGGGCGAAGTCGGGCGGCGAAAAGGCATTTATGATCTCATCGACGCGATGTCCCTTTTAAAGCAAAAAAACATTCACTGCAGCGCTGTCATCGTCGGGCCGGGGGAGATCGAACGAGCGCAGGATTATGCCGCGGAAAAAGGTGTGGCA
>METF01000109.1:0-825 GCA_001771235.1 Candidatus Zhuqueibacterota bacterium RBG_16_48_16
ACTATGTCAATTGAATCCTCCACCGCAAACGTAAATGCTGTATAAGCAGCAAAAGCAATAAGAATGAGACAAATTGCGATGGCGAGGATGTTTCTCATTTCAAAATCGCTTTTGGTTTTTAAAAATGAAATTGAAATTATACCTATTGTGGAGAAATGAATTAAAGGAGCGTTAAAAAATAAGAAAAACTTCCCTTGATCACAAGCGATTATTCACTTGCACACCTTCCCGGAATCTTGGAGCTTCTGCGAAAATATAGAGAGGACGATTTACCCGGATAAGCTGATCAGAAAGCCGGTCCTGTGCCTCAATCGCATCGTGAATTCGGTGAGCCAGTTCCACAAAATCAGCGTCAAACGAACATTTGAGTGATTGCTCTGCTCCTTGAGTGGAGCCCATGCCATGATCACCCACGGTCACGCCAGTAGAACGGGCGTCTTTTCTGATGGGCCACGGCGAGAATTCTGATCTCCCCAGGCCGAATGGAGTAAATCAGCGAGTAAGGGAACCTCATAAGAGTCTTTTTCCGTACCCGATCTCGGATGAGCGGTGATGCCTCAGGAAATTGCTTAATGTTCTCAATAGCTCGCCAAATCTCCTTAATGAATTCAGCGCCGAGGCCAATGCTCACACGATCATAGAAATCGGCGGTTTCGTTGAGCTCGGCCTCCGCCGCTTCGTGGATCGAAACCAATGCGCTCACTTTCGACGCGCCCGGGCACGAGCGAGAGCCTCATCGACCGGACGCGCCTGGGCTGTGCCTTGATCGAGCTCGTCGTCTCGATGAATGGCCTCGTCAATCCAGCGATTCTCAATGTCCGCCTC
>METF01000109.1:855-968 GCA_001771235.1 Candidatus Zhuqueibacterota bacterium RBG_16_48_16
CCGCGCCAAATATCCCCGCCCCTCAGGACTCAACCGAAGTGCCTCGTCCTTCAATTGCTCTATGCTCATTCCTGTGTCTCCATATTTTAATAAAAAATAGTGAGCTCATGGTG
>METF01000109.1:1584-1761 GCA_001771235.1 Candidatus Zhuqueibacterota bacterium RBG_16_48_16
TATACCCGGGAACGAGTCTCCTAAATCCCGTACTACCCATTGCAGCATTTGCGCTTTTTCAGCTCGCGTCATAGAAGACAGGAGCTTTTCGGCTTCCTGAAGCTTACTCATGGATTCTCTCCGAACAATTTATTTTGATCAAAAATACTGAGGCCATTGTGTAAAATCAAGGACTTT
>METF01000109.1:1772-1887 GCA_001771235.1 Candidatus Zhuqueibacterota bacterium RBG_16_48_16
CCTTGGAAAAGTGGATTGAGATCATTTTCAGATGGGATTCACCGTGAGGGATCATTGTGGTCAAGCAACCAAGCTGCTGTACTCCTACGGCTGCTGCTGCCCGTCCGTTGCCACC
>METF01000109.1:1914-2570 GCA_001771235.1 Candidatus Zhuqueibacterota bacterium RBG_16_48_16
TCCGGGAAGATTCAAGTAAGGCTAAAAAGAACCTTTCCCTCACTCCTCCTTCACCACCACCATCTCATACCTCTGCCCGCAATAAGAGCCAAAAACCCCCAGCCCATTGTGCACGCCGCCGTTATAATCGGGATTTTCAGTATAAATGTGTTTGTGGTAATTATCATCGATGGCGTGGACCAGCATGGTATAGGAGCCGTAAAAGACCAGCATAGACGAATACCAGTCGATCACATATTGACCTGGATAATTGGCCGAGGTAAAATCCATGTGCTTGCCCATGCCCTGAATATGGCGCGGCTCGCCGTTAGTGCCGCCGTCGTATTCTTCCTGGTCGTCCGGCCTGGTGTGATTATGAAACGGCGTGATGTATTCGGCATTTTCCCAGGATTCATTGCAGAACATATCCACCAGCACCACCTGCTCGGGGTTTTCGTGCTCGATAAAAATCGGCATTTTCATGGACAGATTCTTGTGATGAACGTAATTAACCGTATCGGCGCGCAAGTCGCTGGTCAGGCCAATCTCCGGCGGCACGGTGGTCGCGGCCGTTACCTCTGCACCATCGGCGACGATGGTGAGGGCGTATGTGGTTTTGGGCTTGATCAGAAGCTGGTCGTTAAAGTAAAATCCTGGCTTCCCCGGGCTTTCTTTTA
>METF01000109.1:2675-2826 GCA_001771235.1 Candidatus Zhuqueibacterota bacterium RBG_16_48_16
GATCCTGATCCAGGCTGGCATTGCCCTGGAGATAGCCAAAAACGGTGATTTCTTTTTGATAGTCCGGGGCCGCCGGGTTATTGTGGCAGTTGTAAAAAAGCACGGGCAATAGCAGCAACGCAAAAACTCTCAATCGCATCGTCCTCTCCTT
>METF01000109.1:2946-4436 GCA_001771235.1 Candidatus Zhuqueibacterota bacterium RBG_16_48_16
CATAAATCTCCGAATCCAGGCCAAATATCCGAGTGGTGCGGAAGAGGCCGACATCCAGCCGGTGGTAGGCAGGGAGACGGTAGAAATTCTTTTCGCCGTCCAGGGGCAGGTAATAGATATAGCCGTTTGGGGTGACGGCGGCATAACGCGCCGTGACTTCGGTATACGGCTGGCCGGAGCCGTACTTGAAGGCCAGGTTCAAACGCCATTTACGGCCCAGGTAATAGTCCTCGATGGCCGTGATGGTGTGCCTGCGGTCATAGGTGGGAAAATACTCTTTGCCAAAATTATAGCCGTCGATCTGCTTTTCCGACCAGCTCAGCGAATAGCCGATCCACCCTTTCAAACCGTAGATGTTGTTGCGGAGGTAGACATCGCCGCCATAAGCTTTGCCGTTACCGCTGTAAAAGTTTTGCGCCGCCGTCTGGTGATCGAGCGGTTCGTCCGCTCCGCGAAACACCCGGTACTCAGCAATGTTGCCATAATTTTTGAAATAGGCTTCGGCGTTCACGGAAAATGTTTTCTGGTTGTCATAAGAATAGCCGATGATAAAGTGATCCGCTTTTCCGGGCGCAAAAGTTTCGTCGACCGGGAACCACATGTCGGCAAAACTCAGACCCTCCTGCTGCACCAGGTTGAGGAATTGGTTGTAACGGCCATAGCTCAGCGTCAGGTTCACCCGGTCGCTGAGAATGCGCTTGAGCGAAATGCGCGGCTCCAAACGAGAATAATTGCCGTCGGAATAATGGCTGAGGCGCAGGCCGGTCTGTAAAATGGTGAACAAGCCCAGCCGGTAGTTATCCTGGAAATAAAAAGCCAGGTAATTTCCCTTGAATCCATTCGGATATTCATTGTCCACCACATTGTAATTCAGGTCGAAATCGAGTTTTTTGGTTTCAAAGCCAAAGTCCATGGAATGGCCGGTGGTCGGGGTGTAGGTCAAATATCCTTTCAGCGACAGATCGGTGATCTGGTTGAGGATGCCGAAGGAGATATCGTCGAATTCGACGACGGTATCGCTTTTGAACCTGCTGCCGGCAAAAACAAAATGGGAGAACAGCTTGCTGTTGAACAAATGGGTCCATTGGCTGCTAAAGGTCTTGTTGCCCCAGTCCAGCTTGATGGTGGTGCCGTCCTGGGAAAGGTCGAGAATATCGTCGCCGACATAGAAACTGGCGCTCGCCAGGTTATTTTTGTCTATGTCAAAATTGATCCTGGCATGGCCGTCGTAAAAGTAATAGGGCAAATCAAAATCGACCATCTTGGCGGCCAGGTCCAGGTAGGTTCGCCGTCCGGAAACCATCCACGATCCTTTTTTCCACGGACCCTCCAGGGTGGCGTTGGCGCCGAGAAGGCTCAACCGCGTTACTCCCTGGAACTGTTCGCGGTTGCCCTCCTTGTTAATGACGTTCAATACCGAGGAAAGCCTGCCGCCGTACATAGAGGGAAACCCGCCTTTGAGCAGCTCGACCGATTTGATCGCGTCGGTA
>METF01000109.1:4460-5153 GCA_001771235.1 Candidatus Zhuqueibacterota bacterium RBG_16_48_16
ATGTGATTGGGATTATAGACATCGATCTGGTCCAGCAGGATCAGGTTTTGATCGGCGCTGCCGCCGCGAATATAGAGACCGGCGGAAAAGTCGGACAGCGTGGCCACGCCCGGAAGCATTTGCAGCGCGCGAAAAAGATCGGGTTCGGCCACCGTCGGAATAGTGCGTAATTGCGGCACTTCAACGGAAATCTGGCTGGGCTTGATGTCCAGCTCGCGCTTGTCCCGCTCCGCCGTCACCACGGCCGTCTCCAGAACGATAGGTTCCAGCTCGAGCATGACATTCAATTCCAGGTCATCGTCCAATCCGACTTTTTGTTCAACGGTGACTGTCGCATATCCGATGTAGCGAAAGGCGATCTGGTAATCGCCCGGCTTCAGCGCCGGCAACACGTAGTAGCCTTTCATATTGGTGGTGGTGCCCGTGTTGGTTCCTTTGATCCAGACATTGCCCAGAACGATCGGCTCCAGGCTCTCTTTTTCCCGCACAAAGCCGTGGATGGTCCCGGCCTGCGAAACTGCGACTCCACAGAATACGAGCACTAAAAACATGTACAATTTAATCAGCATTTCCTCTCCTTCCAGTATCAATTTTTCGAGTTCGGCCATATACGCAAAGTCAGGCGAAAAGTAACGGAATGGGACGGCAGAGATAGTACGCACGATCACAAAAGTCAAATCAAGTACTGTTAAG